>NZ_JBDOQU010000004.1:0-266032 GCF_039839375.1 Inquilinus sp. CAU 1745
CGCACCCACAAATTGCGCCGCTTCACGGCGGCCCGGCCGGGCCGCCGTGAAGCAGAACAAAACCAGAAATCTGTCAACGATCCTAACGGTCTATAACGTCAACTATGTTCCCGGTTGCTCACTATCGGTACTCAGGCGGGTTCCGCGGAAGCCCCGGTCTCTACATGCCGTTCCACCAGGAGGGTCGTGCCGTCCGCGCCGATGACTCGGATGGTGGCGCCCTTGGGCATATCGTTGCCGCGGACGGTCCATACGCCATCGCCGATCTTGGCTCGTCCATAGCCGTTTTCGATCGCGGTGCTGAGGATCAGGACACGGCCGACATAGGAGGCGCCGCGCCGGTTCAGCGCCGGTTCGTCGCTGTCGGACGGTTTCGGCCGGAACCAGCGCCGGCCCAGGATCGCGCCCGCCACCGACAGCACGGCGAAGACCAGGATCTGCAGCGGCAGGGAGAGGGCCGGCACGATCAGCAGGAGGAAGCCGACCGCGCCCGCGCCGACGCCGAGCCACAGGAAGGCGATTCCCGGCGCCAGGATCTCCAGCACCACGAACGCCATCGCGGCGACCCACCAGTACCAGAAGGAGATTTCGATCGCTTCCATCGTCCGATCCTTCCGTCAGGCGCCCTCGACCACGGGGGCGCCGGACGGGCCTCCCCAGGGCGAGGCCGGGCGCGGCGGAACCGGCGGGCGGGGGCCGGCCGGCGGCGTCGCGCCATTGCCGCCGCTGCCGCCGAACGCCTCCCGCGCGATCTCCGTGATGCCGCCGATGGCGCCGATCACCCCGGCCGCTTCGATCGGCATGAAGAAGACCTTCTGGTTGGGCGCCGACGCCATCTCCTTCAGCGAATCGACATAGCGGTTGGCGACGAAATAGTTGATCGCCTGGATGTCGCCGGCGGCGATCGCTTCGGACACCATGCGCGTCGCCTCGGCCTCGGCCTGCGCGCCCCGCTCCCGCGCCTCGGCGTCGCGGAAGGCGGCTTCGCGCCGGCCCTCTGCCTCCAGGATCGCGGCCTGCTTCAGCCCCTCGGCCCGCAGCACCTGGGCGCGCTTGTCGCCCTCGGCCTCCAGGATGGTGGCGCGCCGTTCGCGTTCGGCCTTCATCTGGCGGCCCATCGCGTCTACAAGGTCGCGCGGCGGGCTGATGTCCCGGATCTCGATCCGCGTGGCCTTGACGCCCCAGGTCGAGGTCGCCTGGTCCACGACAGACAGCAGCTTGGTATTGATGATGTCGCGATTCGACAGCAACTCGTCCAGATCCATCGATCCCATGACCGACCGGACATTGGTCATGGTCAGGTTGAGGATCGCCAGTTCCAGATTGTTGACCTCATAGGCGGCCATGGCCGCGTCCAGCACCTGGAAGAACACGATGCCGTCGGCGGTCACCATCGCGTTGTCCTTGGTGATGACCTCCTGCGACGGCACGTCCAGCACCGTCTCCATCATGCTGATCCGCGACCCGATGCGATCGACGAAGGGCACGATGATGTTCAGGCCCGGCTTCAGCGTCCGGGTGTAGCGGCCGAACCGCTCAACGGTCCATTCCTTGCCCTGAGGAACGGATTTGACGCCCATGAAGACGATGAGAATCGCCAGCACCAGAACGGCGACGACGAAAATGCTGAACGGCGACAGCAACATGCCCCGACCCCCTGTCAGAAGTCCCCTTCTTCCGCCCCCCGGCGAAAGCTCCCGGCCATAATCTGACACATATGCGCGAAAGTGGGCAGCTTTCTAATCGCCAGGGGGGGGAAGGGCGGGAGGATGCCCGGCGCCGGCGGCGCAGCATCAGGAACAGGCCCGGCGCGAAGACGACGATCAGGACGATCCGCGCGATATGATGGGTGGAGACGAAGGCCGCGTCCGCGCCCAGCGCGATGGCGACCAGGCTCATCTCCGCCAGCCCGCCCGGCGCGTAGGCCAGCACCAGCTCCGTTATGGCGATGCCGGTCAGCGCATGCATGAGAAGCGCGAAGGCGACGGTGATGGACAGAAGGCAGAGGGTCAGACCGATCGCGGTCGCTCCGATGACCGCCACCCCGCGGATCGTGGTCCCCGCGAACCGGCAGCCGATGAAGGCGCCGACGACCACCTGCGCCGCGGCGATCGCGAGCGCCGGCGGCGATCCGTCGGTCAGGCCGGCAAGGTGGAAGATTGCGGACAGGACCATCGGCCCGACCAGTGCGTCCGCCGGTATGCGGAGCGCGCCCGCGATCGGCGCGCCGACGATGCAGAGCGCCAGCATCAGGTAATCCAGGGGCGCGATGGCGGTCAGCGCCGGCCCCAGCCCGCCGCGCGCCGCCGCGTCATAGCCGTCCAGGAACCGGAACCAGACCGGAATGGTGAAGATCACCAGCATGATCCGCGCGCTGTGGCTGAGCGCGATGGCCTTCTCGTCGCCCCCCAGCTGGCTGCCCATCATCACCATCTCGTTGAAGCCGCCGGGGGTGGCGGTGAAATAGGCGGTGACGCTGTCCCATTTCGCGACGCAGCGGAGGAAGACCATGCCGACGGCGGTGCAGATGGCGATATAGGGAACGAGGCCGGCGAGCGTGACGGTCCAGCGGCCCAGATGGCCCACGATGTCGGGGGAGAAGGCGCTGCCCAGCATGATGCCCAGCACCATCACCATGAAGCCGCGCAGCCCCTTCGGCACGTTCAGCCTGACGCCCGCGATGGCGGCGACGCTGGTCGTCAGCATCGCGCCGATCATCCAGGCCAGCGGCATGTTCAGCCAGTTGAGCACCGCTCCGCCGGCCGTGCCGAGGCCAAGCGCCAGAGCCATGCGGGAATAGTCGACGGCGCGGATGGTGGCGACCTGACGGGCGGCCAGCTTGGACAGGGACGGCATATCGGAATCTGTTGGCGGCGGGGAAGACGCTCCTTCGATGCTCCGTTTGGCGCGTCGCGTCAATCTCGGGCAGAGATTATTCAGCGCCGTCGCCGACCCCGTCCGCCTCCACGAACCGTCCCAGCCGGACAGCGGTCTGCCCCTTCCGGACGTTATGGCACGGCATGATGATGACACAGCCATCGTGCGGCGCGAGGATCGGATGCGCGCCGTCCCGCCCGATCGGCGCGCCCGCCCTTTCCATCACCTCCAGCCCCCGGAAATCCGCCGCGAAGGTGAAGCGATCGGTCGCGGTGGTGACGGTATGGGTCACATCCACGACCCGTTGCGGCCGGGGCTCGGCGAGCGGGCGAAGTCCGGCGGGAACCCGGTCGATCGCGCCGGTTCGCAGCAGGAAGGCGAGCGCCGTTTCCAGCGCCGTTTCCGCCGCCCGGACCGACCAGTGCTGCCCGCATTCCACCAGAAGCGCCGCCGCATCCTCCTCCGAATCGCCGAACCGGCCATAGTCGCGCAGCCGACGGCCGGTCAGATGACCGTCGTCGCGCACCACGGTCTCCGGCGTTCCGACGCGCCGGGCGAGGTCCAGCCCCTTCTCGTGCCGGCCCGCCAGGATCAGCGAGGTCGCGTCCTGCTGCATGGAATGGAGGTCGAGAAGCATGTCGGCCTCGTTGACAATCGGCCTGATCTGCCGCGCCCGGTCCAGTTCCCGGGATCGCGACTTTCCCTCCAATACTGCCGAATCCCACAGCCGGTTCATGTCCTGGTCCAGGAACCGCGTCCGGCAGGGATCGGCGGGATCGAAGCGGGCATAGGCGGCGACGTTGACGAAGCCCAGCGTCACCTTCCCCGCCGCCGGCCGCAGCCTCGCCTTCATCAGCGCATCCAGCGCGATCGCCCCGCACGGCTCGTTGCCATGGACCAGCGCGGTCAGCAGGACATGCGGCCCCTGCCGCCCGCTGTCCAGCGCGATGAACCAGGGAACGCCCGTGCCGCCATCCTGGTAGGCGGAGATGTCCGGCGGAGATATCTCGACCGGCGGTCGGGGCGTCACGGCAGGAACTGTTCCTTGATGATGCGTTCCTGCAAGGCATGCTCCGGATCGAAGAGGAGGGTGAGCGCCACGCTGGGATCCGCCGTCACCTCCACCCGCGCGACATCCCGCACTTCCGTCGCGTCGGCGACGGCGCTGACCGGCCGCTTGCCCGCCTCCAGCACGTCGAAGACGATCCGCGCGGCATAAGGCAAGAGCGCGCCGCGCCAGCGCCGGGGGCGGAAGGCGCTGACCGGCGTCAGGGCCAGCACATCGGCCTCCAGCGGGATGATCGGGCCGTGGGCGGAAAGATTGTAGGCGGTCGACCCCGCCGGCGTCGCCACCAGCGCACCGTCGCACACCAGCTCGTCCAGCCGTTCGATGCCGTCGATGGATATCCGCAGCTTGGCCGTCTGGCGGGTTTCCCGCAGCAGCGACACCTCGTTGATCGCCAGCGCCGCGACTTCCTCGCCCGAAACCCGCCGGGCCAGCATCCGCAGCGGGTGCAGCGTCACGGGCACGGCGGCCGCCAGCCGCTCCAGCAGCCCGTCCTCCCGATAGTCGTTGAGCAGGAAGCCCACCGACCCGCAATTCATGCCGAAGACCGGCACGCCGCGATCGAGGAGCCGGCGCAGCGTCTCCAGCAGGAATCCGTCTCCGCCCAGCGCGACGATCACCTCCGCCCCCTCCGTGGGTGTGTCGCCATATCGGGCGGTCAGGCGCGACAGGGCGGCGCAGGATTCCTCGGTGTCGGAGGCGACGAAGCTGACGCGCTTGCCCGCGACGGCCGATGCGATATTGGGGGCGGTATCCATCATGATGGGTTGGACTCTAGCGCGCCGTTCCGGGAAGCGACAGGCGCTTATGGCGGGCAGGGCCGACCCTCGAAGCCCGGCCCGCGCACCTCGATGGAGCCATAAGCGCCGGGGATGATGGTCATCAGGATGATCGTCGTGTCGTCGAGATAGCGGTAGCGCTCATAGGGCGATTCGGCGGGCAGCCTGACCGGCGTTTCCATCCCCAGCGTGTCGGGGAGAAGCGCCCGCGCGAAGGACCATGCTTCCTCCGTGTTCCACAGCGCCTGCGGGGCCTGCCAGCATTCGCGGATCACCCGGTCGCGCTCGTCGACGGAGAAGCGCAGCCTTTCGGCGCCATATTCGCCCAGATAGACCAGTTCCCGGCTCCGTGCATCCATTGGATAATCGCCAAGATCGGCGCGGAGCGGTGGTGAGGGAAGGGAAGCGAGCAGCGCCGCGCAGACAATCGAAGCGATGCGCGCGGCCATCTCCCTACCCCCCGGTGACGCTCATATGCCGGGCCACCGCCGGCTGGTTGTGGCGGCGATCGATGATGAAATCGTGGCCCTTGGGCTTGCGGCCGATCGCCTCCTCGATGGCGGCGATCAGCGGCGCATCGCTCTCGGACTGGCGCAGCGGCGCGCGCAGGTCGGCCGCGTCCTCCTGGCCCAGGCACATATAGAGCGTGCCGGTGCAGGTCAGCCGCACGCGGTTGCAGCTTTCGCAGAAATTGTGGGTCAAGGGCGTGATGAAGCCGATCCGGCCGCCCGTTTCCTCCACCCGGACATAGCGGGCGGGGCCGCCGGTGCGATGGTCGATCTCCGTCAGCGTCCAGCGATTCGCGAGGTCGGCCCGGACCAGCGACAGCGGCAGGTACTGGTCCAGCCGCGTCTCTCCGCCGATGTCGCCCATCGGCATGACCTCGATGAAGGTCAGATCGTGGCCGTGCTTCCCGCACCAGCCGATCAGCGTGTCGAACTCGTCGTCATTGACGCCCTTGAGCGCGACCGCATTGATCTTGACCCGGATGCCGGCCGCCTTCGCGGCGGCGATCCCGTCCATCACCTGGGCGAACTTGCCCCAGCGGGTGATCGCCAGGAACTTGCCGGGGTCCAGCGTGTCCAGCGAGACGTTGACCCGCTTCACCCCGCAGGCTGCCAGCGCCTCGGCATGCTTGGCCAACTGGCTGCCGTTGGTGGTCAGCGTCAGCTCGTCCAGCGCGCCCGTCCGCAGATGCCGGGACAGGCTCTCGATCAGGCTCATGATGTTGCGGCGGACCAGCGGCTCCCCGCCCGTCAGGCGCAGCTTCCGGACGCCCAGCCCCACGAAGGCGCTGCACATCCGGTCCAGCTCCTCCAGCGTCAGCAAATCCGCCTTGGGCAGGAAGGTCATCTCCTCCGCCATGCAATAGACGCAGCGGAAATCGCACCGGTCGGTGACCGACACGCGGAGATAATCGATGCCGCGTCCGAAGGGATCGATCAGCGGCTTCGCCGCAGGGATGCTGCTCATGAACGGCCTTTCCTGTCCTGCAGGACAATATAAGGATGGTCGGGGCGTTTGTCGAAGCGTCGGCGACATTGACGGCGGGCGCTTCCTGGCGTTTCGTGGTGCCCATGACCAAAGAATTCGCCATCGCGCCCGATCCGGACGATCCCCGGCTGACGGAGCGGGTGACCGGCATCGACCATAATGGCGAGCGGATAGAGACCGCCGTCACCGTCGAACGGCCGCTGACCCTGTTCCTCAACGGGCGGGAGATCGTCACCATGATGACGATCGGCGACTATCCGGATTATCTGGCGATCGGATATCTGCTGAACCAGAACATGCTGCGTCAGGACGACCGGGTCACGGCAGTCGATTACGATCCCGACATCGACACGGTCGTCGTCCGCACCGAACGGCCGACGGACTATGAGGACAAGCTGAAGAAGAAGACCCTGACCTCCGGCTGCGCCCAGGGGACGGTCTTCGGCGACGTGATGGAGAGCTTCGAGACGATCCGCCTGCCCGAATCGGCGCGGATCAGGACCTCCTGGCTCTATACGCTGACCCGCAAGATCAACACCGCCCCCAGCCTCTATCTCACCGCCGGGGCGATCCATGGCTGCGTCCTGTGCGAGGGGGATCGGCCGCTGGTCTATATGGAGGATGTCGGCCGGCACAACGCGGTCGACAAGATCGCGGGGTACATGTTCCGGCACGGCGTCGATCCGGCGAGCAAGATCTTCTACACCACCGGCCGCCTGACCAGCGAGATGGTCATCAAGACCGTGCAGATGGGCATCCCGATCCTGGTCTCCCGCTCCGGCTTCACCGCCTGGGGCGTGCAGCTTGCCCGGCAGGCGGGGCTGACGCTGATCGGCCGGGCGAAGGGCCGCCGCTTCCTGGCGCTGGCGGGGGAGGATCGCATCGTCTTCGACGCCGATCCGCGCGCGGTGGCGGAGGAGGAAGGCCGCCACCGGCGGAAGGGCGCGGTCGACGATGCCGCGGAGTGACATCGTCGGGATCCTGCTGGCTGGCGGCCTGTCCCGGCGGATGGGCGGCGGCGACAAGACGCTGAGGACTCTCGGCGGCAGGCCGATCCTGGACCATGTGATCGCGCGGGCCGAACCGCAGGTGTCGGCGCTGGTGCTGAACGCCAATGGCGACCCGGCGCGGTTCACCTCCTATGGCCTGCCCGTCGCGTCGGATTCTGTGGAGGGATTCGCGGGACCGCTGGCTGGAATCCTGGCCGGATTGGACTGGGCGGCGGCGCACCGGCCGGAGGCGACCCATGTCGCCAGCTTCGCCTGCGACGCGCCCTTCTTCCCCCGCGATCTGGTGGACCGGCTGTCGGCGACGCTGACGCCGGAGACGCCGCTCGCCTGCGCCGCTTCGGACGGCCGGTCCCATCCCGTCTTCGCCCTGTGGCCGCTGACCCTGCGCGACGATCTCAGCCGCGCGCTGGTGGAGGAGGGGTTGCGCAAGGTCGACCTCTGGACCGCCCGCCACGGGCTGGCGACGGTGGATTTCCCGGTCCGGGATATCGATCCCTTCTTCAACGCCAACCGCCCGGACGATCTGGCGGAAGCCGAGAGGCTGCTGGCTATGGCCAACTGACGCGTCACCGAGATTGTTTTTATGGTCATTCCCGACTTGATCGGGAATCCAGGGGCCGCGCCGTTTCGGCCCTCTCCACCCAATGAGGATGCCTCCATCGGCAAGGCTCCTGGATGCCGGATCGTGGTCCGGCATGACGTTTTTGGCGGGAGAACGCGCCTTTCTTCCTCACCTTGAGCCCGTCAAAGTGCGTGCCCCACATGGTTCGACAGGCCCACCATGAGGTTTCCCTGGTTGGTCATTCCCGACCTGATCGGGAATCCAGCGGCCTTGCCTCCTCCGCCCTCGCCGGACATGGTGAAAGCTCCGCCGCCAAGGCCCCTGGATGCCGGGTCGGGGCCCGGCATGACCGCGTTTTTTGATGGCTCTCAATACTGGAAGGCCGCCGAAAGATCGGGCACACATGGTTCGACAGGCTCACCATGAGGTTTTCTTGTAATTGGTCATTCCCGACTTGATCGGGAATCCAGCGGCCTTGCCTCCTCCGCCCTCGCCGGACACCGTGAAAGCTCCGCCGCCAAGGCCCCTGGATGCCGGCTCGGAGGCCGGCATGACCAACTATCATGATGGCGCGTCCGGATGAAGCAGACCGCGCCGCTTCAGGTCGGCCCAGAGATCATCGGGGATCGGCCGGGTCAGATGCTCGATATTCTGTTCCATCTCCGCCCTTGAGCGCGCGCCGGGGATGACGCTGGCGACGACCGGATGCTTCAGCACAAATTGCAGGGCGGCCGCCGGCAGCGAGACGCCGTGGTCGCGGCAGGCCTCGCCCAGCCTGGCCGCGCGGTCGCGGACATCCTCGGGCGCGCGGTCGTAGTTGAAGGTGTCGCCGCCGGCGAGGATGCCCGAATTGTAGGGGCCGCCGATGATGATCGAGACGCCGCGCCGTTCGCAGAGCGGGAAGAAGCCGTCCAGCACCGTCTGCTCCAGCAGCGTATAGCGGCCGGCCAGCAGGAAGACGTCCCAATCCTGGTGCTCCAGCGCCTCCGCGCAGACCTCCCATTCATTGACCCCAAGGCCGATCGCGCCGACCACCCCTTCCTCCTTCAGCCGCCGCATCGCCCGCGCGCCGCCCGACATTGCTTCCGCCATCAGGCGGGGATGGTCGTCGCCATAGCTCGTCCGCCCGACATCGTGGAGATAGAGGATATCGATCCGGTCCGTGCCCAGCCGCTGAAGGCTGTCTTCCACCGACCGCATGACCCCATCATGGCTGTAGTCGACCACCGGCTGGAAGGGCAGCGGGGCTTTCCAGTAATCCTCCGGCGCCTGTGGCTCCGTCCGCCGCACCAGCCGCCGTCCCGCCTTGGTCGACAGTACGACACGGTCGCGGCCGAACCGGCGAAGCGCCTCCCCGAACCGGTGCTCGGACAGGCCATAGCCGTAGAATGGCGCGGTATCGACATAGAGAAGGCCGGCTTCCAGCCCGCCTGCGATCGTCTCGGCCGCCGTCTGATCGTCCACCGCCTGGTAGAGCCCGCCCAGCGCGGCCCCGCCCAGCCCCATGACCGGAACCTCGATGCCTGTCCGGGCGATGGGGCGTCTTTGGGCGAGCGTGCGGGGCGTCATCTCCGGTAGGCTCCTTCCTGTTGGCGATGTTCTGCCATGCAGCTTCAGGCCGAACGGGGCGGTCGATCAAGCCGGGGAGGCGAAGGATGCCCGATTTTCCGATCATCGACAGCCATGTCCATTTCTGGGACACGGGCCGCCTGCGTTATCCTTGGCTGGCGACGGTCCCGAAGATCGACCGGCCGTTCGGGCTGGAGGATTATCGCGCGGCGACCGTTGGCACGGAGGTCGAGGCGATGGTCTTCGTGCAGGCGGAGGCCGCGCCCGAACAGGGGCTGGAAGAAGCCGATTGGGTGGCCGGCCTCGCCCGCCGGGACCCGCGCATCCGCGCGCTGGTGGCCTGGGCGCCGCTCGACCGTGGACGGCGGGTGGAGGCGCATCTGGAGGCGGTCAGCCGCCATGCCTTCCTGCGCGGCATCCGCCAGAACATCCAGGCGCAGCCCGACCTGGATTTCTGCCTGCGCCCCGATTTCGTCGAAGGGGTGCGGATGCTGGGCGATTTCGATCTCAGCTTCGACATCTGCGTCGACCACCGGCACATGGAGAATGCGGTCCGGCTGGCGGAGAAGGCGCACGCCGTGCCAATGGTGCTGGACCATATCGGCAAGCCCGCCATCAGGGACGGCGCGCTCGACCCGTGGCGGAGCCATCTCCGCGAACTTGCGGCGATGCCCCATGTGTTGTGCAAGCTCTCCGGCGTCGCGACAGAAGCCGACCATGAGAACTGGAAGGATTCCGACCTCCGCCCCTTCATCGACCAGGCGCTGGAGGCTTTCGGTCCGGACAGGCTGATGTTCGGCAGCGACTGGCCCGTCGTGACGCTGGCCGCCTCTTACGAACGATGGATCGCAGTGCTGGACGATGCGCTTAGCCCACTGCCTCCGGCCGACCGCCGCAAGATCTGGCGCGACAACGCCGCGCGGTTCTACCGGCTGGGGGATACCCCCCGTCATTCCAGCGAACGCTGGAATCCATAGGCCTTCGCCGTTTCACCGGCAGGGAGAAAACCAGGCGCGGTCTCGGTTTCGATTGATACCGTATGGATGCTGGATCAAGTCCAGCATGACGGTTTGTGGGGGAAGAATCCTCACCTTGAGCTTGTCGAAAGGTGTGGGGCACACATGGTTCGACAGGCTCACCATGAGGGGAAGGGACGAATCTTCCCTTTGTTGGTCATTCCGGCCCCCGAGCCGGAATCCATGCGGCGTCGAGGTCCCATGGATGCCGGATCAAGTCCGGCATGACATTGTTTTTGTTGGTCATTCCCGACTTGATCGGGAATCCATAGGCCCTCATCGCTTCGCGGACGTCGAAAAAATCGGCGCAGCATGACGATCTCTTGAAAAGACTCCTCACCCTGAGCCTGTCGAAAGGTGCGGGCACACATGGTTCGACAAGCTCACCATGAGGGGAGGAGCACGCTCTATTCCATATGCCCGCATATTTCTTTAATGCGCGCTTAAGGATGGGTTGTCGCCATTGCGATGCTGCGCTGCAAAAAACGCGGCTGTAGTTCATCAGGAAATGGACTATCTCCTTATTCGAAAGGAGAAAACAACCATGTCCATCTTCACTCGTATCAGCACTGCTCTCGGCATCTCCACCCTCGGTCGCGAGGTCTCTCGCGCCATCGCCGAGCTGGAGGCCTATTCCGATCGTGAGCTGGCCGACATCGGTGTGACCCGTTCGGGCATCCGCCAGGCCGTCCTCTACGGTCGTGAGAACGTCGCCGTCGATCGTCCGATCATCGCCCGCCCGGTCAATGACGACCGTCCGGCGATCGCTGTCAGCAACGCCGCCTAAGGGTCCGTCCCGGGCGACGTTGAAGCACAGCTTCCCTTGAGGGCCGCCATTCGGGCGGCCCTGAGGAGCGGGTTCCGCCCGGCTCCTCTTTTTTATGCGCGGATACTGGCTGACGCTGCGCGTCAGGCTAGAGAGCGCCTTCCAGAATATCGACGATCAGCCCGGTCGCGGCCTCCGCCAGGATGATGCTGCCGCCGACAATCAGGTACTCGTACCCGTCGCGCCTCGGCAGTTGCGCCAGCAACGGCGAGGGCAGGTACCGTTTCGCGATGCCCGGCGGCAGCGGCTTCCCGCGCGCCAGATTCCGGGCGATGCCCGGCGGCAGGCCCCGTGCCTCGAACCTGTGGACGTCGAAATAATCATAGATCAGGTCACGCTCGCGCGGGCTGAAGAAAGCCGAGGCCAGTGTGATCGCGGCGGCCGATCCCAACTCTTCGGCCAGATCCTCTGAAAAATCATCGCGGTCGCGATCGTCCCTGTCGCCGCCATGGCCGCGGCCAGGATGATCGTCCTCGAAAGCGGGCGGGCCGCCGCCATGGCCCCGGCCGCGCCCCGGATCGGCGTTTGCGAGAAGCGGCGTTGCCGCCATCAGCGCGGCGCAGCCCAGCGCCAGCAGTCGTATGGATTTCATCGTCTGGTCCTTAAGATTCCGTGGGCGTCCCTACCATTCCTCCTACGCATCGATTGTGGTGGCGGTTTCGCGCCTTTCGGGCAGAACGAAGGCTTTCACACCCGCACGCCCAGTTCGAACAGCCCGCGCTTCAAGGCGGCGGGGTCGTCGAACACCCGGAAGGCCCCCGCGTCCACCAGTTCGCGGTCGCCATAGCCGCCGGACAGCAGCCCCACGCCCAGCGCCCCGGCGCGACGGGCGGCCAGAATGTCCCATACGCTGTCGCCGACGACGAAACAGCGCGTCGTCGGCACGTCCAGGCGGCGGGCCGCCTCCTCGAACAGATCGGGGTTCGGTTTGGCGTAGGCCACCTGGTCGCGCGTGACGATCGTCATGTCCCCGACCGGCAGCCCCAGCTTCTCGATCAGCGGCCCGGCCGTCAGCATCCGACCACTGGTGGCGATCGCCCAGGGCACGCCCGATTCGGTCAGCCCCTCCAGCAATTCCCGCGCGCCGGGCAGGGGGCTGATCGATCCCAGCCGCTCCTTGAAGGAGGCAGCGTGGCGGTCGCGCAACTCCTGCCGCAGGGAATCGTCCACCGGCACGTCCGTCTCCCGCGCCAGCGCCTGGGCAAACAGTCCGCCGCTCATGCCGATCCGGCGATGGATGCGCCAGATCGACATCTCTATCCCCACCGCGGCGAGCGCGTCGGACCAGGCGAGGACATGGTGGTAGACGCTGTCGACGAGCGTGCCGTCCAGATCGAACAGAATGGCGGGATGGTCGGGCGTGGGCATGGGCGGCGAGCCTCCGGAAATCTTGAGGGAGGGGCCGATTTGACCGCGAGGGCGGCGATCCTGTCCAGCCGTCATGGGCGCAGGGCAGCCGCCCGCTTGCGCGACGGCGCGGGCCCGTGCGAAAGCTGGCCCGAACCTTCTTTCCCAGCGCCGGATCCCGCCATGCCCCTGACCCCCGAAGAAATCACCCAGGCCGCCGATCTCCTGGCCGACGCCAGGCGTGACCACCGGACATTGCCGGAACTGCCGGGTGCGCTCCGGCCGCGCGACGAGGCCTCGGCATACGCCATCCAGCACAATGTCGCCCGGCGGCTCGGCCCCGTCGCCGGCTGGAAGGTCGGGGCGGGCGGCCCGGACGAGATTCCGACCTGTGCGCCGCTGCCGGCCGATCGCGTCACGGCATCACCCGCCCGGCTGCCGGCCGGCATGTTCCACGGCATCGGCGTGGAGGCGGAGATCGCCTTCCGCTTCGCCCGCGACCTGCCGCCGCGCGACCGCGCCTATTCGGAGGCGGAGGTGCTGGACGCCGTGGACGCCGCCATGCCGGCGATCGAGATCGTGGACGGAAGGCTGGCGGACGGGATGAAGGCCGATCCGCTGTCGAAGTTGGCGGACCATCTGGTGAACGGCGCGTTCATCCATGGCGCGCCGCTGGCCGACTGGCGGGGCCGGGCCTGGACCCGCCAGCCCATGGCGCTCTCGATCGACGGCAAGATCGTGGCGGAGGCGGTGGGCGGCAGCCCGGTGGGAGAGCCCTATTGGCTGCTGGTCTGGCTGGCGAATGTCGGCGCAGCCCCGATGGGCGGCATCCGGGCGGGGGAGATCGTCACCACCGGCTCCCGCAACCCCCTCGTCTTCGCCCCGCCCGGCGCGAAGGTGACGGCCTCCTTCCCCGGCCTGGGCGACGCTGAGGCCGAGTTCACGGCTGGCTGAGACTGGTGCGCCGCCGCTCCCGCACGAAATCGATGAAGGCGCGGAGCGGCGGCCGCACCTGACGGCGGCTTGGGTGGTAGAGGAAGGGGCCGGGGAAGCTGGGACACCAGTCGTCCAGCACCCGGCGTAGCCTGCCGTCCGCGATTTCCGCCGTCACGTAGTCCTCGAACGTCGCCCACAGCCCCACCCCTTCCAGGGCCGCTTGCTTCTGAAGCGCGATATTGGTCGAGACCATCCGCGCCGGCGGATCGATCCTGACGATCTTCCCGTCACGCTCGAATTCCCAGGCAGGGACGACTCCGCTGGAGAAGCGCTGGCGGAGGCAGGGGTAGCCCATCAGGTCAGAAGGTTCGGCCGGAATCCCATGGGCCTCCAGCACCTCCGGCGCCGCCACGACGACATAGCGCTGCGGCGGCCCCAGCGGCACGGCGATCATGTCCTGCGCCAGATGTTCGCCCCACCGGATCCCGGCGTCGTACCCTTCCCGGACGATATCGATCAGGCTCGTTTCGGTGACGACTTCCAGTCGCACGGCCGGATGCGCCTTCAGGAACGCCGCCGCCAGCGGCGCCAGCACCAGCTCCACCGCCGGGGTCGGGGCGTTGATCCTGAGCGTGCCCGCCGGTTCCCCGGCCTGCTCTCCGACCTCGTCCAACGCGGCCGTTATGTCGTCCAGCGCCGGGGACAGCCGCTCCAGAAGCTTCGCTCCCGCTTCGGTGGGCGCGACGCTGCGCGTGGTGCGGTTGAGAAGCCGGACCTCCAGCCTGGCTTCCAGCATCCTGACCGCTTGGCTGAGCGTGGAGGCGGAGACCCCGACGACGGCCGCCGCCCCGCGGAAGCTGCGGTGGCGGGCGACGGCGGCGAAGGCGGCGAGATCGTCAAGATCGGCCTTTGGCATTGTCCTGAATCCCGAACGACCTGTTGCGGATAGTGCATCTTATCGCACGATGGAGCGGACCATAGCTATTCCGGACAGCAATCATCTGGAAGAGGACAATCGCGATGCTGATGCGCTCGCTGGGGGCCAAGGGCCCCGAAATTTCCGCACTGGGTCTCGGCTGCATGGGCATGTCCGACCTCTACGGCCCCGCCGACCGCCAGGAAAGCCTGGCGACGATCCACGCCGCGCTCGACGCCGGGATCAACCTGCTCGACACCGGCGATTTCTACGGCATGGGCCATAACGAGATGCTGATAGGGGAGGCGCTTGGGACTGTCGACCGCGATTCCGTCGCGCTCAGCGTCAAGTTCGGGGCGCAGCGCGGCCCGGACGGAGCCTGGCTCGGCTTCGACTCCCGGCCGCAGGCAGTCAAATCGGCCCTGGCCTATACCCTGAAACGGCTGGGCGTCGACCATATCGACATCTACCGTCCGGCGCGCCTCGACCCGGCCGTGCCGATCGAGGAGACGATCGGCGCCATCGCCGATCTGGTGCAGGCGGGCTATGTCCGCCATATCGGCCTGTCGGAGGTCGGGGCGGAGACGATCCGCCGCGCCCACGCCGTCCATCCCATCGCCGATTTGCAGATCGAATATTCGCTGATCTCCCGCGGGATGGAGGACGACATCCTGCCGGCCTGCCGGGAACTCGGCGTCGGGATCACCGCCTATGGCGTACTGTCGCGCGGGCTGATCAGCGGCCATTGGAAGCCCGGTGACGCCGATGCCGCCGGCGATTTCCGCAGCCACAGCCCGCGCTTCCAGCTCGGCAATCTGGAACGGAACCTGGAACTGGTCGAAGCCCTGCGCGGCGTCGCGGCTTCGCGGGGCGTCACGGTGGCGCAGATCGCCATCGCCTGGGTGCTGGCCCAGGGGCCGGAGATCGTGCCGGTGATCGGCGCGCGGCGGCGCGACCGGCTGGGGGAGGCGCTGGGCGCGCTGGATGTCGCACTCTCGCCGGAGGATCTGGCCGCGATCGAAACGGCCGCCCCGCGCGATGCCGTCGCCGGTGAGCGTTACGCCCCCGCCCAGATGGCGATGCTCGACAGCGAGCGGTGAGGTTCCTTGCAACCGGCCGTCGCCCGGCCCACCTGTCCCTTGCGGGCCGGGCCCCTCTGGCAGCCATCGGGTTGTGATGTCGGACCGTATCCACGTGTCAATCCCAGGGAGGATTAGCCGATGAACAACCCCGCCGTTGGAATGCCCTGTCCCGTCTGCAAGGTGCCGCTCGTCATGAGCGACCGGCAGGGCATCGAGATCGACTATTGCCCGCAATGCCGGGGCGTCTGGCTGGATCGCGGAGAGCTGGACAAGCTGATCGAGCGCAGTGTCCAGGATTCCGCCCCGGCCGCCGCTCCGCCGCCAAGGCAGCCTCAGCCCGGCTATGCCGAACCACGCTATGAGCGGGATCATGATCGCGGCTACGCCCAGTCACATCATCGTGGCTATGGCCACAAAAAGAGGAAGAAATCCTTCCTGGAAGAGCTGTTCGACTGAAAGGAGGGGCGGGGCCGCCGGTCCCGCCCTCTCAGTTTTCCTGCCGCTTCACGCCGGCCCAGAACCAGGCCGGGTCGCGGTTCATCGCCTGATTGATGATCTCGGCCGTATTCAGCCGCGCCTCATGCTCCGGACAGCCCGGCTCCCGTTCCAGATAGCTGGCGACGGCGATGTCGAAGGCCACGGCGTTGCTGTCGCCTGCCTGCCTGCGGCCGCGATAGACAAGGGCAACGGAAGTGGTTGTCTCGGTATCGCTCATTATCCGAATCTACCTTTCCCGGCGGATATTGTTTAACACCCATCGTTAAAATCCAGTTCTTTCACCGTCCGGCGTCCGGCCTTTGCGCTTCCCCAGCCCCCTGCCCATCGATCCCGTCCTGCCGGCCGTCGCGGAGGCGCTGGAAGCAAGGGGCGTGGCGGTTCTCCAGGCCCCGCCCGGAGCGGGCAAGACGACGCGCGTTCCGCTGGCGCTGCTGGATGCGTCCTGGGCCGTTGGCCGGAAGATCGTGATGCTGGAGCCGCGCCGGGTCGCTGCCCGCGCCGCCGCCCGCCGCATGGCGGAAACGCTGGGGCAGCCGGTGGGGAAGACCGTCGGCTACCGCGTCCGGATGGACAGCCGGGTCGGGCCGGAGACGCGGATTGAGGTGGTGACGGAAGGCATCCTGACCCGGATGCTGCAGGACGATCCTGCGTTGGAAAGCTGCGCCGCTCTCCTCTTCGACGAATTCCACGAACGCAGCCTGAACGCCGATCTTGGGCTCGCCCTCGCGCTCGATTCGCGCGGCGCGCTGCGGCCTGATCTCAGGATCCTGGTCATGTCGGCGACGCTGGAGGGCGCGCCGGTCGCGCGCCTTCTGGGCGACGCGCCGATCGTCACCAGCGAGGGCCGCGCCTTTCCGGTGGAGACGCGATGGCTGGACCGGCCGCCGGCGGGACGGATCGAAGGCGCGGCGGCCGACGCCATCCGCCTCGCGCTTCGGGAAGAGGAGGGCGACATACTGGCCTTCCTGCCCGGCGGGCGGGAGATCAGGCGCACGGCGTCGCTGCTGAACGATGTCGGGGGCGCGACGGTGACGCCGCTCTATGGCGATCTGCCGGCCGAGGCGCAGGACCGCGCGCTGCGTCCTCTGTCCGACGGCCGGCGCAAGATCGTGCTGGCCACCGCCATCGCGGAAACCAGCCTGACGATCGAAGGCGTCCGGGTGGTGGTGGATTGCGGGCTGGCCCGGCTGCCCCGGTTCGATCCGCGCGGCGGCATGACGCGGCTGGAGACCGTTCGCGTCTCACAGGCCGCCGCCGAGCAGCGGCGCGGCCGCGCCGGCCGGACCGGCCCCGGCATCTGCTATCGCCTGTGGCCGGAGGCGGAGCACCGGTCGCTGCCGCTCCAGCCCGCGCCCGAGATCACGGAAGCCGACCTGGCGCCGCTCGCACTCGACCTCGCCCTCTGGGGCGTCGCCGATCCCGGCGACCTCGCCTGGCTGAATCCGCCGCCCGACGCCGCCTTTTCCCAGGCGAAGGCGCTGCTGGTCCGGCTGGAGGCGTTGGAAGGCGAGGGGGACGGGGATGGCAGGATCACCGCCCATGGCCGTCGCATGGCTGCGCTGCCGGTCCATCCCCGGCTGGCGCACATGATCCTGCGGGCCGGCGAACGGAGGCTGGGCGGCCTCGCCTGCGAGGTCGCGGCGCTGCTGGAGGATCGGGACGTGGCGCTGGCCCGGGACGCCGATCTGCGCGCACGGGTGGAGGGGGTGAGGGCGGTCCTCGGCGGCTCCTCCGCTGCGCGCGCCGGGGTCGATCCGGCAGCGGCCCGGCGGGTGGCGGAGCAGGCGAAGGGGCTTGCCCGCGTGACGGGAGCGAAGAGAGGGGAGGGCGATCCGCGCGCCGTGGGATTAGCGCTGGCCTTCGCCTATCCCGACCGGATTGCCCAGAGGCGGCCGGGTGGGGACCGTCGCTTCCGCCTCGCCAACGGCAAGGGCGCCTTCTTCCTCCATGACGATCCGCTGGCGGCCGAGGACTGGCTGGCGGTCGCCGATCTGGACGGCGACCGGCGGGAAGCCCGCATCTTCCTCGCCGCGCCGCTCGGCCGGGAGGAGATCGAGGAAGCCTTCGCCAACGGGATAGAGGAGATTTCCTTCGTCGAATGGGATGCGCGCGCCGAAGCGGTCTCCGCCCGCCGACAGCGCCGGCTGGGCGCGCTGGTGCTGAAGGACGATCCGCTGGCCGACCCGCCGGCCGACCGGGTGGCGGCGGCGCTGGTCGACGGCGTCCGACGGAAGGGGCTGGCCGTCCTGCCCTGGAACAGCGCGGCGCGGTCGATCCGGGACCGGATTGCCTTCCTCCGGCGCGTCGAAGGCGACGAGGCGTGGCCCGATTTCACCGACGAGGCATTGCTGACCGGGCTGGACGAATGGCTTGCTCCCTGGCTCGCCGGCATGAACCGCCTGTCGCATCTGGAAAAGCTGGACCTCGCCGGCATTCTCGCAAGCATGCTCGACTGGAACACGCGCCAGCGCCTCGACGACCATGCGCCGACCCATCTGACCGTTCCCAGCGGCTCCCGCATTCCGATCGATTATTCGGCGGAGGAGGGGCCGGTGCTGGCAGTGCGGTTGCAGGAGATGTTCGGGCTTGCGGAAACGCCGAGGGTCGCCGCGGGCAGGGCGTCCGTCACTCTCCATCTCCTCTCCCCGGCCCGCCGGCCGCTGCAGGTGACGCAGGATCTGGCCGGCTTCTGGCGGGGCTCCTACAAGGCTGTGAAGGCGGAGATGAAGGGCCGCTATCCCAAGCATTACTGGCCCGACGACCCGCTGATCGCCGAACCGACCGCGCGGACGAAAAAGCGGGCTCAGTAATGCGGCGGCAGGTCGTCGGTGCGGATGCCGGGCGACTGGGCGCGCAACTCCTTCTTCAGCCGCTCCACATCCTCCGCCAGCCGCTCGATAGCCTGCCATTGCCTGGCGACGAGATCGCTCAGATCCTGGATCTCCGCGCCCTGATGGGCGGCCTGGATCTCCAGGTCGGTAATGCGGTCGGGGGCAGCGTCGGGCATGTCGGCGGCTTCAGGATCGGGCTTCAGAAGACGAAGAAGTAAGCGAGTATAAGGACGATCGCCGCCAGCGCAAAGGAGATCGCCAGTACGTAGCGGCCTCCCTGATGGGTAATGCCCTGGCGCGCATCCGTCCGGTTCTTTTCGAGCGGCATGGGTGGCCTCCCTCGACGGTTTCGTGTCGGTCAGCCTTTCAACGGGAAGCCGCCGCTATTTGATCCCCGATCGCGAGGACTATCCGGCGGCGTCTCCATATCTTGTGTGAATCTTTCATGTCCCACCCCAAAAGTGCTGTCGCGTCGGCCGCTTTCGGATTAGGATTCATTCCAGTGATCCGCCCTGGCCGAAAGGATTTCCGCTAAGGTCATGACCAGAGGTCGAAGCGCCATCCCGCCTTCACCGCCGTCCCCTGACGGAGCCTCCCTTATCGGCCGTCCTGGATCACTTTCGAACGCCTCCCTCGTGGAGGCGTTTGTCGTTTCAGCCCTCCCACAAAAGATCGGATGCTGTCATGGCTAAACGTGCGTCGCGTCAGGCTGCCACCGCGAAGGTCCGCGCTCTGTTCCCGGATCAGGGGGGCTGGAATCCGCTGGATGGCGGCCCGTCGGACGAACAGCGCCGCGACACCAGCTATGTGCGCAATGTGCGCCCGATGGGCGAGAACCAGAAAACGCTGATGGAGGCGATGGACGGCCGGAACATGGTCGTGGCGCTGGGGCCCGCCGGCACCGGCAAGACCTATCTCGCCATCGCCAAGGCGGTGGAGGCGTTCCAGGCCGGCAAGGTCGGCAAGATCATGCTGTCCCGCCCGGCGGTGGAGGCGGGGGAGAGCCTGGGCTACCTGCCCGGCGACCTACATGAGAAACTGGCCCCCTATCTCCGCCCGCTCTACGACGCGCTGTCCGACCGGCTGGGCGGCAAGCAGTTGAAGGCGCTCCTGGCCGATGGCTCGATAGAGATCGCGCCCGTCGCCTTCATGCGCGGGCGCACGCTGAACAACGCCTTCATCGTGATCGACGAGGCGCAGAACTGCACCTACGGCCAGATCAAGATGCTGCTGACCCGGCTGGGCTGGCATTCCACCATGGTGCTGACCGGCGACCCGGACCAGAGCGACCTTCTACCGGGCCTTTCCGGCCTCGCGGACATCGCTGGGCGGCTCGACGCGCTGGACGACATCGCCGTCGTCCGCCTGACCGACCGCGACATCGTGCGCCACCCGCTGGTCGCCAGCATGCTGACGGTGCTGTGAGGGACGCCGTCCTCGCTCGGGCCGCCGCTCGCGCCGATTGACAACCGCCCGCGCCCGCCGCTAGAACCGGCAAGCCTAACGGCCGCTCCGCCCCTTAGGGCGGAGCGCGCCGCGCCGGAGGGGTGGCCGAGTGGCTGAAGGCGGCGGTTTGCTAAACCGTTATAGGGGGATAACTCCTATCGAGGGTTCGAATCCCTTCCCCTCCGCCAAACACCGCCGATTGTCCTCTATGATGCGGTATCGCCGCCAATCACCGCGTCTTCAGCACATGGCATAGTGAATCACCGATTTTACACTTTAGCACGATCTATCTTGGCCCAGCGCGATGGACTGGCGCAGCGCAATAATGGCGGCTCTCGACCCCATTGCAGACTTTCAAACCAATTGAGAAGATGCCAAAAAGCTGCCGTTCGTCCATTCACGCCAACTGCTTTGTATCGAGGCAATTTAAAGGTCGCACTCGTCTGTCGATACGAGCAATTCGCGCAATGCCGAGATCGGGAGCAGGACGAGGGGGAACCCTAAGTAATTATGCCGCGGCACCTTGACGCGTGTAGTCGCCACTGGCCAAGGATAGGGCTGAAGTTTTTGGGGCATCGATCGGACGACAATGACGCTTGATATCAGGGGCAGTATCAAGAATACGAAGCTCAGCTCGAATCCGTATGTCGTTTTTGAAGAGCTTCTTTCGAATGCGATAGATTCCTTCCTGATACGGAAGGACGCCGATCCGTCAGTGGCGCACCTGAAGGTGGTCATCAAGGTCGATTTTTTGCGCGATGATCTGCTTGGAGACCAAGAGGAGCTTGTCATCTCGTGCGCCGACAACGGTTGCGGCCTCGGTGATCCCCAGCTTCATGCATTCCTGACTAAGGACACGTCCTACAAGGATGACCTGGACATTCCCGGCATCGTCCAATGCAAGGGGGCGGGCCGAATCCAGTTCTTCCACCATTTTGCCGAACTCTCGATCGACAGCAATTTCTGGACAGAGGATGCACTTGTCCGTCGGCAGATGCGCTATACTGAAATACAGAAGCAAATCGACTTCAGTGATTTCACGCATAGCGTCGGCAATGAAGCTGATATTGGTACGAAGATTCGACTGAGCGAATTTAAGGACTCCGCGCGGACCCGGGTACTGCACGGGGAGGCGCCGAGCACGCTGTATTCAGCGCATGCGCTGAAAAGGGAGATGCTCGTCGCATTTCTTCAGCGCTTAGTGGGACTTCAAACCGGCCTCGGCGACTTCGAGATAACATTCACCTCAAAGCGCTGGAATCAGGAAGAGGCGGAGACCGATCACCTGCGCCGAGTCAATCTGCCCGAGGTGACGGCGCAGCGATCTGTGCAGGTCGAGGAGCGGGACCCGCGAACCGGCGACGGCCTCAACACGTTTCAAATTTTCAACCTTTCGCACTACCGGCTCGATCCCACCCAGTATGACCTTCCCAAGAACGCGATCGCACTGTGCGCAAAGTCATCGCCGGTCCGAGATATTACGGCCTACTATCTTCGAACCCGCGCCGAACAGAATAATCCAGTTAGTGGCTTCCACCACATCGTGCTCGTGGAGAGCCCGTTTCTGGACGACAGGGTCAACGAGCAACGAGACAATTTCGACAACATCCCAGACGAGCTTCCGTCGGACATGTTTTCTTCCGACCGGATTTCATACGCCGACATCCATGCAGAAATCGACCCAATAATCGAAGAGATGGTCGCCCCTTCTAACTGGAATAAGGAGGAGGTGCTTAAAGAAATCAGCGAACAATTCGGCTTGAACGAGGCGATGCTCGCCGACACAACGACCCGGATTCGGTATGGAGAACCAGCTAAGGCAGTCGTTGAACGCGTTCTAAAAAAGTATCAGGAGCGTGTAATCGATGAGACGGCCGAGATTTTCTCGCTCAAAGAAGAGATACTGAGATCTGAGCCGGACTCAAACGAGTTCAGAACTAAGGTTCATGAGCTGTCGTGGAAGTATACCGCGTCACTCAAGAACTTCGATATGGCTAACCTTTCGCAGCTAATTGTTCGCAGAACGGCGATCGTGGAAATACTGAGCCTTGCCTGTAAGAAGGAACTGTTGGTTCAAGCGGTGGTGAAAGGTGAACGGCGCAAAGATGAGCGCATCATCCACAGCATTTTCTTCCCGATGCAGAAGGACAGCGCCAGTGTGTCCGATCACGATATCTGGCTGTTGAGCGAGGAGTATCACTATTACGATTACATCGCGTCGGATATGCCACTGGCCAATATCGCCTGGGATGGGGGCGAGAAGGTATTCGATGAGGACATTGATGAGAGCTTCCAAGAGATTCTAGCCAAGCGCACTGACGAGAATAGCAAGAAGCGCCCTGACATAGCCCTGTTTAGCCAAGAGGGGTCGGCGATCATCATCGAATTTAAGGCGCCCGGCATCCCGATGGATGACCACATTGGTGATCTGACTGAATACGCACATCTGCTCGCCGCAAAATCTGATGGTAAGCTGAAGCGGTTCTATTGTTACTTGATTGGTGACACGTTGAACCCATTGCGGATGGGGCCGGGTTGGACTCAATTTCCGGTCGGACAAGGCTGGTTCCAATCAGGTGAGTTGCGTGACCCGGCATCGCGGCAACAACTCGGTGAGACGTACTCGGAGATTTTGTTCTTTGACGATGTGGTTGATCGCGCGCGGAAGCGGATCGGCGTGTATAAGGACAAGCTGAATATCAGTTTCAGTTAGCCTTGCCGATGCTGGAGGCAGAGAGGCTTTCTGCACCACTAGCCGCGTCAGAGTTTCGTTTCGCAAAGATAAGCCAAACGGTCGCAAGTTGACGGTACCTGATGCTTGAGCGGCCGAGTTTGGAACAGTTTTTGCGGAGATCTGCTTCGGGACGATTCAAGCCGGGCAGCCGTAATCTACCGTAAATTACTTACGCATTGATGCGCGCCTGCGATCCTGAACCAGGATCGGAGATGCTGCGCCGCTTCGAGGGGGAGGCGCGGCGTCCGGTCGCACTGCAATGTGGGGATCAGGTCCAGGCCGGCCGATAATGCTCAAGCTCACGACATTCTATGGCGGCTTACTGACGGCAGGCGATCGCATTGCCGCCTCGGACCGGTCGTCTGATGCCGGTCGCCGACGCAGCGAACCCCCACGAATGCCGTGGAAGGCGCGGGCCGTACTGGCGCTCGTTGCAGCCGCAATTCTCGCAACGGGAACGCCGGCACGGGCCGATGACGGGCCAGTCTCGTCGTCGGCCACGGGCTGGTCCTTTCAACTCTCGCCCTATCTCTGGATGACCGGCCTGAACGGCGATGTCGGCACCCGGCCGCGTCTGCCGACCGTCGATGTCGATGCGGGCTTCGACGAGATTTTCGAGCATCTCGACTTCGCCTTCATGGCCGTGGCCGAGGCGCGCCACGGCCGCGTAGGCGCCCTTGTGGACGTTGCCTATCTGCCCCTGAGCGCCGATGGCACGACGCCCGGTGCGCACTTCGGCGATGTCGATGTCGACAACACAACCTTCTTCGGAACGTTCAGCCTTGGCTACCGCGCGTTTGACGATCCTGCGGGGACGGTAGACGTACTGGCGGGCGTGCGAGCCTGGAGCGTCGATAACGACGTGACCTTCACCGCCGGGCTGCTGCCGCAGGTCGAGACGGGAGTGAGCGAGTCATGGGTGGATCCGGTAGTCGGTCTGCGTGGCCAGGTGGATCTCGGCTCCCGCTTCTTCGCGTCGGCCTATGGCGACATCGGCGGCTTCGGCGTCGTGTCCGACCTGACATGGCAGGTCTATGGCGGCGTCGGCTATCGTTTCTCCGACTTTATCGCCGGCCAGATCGGTTATCGGCACCTCAGCGTCGATTACGAAGATGATGGTTTCGTCTGGGACGTCGAACTGAGCGGACCGACGGTCGGCCTCAGCATCCGGTTCTAGGTTCCCTGGTTCGCCCGACCTCCCCCCCTGTGTCGTCATCTTGCCCGACGGCGCGTCACGGTTGTGCGTGCCGCAGGTAGTTTACCGTAAATTACTTTCGGCCGGTCCGCGCCCCATCGATCCTGCCTGAAACCGCGAAGATCCCGGAACCGCGCCATCGGCCGTCGGGGGAGCGGCTCCCTATCCCCCAGGGCCAGGACTTCGCGAGGAGAGTCTCCCATGCGTCCGCTCTCGACATCCGGCATTTCGTTGATCATGGTCGGCGCGATCAGCCTGTTCGCCGGCAGGCTTCCTGCTCAGGAGTCGCTGCCGTTTCCGCCAACGCCTTCGCCAAGCATCGCCGAGCGGACGATGCAGGAATCGACGTACCAGCCGCTGTCGGAGCCGCGCCGCCTGCCGGCCGATGCGCCGAACGTCCTGATCATCATGCTCGACGACACCGGCCCGGCGCTGCCGAGCACCTTCGGCGGCGACATTCAGACACCGACCCTGTCCCGCCTCGCACAAAGCGGGATCTCGTACAACCGCTTCCACAATACCGCTATGTGCTCGCCGACCCGCGCCGCCCTGCTGACCGGGCGCAACCATCATCGCGTCGGATTCGGGCAGATCGCCGAGCTCTCGAACAACTGGGACGGCTACAGCGGAATGTGGCCGGCCACCACCGCCTCGGTCGCCACTGTCCTCGGCGACTATGGATATGCCACCTCGGCGTTCGGCAAATGGCACAACACGCCGGCAGACGAGACGACGCAGATGGGCCCGTTCGACCGTTGGCCGACAGGGCGCCTCGTGGGCTTCGACTACTTCTACGGTTTCCTCGCCGGCGAGTCGTCGCAATGGGAGCCGGCGATCGTCGAGAACACCGTGCGCATCGAGCCGCCTGATCGCCCGGGCTACCACTTCACCGAGGACATGACGGACCAGGCAGTCGGATGGCTTCGCCGGCAGCGTGCCCTGGCGCCGGAGAGACCGTTCTTCTTGTATTGGGCGCCTGGGGCGGCGCATGGCCCGCACCACATCTTCAGCGAATGGGCGGACAGGTACGACGGCAGGTTCGATGATGGCTGGGATGCCATGCGCGAGCGCATCTTCGCGCGCCAGAAGGATCTCGGCTGGATTCCGGCGGACGCCGAACTGACCTCAAGACCTGCGACACTTCCTGCCTGGAACGATATTCCCGATGATGAGAAGCCGTTTCAAATTCGCTTGATGGAAGTGTTCGCCGGCTATGTCGAGCATGCGGACACGCAGGCTGGCCGGCTGATCGACGAACTCGAAAACCTCGGGGTCCGTGACAACACGCTGGTTTTCTACATCTGGGGCGACAACGGATCGAGCGCCGAAGGCCAGCGCGGGACGATCAGTGAGCTTCTCGCGCAGAACGGCATTGCGACCGAGACCGAGGACCATCTGCGGGCGCTCGAGGAGCTGGGCGGTCTCGACGTCTTGGGCGGTCCGGAAACCGATCCCATGTATCACGCCGGTTGGGCATGGGCGGGCAGCACGCCCTATCAGGCGACCAAGCTTGTCGCCTCTCACTTCGGCGGCACGCGCACGCCGCTCGTCGTGTCGTGGCCGCAATCGATCGCGGCCGATGATGCGCCGCATCCCCAGTTCCACCATGTCAACGACATCGTGCCGACGATCTACGACGTGCTCGGCATCGAGCCGCCGCGTCTCGTCGACGGTGTGTCGCAAAGCCCGCTGGACGGCGTCAGCATGCGGTACAGCTTCGCCTCCGCCACGGCGCCAGACCAGAAAACGGAGCAGTATTTCGAGATCATGGGCAGCCGCGCCCTCTATCGGGATGGCTGGATCGCCTCGGCATTCGGGCCGCGCACTCCCTGGGTGCCCGGGATGGACCCGAGCATCCTGACATGGACGCCCGACAACGACGTCTGGGAGCTTTACGACCTGCGCTCCGACTTTTCGCAGGCGCTGGATCTGGCGGCACAGCAGCCGGAGAGGGTCGCGACGATGGTGGATGCCTTCAACGTCACGGCAGAGGCCAACAGGGTTTATCCGATCGGCGGGGGCCTGTGGTCGATCCTCCATCCGGAGAACGCGCCCCACAATTCCGCGACGGCGTTCCGGTACACACAGGACGTTACCGCCGTCCCGGAATTCGCCGCACCGAAGCTCGGTGCGCGCAGCAACCTGGTCACCATCGATACCGAATTGAACCCCGACTCCGCCGGCGTGTTGTACGCGCTTGGCGCATTCTCGGGCGGGCTTGCGCTATGGGTCGAGAACGGCAAGATCACCTACGAGTACAACCTGTTCGAAATCGAGCGCACGCGCATCGAGTCGACTGGGTCCCTGCCGACCGGGGCCGCGACGATCGAGGTCGAATCGCGCTTCGGCCAGGGCCACGCCGCTCCGATCGACGTGACGATCCGCGTCAACGGACAGGCTGTTGCCGAAGGGCATGTACCGCGATCGGCGCCGCTGGCCTTCACCGCGAATGACGCGTTCGACGTCGGCAGGGACAGCTATTCGCCGGTCTCCCTGGCCTATTTCGACCGGGCGCCGTTCACGTTCGACGGCGAGATCAAGGAACTCGCGGTGAATTACATGGAGTAACCGCATCGCGGCGGCACACCGCCGCGCATTGGAACCCGTCGATGCATCTGGCGCGGTCGCACGGGACTGCATGAACTGCGCAGCCGCGATCGGCTTCGATCGCGGCTGCGCTCTACTCAAACCGCTCGACCCTACTGCGGCCGCCGCACTATGTCGAAGCGGTCGGCGTTCATCACCTTTGTCCAGGCCGCGGCGAAGTCCTTCGCGAACTTCTCCTTCGAATCGCTGGCGGCATAGACCTCCGCGAAGGCGCGAAGCTGCGAGTGCGAGCCGAAGATCAGGTCGACGCGGGTGCCGGTCCATTTCAGCTCGTTGGTCTTCCTGTCGCGGCCTTCATACAGATCGTCCGCTTCGGGAGACAGGTTCCACTGCGTGCCCATATCCAGCAGGTTGACGAAGAAATCGTTGGTCAGCCTGCCCGGCGTCTCGGTGAAGACGCCATGCTTCGAATCGCCGGCATTCGCGCCGAGGACGCGCAGGCCGCCGACGAGCGCCGTCATCTCCGGCCCGGTCAGCGTCAGCAGCTGTGCCCGATCGACCAGGGCCTCCTCGGGCATCATGAACTGCCTGCCGCCGAGATAGTTGCGGAAGCCGTCGGCGCGCGGTTCCAGCGGCGCGAAGGAGTCGATATCGGTCTCCTCCTGCGACGCGTCCATGCGTCCCGGCGTGAACGGAACCCTCACGTCGATCCCGGCATCCTTCGCCGCCTTCTCGACCGCCGCACTGCCAGCAAGGACGATGAGGTCGGCCAGGGAGACCTTCTTGTCGCCCGTCTGCGCGGTGTTGAAGTCCCTCTGGATCGCTTCCAGCTTCTCCAGCACCGTCCTGAGTTGCGCCGGCTGGTTGATCTCCCAGTCCTTCTGCGGCGCAAGCCGGATCCGCGCGCCGTTGGCGCCGCCGCGCTTGTCGGAGCGGCGGAAGGTCGACGCCGATGCCCAGGCCGTGGAGACAAGCTGCGGCACCGAAAGGCCGGAAGCCAGGATCTTCTCCTTGAGCGAGGAGATGTCCTGCTCGCCGATCACCTCATGATCGAGCGTCGGGATCGGGTCCTGCCAGATCAGCGTCTCGTTCGGGACGAGCGGGCCGAGATAGCGCACGCGTGGCCCCATGTCGCGGTGCGTGAGCTTGAACCAGGCGCGTGCGAAGGCATCCGCGAACTGGTCCGGGTTCTCGTGGAAGCGCCGCGAGATCTTCTCGTAGGCCGGGTCGAACCGCAACGAGAGATCGGTGGTCAGCATGGTCGGCAGATGCTTCTTCGACGGATCGTGGGCATCCGGGACCGTGGCTTCGGCGTCCTTCGCCTTCCACTGGTATGCGCCGGCCGGGCTCTTCGTCAGCTCCCATTCGTGCCCGAACAGATTGTCGAAGAAGTGGTTGCTCCACTGCGCCGGGGTCTGCGACCAGGTGACCTCCGGGCCGCCGCCGATGGTGTCGGGTCCGAGACCTGTGCCATGCGAACTCTTCCAGCCGAGGCCCTGATCCTCGATGGCGCCCGTTTCCGGCGCGGGCCCGACCAGCGACGGGTCGCCGGCGCCGTGGGTCTTCCCGAACGTATGGCCGCCGGCGATCAGCGCGACGGTTTCCTCGTCGTTCATCGCCATGCGGAAGAAGGTTTCGCGGATGTCCCTGGCCGCCGCGATCGGGTCGGGCTTGCCGTTCGGCCCTTCCGGATTGACGTAGATCAGGCCCATCTGCACCGCGCCGAGCCGCTCATCGAGCTGGCGTTCGCCGCTATAGCGTTCGTCGCCCAGCCACGTCCCCTCCGGACCCCAGTAGAGCTCTTCCGGCTCCCAGACATCGGCGCGGCCGCCCGCGAACCCGAAGGTCTTGAAGTCCATGGATTCCAGTGCGGCGTTACCCGCCAGCACCATCAGATCGGCCCAAGAGAGCTTGCGGCCGTATTTCTGCTTGATTGGCCACAGCAGCCGGCGCGCCTTGTCGAGGTTGACATTGTCGGGCCAGCTGTTCAGCGGCGCGAACCGCTGCTGCCCGGCGCCGGCCCCGCCGCGGCCGTCGGTGATGCGGTAGGTGCCCGCGCTGTGCCACGCCATCCGGATCATCAGCCCGCCATAGTGACCGAAATCGGCCGGCCACCATTCCTGCGAGTCGGTCATCAAGGCCTTCAAATCCTCGATCACGGCATCGAGGTCGAGGGTCTGGAACTCCTTGGCGTAGTCGAAATCCTTGTCCATCGGATCGGACAGGTCGGAATTCCGATGGAGCATCTCGATGTCCAGCGCCTCCGGCCACCAGTCCCGATTCCTGTGTCCGCGGGCGCCGCCTGTGAACGGGCATTTGCCCGAATTCTCGTCGGTCTTTGTGTCCATTACTGCCTCGCTGCCGGTTGACGTGTTTCCATAGCGTCAATTTACGCAGCGTATCCGATCAGGTAAACTAGGCTTTGCTGATCTCTACGATAAGAAAGTTTTATAATGCCCAGCCCAGTGACTCTCAGGCAGCTGCGCTACTTCGACGCGTTGGCGCATCATAGTCACTTCGGACGCGCGGCAGAAGCTTGTGCGATCTCGCAGCCGGCCCTGTCGATGCAGATCAGGGAGCTGGAGGAGATCCTGGGCGCCGCGCTTATCGAGAGAGGCGGAAGGAAGGTCCGGCTTACGCCGTTCGGGGAACAGGCCTCCCCGCGCGTCCGCGACATCCTGCGCTCGGTCGATGAGCTGGAAGATTTCGCGCGGGTGTCGCGGGACCGGATCGCCAGCCGGTTGCGCGTCGGCATGATCCCCACGGTCGCGCCCTATCTGTTGCCGAAGCTGATCGAGAACCTCACCCGAAAGCACCCGGAACTTGAGATTCATGTGCGTGAGGCGTTGACGTCGAAGCTGATCGAGGAGCTTACGGAAGGCAGGCTCGACGCGGCGATCGTCGCTCTGCCCGTCTCCGAGCCTTCGCTGACCGAAATCGCCCTGTTCGCGGAAAATTTCCTGCTGGTCCGGCCGGGCGAGGATGAGGGAAAGCCGCCGCCCAGCGGTGAGATGCTGCGCGAGATGCGGCTGCTTCTGCTGGACGAGGGGCACTGTTTTCGCGATCAGGCCCTGTCGTTCTGCAATATGCAATCGTCGCCACGGGAGGGGCTGCTGGACGCGAGTTCTTTCTCCACGCTCGTCCAGATGGTCAAGGCCGGCATGGGGGTGACGCTGATCCCGGAAATGGCCTTGGCGGTGGAGACGGGCGCGGGGTCGGTATCGGTCGCTCGCTTCAAGGACCCCCAACCCTCGCGGACCATCGGCATGGTCTGGCGCAAGACGAGCCCTCTGGCCTCACAACTCCTGGAGCTTTCCGGCCTGATCGTTCCTTGACCCAACACCGTCATGCCGGACCCCGATCCGGCATCCATGCGGCATCGATGACGACGGGGGTGCCTCCGGTTCTTCGCCGCCGGCGCAGCGTCACCGGCCTATGGATTCCGGCTCGGAGGCCGGAATGACCAACAAGAGAAGACTCCCTCATGGTGAGCCTGCCGAGCCGTGTATGCCGCGACGTCCTTCGACTAGCTTGTTCGTTGGCGCGTAGCGAATTGACAGACCTGGATAATGCCGGGCTTGATGAAAAAGGAAGATGAGTCGGATCAAGGAATCATGGAATGGAACTGATCACGCCCGGCCCCGCCAGCCTTGTGGTGTTCGTCAGCGCCGCGTTGGTGCTGCTGCTGGTTCCCGGCCCCGCCGTTCTCTACATCTTCGCGCGGTCTGTTGAGCAAGGCCGTCTCGCCGGCTTCATTTCCGTTATCGGCATCCATACCGCCACGCTCGTGCATATCGCGGCCGCCGCCCTTGGCCTGTCGGCGATACTCGCCTCATCCGCGCTCGCCTTCGGCATCATCAAGTACGCCGGCGCCGCCTACCTGATCTGGCTTGGCCTCAGGAAACTCTTCGGGCCCAGACAAGAATCCACCGTCGCGGTCGCGGAGCACAAATACGGGCGGCTGTTCCGCGACGGCTTCGTCGTCAATCTCCTCAACCCCAAGACAGCGCTGTTCTTTCTGGCTTTCCTGCCGCAATTCGTGGATGTGAGCCGCGGGCATGTCGCGATGCAGATCGCCTTCCTGGGGCTGCTCTTCACATTGATCGGATTCGTCACCGACTGCTGCTATGCGCTCGCCGCGGGAACGGCCGGCGGTTGGCTGAAGCGGAACCGCGGATATCTCCAGTTCGAACGGTATATCAGCGGGTTCCTCTTCATCGGCCTCGGCCTGACAGCGGCGTTCGCGGGCAACCAGCGGAAATAGGGCAGAGGAAATAGGGATCGCCAGCCCTATGAACCCCGCGCCGCCGCTTCCAGCCCCGCGATGTCGAGTTTCACCATCCCGAGCATCGCTTCGGTGACTCGCCTGGCCGTGTCCGAATCGGAATCGCCCATGAGTTCGCCGAGCCGTTTGGGCGTGATCTGCCAGGAGAGGCCCCAGCGGTCCTTCAGCCAGCCGCATTGTTCCGTCGACCCGCCTTCTTTCAGCGCGTCCCAGAGATGGTCGATCTCCGCCTGGGTTTCGCATTCGACCATGATCGAGAAGCTGTGGTTGAACGGATCGAGCGGACCCGCCTCGATCGCCATATAGCGTTGGTCGCCGAGCGTGAAGACGCCGATCCTGACGCTGCCTGCAGGCCCGCTCGGCGTGTCGGCCGGCAAGCCGGAGATCGACTGGATCGACGAGCCGGGGATCAGCGATGTGTAGAAGCCGATGGCGGCCTCCATATCCTTCTCGAACCAGAGATTCTGGGTGACCTTCATTGCTGTGATCCTTTCCTTTCAATCGCGATGCGCCAGGGACGCACAATCCGAGGACGGATGAGGCGACCCGTTGCCGACATGCTGAACGATTTTTCTTGCGCGAGAAGTTGTGCCGGAAACGCTGCCTGTTGGTTGCAGATCTGAGCAGCGGTATGCGCCAGCTGTGGGTACACCCTTCGACAGGCGATTCTTTTTGAAGTCATGCTGGACTTAATCCAGCACCCATACGGCATCGATGAAGATCAGGACCACGCCCGATCCCTCGCTGTCGGTGAAGCGGCAAGGGCCCATGGATTCCGGATCAAGTCCGGAATGACCTAAGGGAGAAGCTCTCGCCCCTATCCCCTCATGGCGAGCTTGTCGAACCATGTGCGCCCGGACCCTCCCAATACCGTCATGCCGGACCCCGATCCGGCATCCATGCGGCGTCGATGACGGGCAGGGACCGCGTCCGGTTCTTCACCGCCGGCGCAGCGGCGCCGGCCTATGGATTCCCGATCAAGTCGGGAACGACCAACAAGAGAAGACTTCCTCATGGTGAGCCCGTCGAACCATGTGCGCCCGCACCCTCCCAATACCGTCATGCCGGACCCCGATCCGGCATCCATGCGGCGTCGATGGCGGGCGGAGGCGCGCCCGGTTCTTCGCCGCCGGTGAAGCGGCAAGGGCCTATGGATTCCCGATCAAGTCGGGAACTACCAACAAAGAGGAGACTTCCTCATGGTGAGCTTGTCGAACCATGTGTGCCCGCATCCTTCGACAAGATCAGGACGAGGATCCTGCCGGCTTCATCCCATCTCCACCAACCGCTCGATGAAGCGCTTCTTCCGGGCGTGGCGATCGCGGATCGAGCGGAGCCGGCGGGTGAAGTTTTCGCCTTCACCCCGCTCCTCCGCGATCAGGCGCAGATCGGCCAGAAGCTCCATCGCCATGTCGTAGCCTGAGGGGTTGCGGCGCTCGATCTCCGTTTCGATCTCGTCCCAGACGCCTTCTCCACGGCGCGCCACCGCCTCTATCCGCGCCCGGCGCGCCTTCTCCGCTTCCTCGGCCAGCCGGCGGCGTTCGGCGGCGGCGCGTTCGGCCTCCTCCCGTTCGCGGGCGAGGCGGATTTCTCCGGCGCGGGACCGCAATTCGCCGACAGTACGGGCGGGGCGCGCCGAGGCTTCGGCGTTTAGCCCCTGGCGGTTCCGGACAGCGCGCCGCAGTTCGGCCGCGACATGCCGGTCGCCCTCCGCCAGCCGGGTCAGAAGTTCGGTCTTCTCAGCGTCCGCCATCGCCTCGATGGATTGCCGGACGGCTTTCGGCGAAGGCGCATCCGTCTCTTCGGAACGTTCGGCCGCCGCCTCGACGAGATCGGCATCGATGCCGAAGAAGTCCGCTAACGCCTCCAGCGCCGGCGTCAGCGGCGCGATTCCGGTCAACGGTTCCGGCTCGTCATCCTTGAAGACATCCATTTCGACGCCGATCAGCCACAGGAGATAGAGCGGCCTGAGGTCGCCCGCCAGCAGATCGTCGCGCAGCGGCGCCAGGGCGGCCAGCCAGCCGGAATCGTCATCGTCCCAATCGAACCCTACCTCCTCGCGATCGATGTCGAGGATCAGGTTCTCGCCCGCGTCCCGCACCAGAACGGGATAGTCGTCGCGGATGAAGGGTTCGATCACAGGCCGGTCGACCAGCCGTTTCGGCAGGCGGATCATCAGCCGATGTTCGCCCCAATTGGCGAGGTAGAGGTGAAGGTCGAACCAGCGCTCCATCAGCGCGGCGGGATCGCCCTTGAAGTCGCCCCACTCATAGGAATTCGTGAAGCTCCACGACGTGATCCGCGCCCGCGACGACAGTTCCCTCAGCGAATCGCGATCCTCCTCGTCAAGAGGCCGGTCGACCGCCAGGAATTCGTAATACTGGTATTCGCTCATCGCTCTTGATGGTCATTGCCGAATGGAACGGAAAGCAGCCGACAACGAGCATTACGGCGAGAAGCGCGTAGCCTCAATGGGGTCCTGACGGGCCGGCGGAAATGGCCAGCGCCATGGCGCGTTCGAACTCCCGGGCGTCGAACGGCTTCTTGACGACGATTTCGTCGCGATAGCCGTCGATCAGGCCCTCCACGCCGTATCCGGTGGTGAAGATGAAGGGCACTCCCCGCCGGCGCAGGATATCGGCGACAGGGAAGGAGGGCGAGCCGGCGACGTTGACGTCCAGGACGGCGAAATCGATATCGTCTTCCTTCGCATGCGACAGGGCGCTGTTCATCCGGGTGGCGAGAAACGCCACCTCATGCCCCAAATCGGAGATCATTCCCTCAAGGTGCATGGCGATCAACGGTTCGTCCTCAACGATCAGGATATGCCGGCTGCCTGCTTTCGTCCTGGTCGCCATGCGACTCCATTTTTATTGAATCCAGGGGCATCGGCGCGTCGATGGCGCAGACGACGCCGGAGGGTTCATAGAGAACACGCACCTCGCCGTTCAGTTCCAGCGCCAGCGCCCGTTCGATCAGGCGGGTCCCGAAACCCTGGCGCGCCGGGGGCGTCACCGGGGGGCCGCCGCTTTCCGTCCAGCGCAGCGCCAGGCGTCGGTCCTGGCCCCGCCCGTCCAGCCGCCAGGAGATATCGACATGGCCTTCGTCGTCCGACAGCGCGCCGTATTTCGCGGCGTTGGTCGAAAGCTCGTGCAGCGCCATGGCGATCGCCAGCGCGGCGCTCGGCGGAAGCTGGATGTGCGGGCCGCCGACGCGGAACCGGTCGCCCACGTCGTGAGGCTCGATCGTGTCCTTCACCACGTTCACCAGGTCCGCGCCTTCCCAGTTATCGTGCGTCAGCAGGTCATGGGCCTTGGCGAGCGCGATCAGCCGGGAGCTGAAGGCGGCGCGCGCCTCCTTCAGCGAGGCGGAGTCGCCGAAGGTCTGCGTCGCGATGGCCTGCACCTTCGCCAGGGAATTCTTGACCCGGTGGTTGAGCTCGTCGATGAGGATCTTCCGGTGCTTGTCGGCTTGCCGTCGTTCGGTCATGTCCCGCGCGATCGTCGAGCCGCCGATGGGCGCGCCCCTGGCGTCGGCAAGCGGGGATATGGTCAGCGACACCCACACGTCGCTTCCGTCCTTGCGCCGCCGCACCGTCTCGAAATGCTCGATATGCTCGCCGCGCCGCAAGCGCGCCAGAATGCCGGCTTCCTCCTCGCGCAGCTCAGGCGGCGCCAGCATCATGATGGACTTGCCCACGATCTCCTCCGCCTCGTAGCCGAAGAGCCGCCGGGCGCCATCGTTCCAACTGGTGACGACGCCCTCCAAATCCTTGCTCATGACGGCGTCGTCGGAGGATGAGACGATCGCGGCGAGCCGCCGCGCCGCCGCCTCCGCTCCACTTCGCTCAGTGATGTCCTCGATCGCCAGCAGGATCAGTTCGCCACGGCCGCCGTTTCGCGCCATCCTGCGGGCGTTCAGCAGCATGCAGCGCCGCCCCAGATCCGTGAAATCGTGCTCCACCTCGAAATCGACGACCGCCTGATCGTGGGTCAGGACGTCCTGGAGCAGTTCCCGCAGGCGCGGGATGTCCCATTGCCCGTTCCCAAGCTCATAGACAAGGCGGCCCTCGGTTTCCCCGCGAATGGCGTCGAACTGGTCGTAGAAGGCGCTGTTGGCGGACTGGACGCGAAGGTCGCCGTTCAGGACCAGAAGGGGCTGCCGGATCGTGGACACGATGGCCTCGGAATAGATCCGCGCCTCGTTGACCGCGTCGGCGGCCTGCTTCCGCTCGGTTATGTCCCCGAAGGTGATGACGACGCCCGCGATGCGGTTGTCCCGGGTGCGGTAGGGCAGCATGCGCCGCAGATACCAGCGGCCGGAATCGCTGGAGACCTCCGCGTCGATGCCGGTCAGCTTCCCCAGCACGGCCTCGGCGTCGCGCAGCAGGTCCTCGTCGGCGAATTTCCGCGCGAAATCGGCGACGGAGCGGCCGATGTCGGAGGATACGAGGTTGAACAGTTCCCTGGTCGCCGGCGCGAACCATTTGATGCGGAGATCGGTGTCCAGGAAGAGGGTCGCCGTCTCCGATCCGGCGAGGAGGTTGTTCAGGTCGTTGGTGGTGTTCTCCAACTCCCCGATCTTGTGCTGAAGCTGGCTGTTGACCGTGTTCAGCTCCTCGTTGAACGACTGCAACTCCTCCTTGGAAGTTTCCAGCTCCTCATTGGTGGACTGAAGCTCCTCGTTCATGGAGGTGGCTTCCTCGTTCGACGCCTTCAGCTCCTCGTTGGCGGTTTCCAGATGCTCGATGGTGTTCTGCAGTTCCGCGCGGACGGCGCTCAACTCCTCCTGAAGGTCGCGCTCGCCGGAGGAGATTTCGGCCGGATCGCGCCGGCCGGAATCCTCGGCCGGCGCCGGCCCGCCGTTCGACTTCTCCTCCTCGAAAGTCACCAGCAGGTCGCCGCCCCGGGAGGAAGAGGGAAGCGGCGACACCGTCACCGCGACCGGGCAGCTTCGGCCGTTCCGCCGGATCAGCGCCTTCGTCGCCACGGGCTGGTTCGTCGCCATCGCCTCGCGCACCGCGCCGCGAAGCTTGGCGACAAGCCCCTCCCGGGCCATCGCCATCAGATCCTTCGTCGGCTCGCCCGTCGGCTGCTCCAGATAGTCGCCGGTCCGCCCGTGGAAATAGAGCGCGCGGCATTTCCGGTCGATCAGGACCGACGCCGGCGCGTACCGCTCCAGCAGCGCGCGGCGCGCGACATCGGCCACCGGGGCCGCCGGCTCGGGGGCCGACGGTCGATCGGGATCGCTCGCCGCCGTTCGATCTCCGCCCCGCGTCGGGAAATCGATGATGTCGTGCCGGGTCGGTCCCATCCGGCGGTATATCCGCCACTTCTTGGAGACCGTCTCGAAAAGCTCATCATGCTTCCCGACCGTCTCCGCATTGCCCAGGAACAGATACCCGCCCTGCCTCAGCGCGAAATGGCAGAGCGCGATGATCCTCTGCTGCGCCGCGGGCTCCAGGTAGATCAGCAGGTTCCGGCACGAAACCAGGTCCAGGCGAGAGAAGGGAGGATCGCGCAGCAAATCCTGCGGCGCGAAGACGATCATGTCGCGCAGCTCCTTCCTGACCTGATAGGAGCCGTCCAGTTTCTCGAAGAACCGCCGCAGGCGCTCCGGCGGGAAGCCGGCCATGGCGGACGCCGGGAAGACGCCGTCGCGCGCCTGCCGCAGATTATCCTCCTGCGGGTCGGTCGCGAAGATCTTGAGATCGAACCGCTTTCCCGCCAGTTCGGCCTGCTCCGTCACCAGCATCGCCAGGGAATAGGCTTCCTGTCCGGTCGAGCAGCCGGGCGTCCACATCCGGATGGAGGCTCCGGATTCGCGGTTGGCGACCAGGGGCGCGATCGTCAGCTCCGTCAGGGCCTTCCATGCTTCCGGGTCGCGGAAGAAGGCGGTGACATTGATCATCAGATCCTTGACCAGCGCCGCGATCTCGGCGGGATCGTCGCGCAGGATGCGCAGATATTCGTCCAGGGTCTCGACGTTCCTGAGGCCGAGCCGGCGGTGAACGCGCCGCCGGAGCGTGCTCTGCTTGTAGTTGCGGAAATCGTGGCCGCCCCGCGCGCGGAGGAGATCCAGCACGCCCGCGATGCCGGCCTGTCCCTTCTTCGAGCCGTTGCCGATATCGCCCGGCGCGGCGATATAATCATGGCGAAGATAGCGAAGCAGGGCGGCCGGCATTTCCTCCGGGGCCATGATTTGGTCGGCCAGCTTCTCGGAGATCGCGCTTCGCGGCATCCCGTCGAATTTCGCGGTGTCGGGAGTCTGGACGAAGGCCATGCCGCCCTCCGCCCTGATCGCCTTCAGCCCTTCCGTGCCGTTGGTTCCCGTGCCGGACAGCACGATGGCGATCGATTTCTCCCGCCGGCTCTCCGCGATCGACGCGAACAGCACGTCGACCGGACGCCGATGGCCGCGCGCCTCCGCCGGTTTCAGGAGATGAAGCGCCTCGTCGCCCACTTTCAGATAATAGTCGGGCGCGATGACATAGACATGGTTCGGCGCGATCGACACGCCATCCTCCACCTGGACCACCGGCATGGCGGTGTGCCCGCTCAGCACGTGGGCCATATGGCTTTCGCGCGTCGGGTCCAGGTGCAGCACGATCACGAACGCCGCGCCGCTGTCGTCGGGCATCGCGTCGAAGAACCGGCCCAGCGCCTCGACGCCCCCCGCCGACGCGCCGATGCCGATGACGGGGGTCAGCGAAGCTGCCGCTACGTCTTCGCCGGCCTTGTCGTCGCGGATCTTCTCAACGTCGTCAGCCATGCCGATCCCGCCGGTGGAAGGGTGCGCCCGATATTGCTTATGGAGTCATGCGGCGTCGGACGCCCCAGACACAACAACATAGAGCGCCCGCCGGCACAATGTAGGTCGAATCGTCAGACGTACTGAATCTGGATGATCTCGTAGGATTTGCTGCCGTTGGGGGTCGTCACCTCGACCACGTCGCCGACGGCCTTGCCGATCAGGCCGCGGGCCAGCGGGGCGGTGACGGACAGGCGGCCGGCCTTGATGTCGCTCTCGTCCGCGCCGACGATCTGGTAGACCGCTTCCTCGTCGGTGTCCTCGTCGGCCAGTTTCACTGTCGCGCCGAACTTGACCACGTCGCCCGAAAGCTGGGACACGTCGATGACCTCCGCGCGGGAGATCTTGTCCTCAAGCTCCAGCACCCGGCCCTCGATGAAGCTCTGGCGCTCCCGCGCGGCGTGGTATTCGGCGTTCTCCGACAGGTCGCCATGCTCCCTGGCCTCGGCGATGGCCTTGATGATGGTAGGACGCTCGACGGTCTTCAGATGCTTCAGTTCTTCCTGAAGGCGAATATTGCCCGCCTGCGTCATGGGCACCTTTTCCATGCCTTACTACCTCTCGAGAGAATACAAACAACTGACCGGTCGGCCCGAACGCCGCCGGTTTCTGTCGGTCAATACGCCCCGCGAAGGTAAGACTGGAGCGGGGCGACTTCAAGACGTCCGGCCTTGAGCGCCGCGATGGCCTCCACCGCCGCGCGGGCGCCGGCGACGGTGGTGTAGTAGGGGATGTTGTTGACCAGCGCCGTCCGTCGCAGCGAGAAGCTGTCGCGGATCGCCTGGGCGCCGTCGGTGGTGTTGAACACCAGCGCCACATTGCCGTCGATCATCGCATCCACGATGTGCGGCTGGCCTTCCAGCACCTTGTTGATCCGCTCCACCGGCAGCTTCTCCCGCTCCAGCACCGCGGCGGTGCCGACGGTCGCGATCAGCCTGAAGCCCATGCCGGCCAGCTTCCGGGCCACTGGCACGATCGCCTCCTTGTCATGATCCTTGACCGAGACGAAGACGGCGCCCTCCAGCGGCAGCACCACGCCGGCGCCAAGCTGGCTCTTGGCGAAGGCGCGGCCGAAATCGGCGTCCAGCCCCATCACCTCGCCCGTCGACTTCATCTCCGGCCCCAGCAGCGTATCGACGCCGGGGAAGCGGCTGAACGGGAACACGGCCTCCTTCACCGCCGTATGCGGCGGGGTGGGGCCGTTCAGCGTGAAGGCGGAAAGCTTCTCCCCGGCCATCACCCGGGCGGCGATCTTGGCGATCGGCGTGCCGGTCGCCTTGGCGACGAAGGGCACGGTGCGCGAGGCGCGGGGGTTGACCTCGATCAGGTAGACGTCGCCGTCCTTGACCGCGAACTGCACGTTCATCAGCCCGACGACGCCAAGCGCGCCGGCAAGCTGCTTCGTCTGGCGCTCGATCTCCTGGACCGTGGCCTTCGACAGCGAATGGGGCGGCAGGGCACAGGCGCTGTCGCCGGAATGGATGCCGGCTTCCTCGATATGCTCCATGATGCCCGCGACATAGACCTCATGGCCGTCGCTGACGGCGTCCACGTCGACCTCCGTCGCATCCTGGAGGTAGCTGTCGATCAGCACCGGGTTCTTGCCGGAAACCTTGACCGCCGTAGTGATGTAGCGGCGCAGCATGTCGGCATCGTGGACGATCTCCATCGCCCTTCCGCCCAGCACGTAGCTGGGGCGCATCAGCACCGGGTAGCCGATCTCCTCGGCGATCGCCTCGGCCTCCCCGGCCGACCGGGCGATGCCGCTTGCCGGCTGGCGCAGCCCCAGCAGGTTGATCAGCCCCTTGAACCGCTCCCGGTCCTCGGCCAGGTCGATCGCGTCCCTGGCGGTGCCCAGGATCGGGATGCCGGCTTCCTCCAGATCCTGCGCCAGCTTCAGCGGCGTCTGCCCGCCAAGCTGCACGATCACGCCCGCGAACTCGCCCTTTCGCTGCTCCACCCGGATCAGCTCGATCACATCCTCGGCCGTCAGCGGCTCGAAATAGAGCCGGTCGGAGGTGTCGTAGTCGGTGGAGACGGTCTCCGGGTTGCAGTTGACCATGATGGTCTCGAACCCGGCCTCCTTCAGCGCATAGGCGGCATGGACGCAGCAATAGTCGAATTCGATGCCCTGGCCGATCCGGTTCGGCCCGCCGCCCAGGATGACGATCTTGCGCGCCTCGGTCGGCTCGGATTCGCACTCCGCCGGCTCCAGCCCGTCGCCCTCATAAGCGGAATACATGTAGGGCGTCTGGCTCGCGAACTCCGCCGCGCAGGTATCGATCCGCTTGTAGACCGGCGTGACCTCCAGCCCCCGGCGCGCGGCGGCGACGGCCGGCTCCTCCAGGCCCGCCAGCTCCGCCAGCCTTGCGTCGGAGAAGCCCATCTTCTTCAGCCGCAGGAAGCCCTTGCGGTCGGCGGGAAGGCCGTCCTTCCGTACCTCCTCCTCCGCCCGGACGATGCCTTCGATCTGGCGCAGGAACCAGGGATCGATCCGGCAGGCGGCGCGGACATCCTCCACGCTCATGCCCTGGCGCAGCGCCTGGGCGACGACCAGCAGCCGGTCATGGGTGGGGCGGGAGAGGGCGGCGCGGATGACGTTCATGTCGCCGCCGGAGCCGGCGCCCGGTATCTCCACCTCGTTCAGCCCGGTCAGCCCCGTCTCCATCGACCGCAGCGCCTTCTGGAGGCTTTCCTGGAAGGTCCGGCCGATCGACATCGCCTCGCCGACCGACTTCATGGAGGTGGTCAGGAGCGGGTCCGCGCCGGGGAACTTCTCGAAGGTGAAGCGCGGCATCTTCGTCACGACATAATCGATCGTCGGCTCGAAGGAGGCCGGGGTGACTTCCGTGATGTCGTTCTGAAGTTCGTCCAGCGTATAGCCGACAGCTAGTTTCGCCGCGATCTTGGCGATCGGGAAGCCGGTCGCCTTCGACGCCAGCGCGGAGGACCGGCTGACGCGGGGGTTCATCTCGATCACCACCATCCGGCCGGTGTCGGGATCGACCGCGAACTGGACGTTCGATCCGCCGGTGTCGACCCCGATCTCCCGCAGCACGGCGATCGAGGCGTCGCGCATGAGCTGGTATTCCTTGTCGGTCAGCGTCATGGACGGCGCGACCGTGATGGAATCGCCGGTATGGATGCCCATCGGATCGATATTCTCGATGGCGCAGATGATGATGCAATTGTCGGCGCTGTCGCGCACGACCTCCATCTCGAACTCCTTCCAGCCCAGCACCGATTCCTCGATCAGCACCTGGCTGACGGGGGAGAGCTTGAGGCCGGACCGGACGATCTCCTCGAACTCGGCCTTGTTATAGGCGATGCCGCCGCCCTGGCCGCCCAGCGTGAAGGAGGGGCGGATGATGGCCGGCAGGCCGACCTGCTCCAGCGCGTCCGCGGCCTCCGCGAACTCGGTGATCATGTGCGATCGCGGGCTGTCCAGCCCGATCTTGTCCATCGCCTCGCGGAAAAGCTGCCGGTCTTCCGCCTTGGAGATGACGTCGCGCCGGGCGCCGATCAGTTCGATCCCCAGCCGGGCCAGCGTGCCGTCCTCGTCCAGCGCCATCGCGGTGTTGAGCGCGGTCTGTCCGCCCATGGTCGGCAGCAGCGCGTCGGGCTTCTCCGCCTCCAGGATGCGGGCCACGATCTCCGGCGTGATCGGCTCGATATAGGTCGCGTCCGCCAGCTCCGGATCGGTCATGATCGTCGCCGGGTTGGAGTTGACCAGGATGACGCGGTAGCCTTCCTGCTTCAGCGCCTTGCAGGCCTGGGCGCCGGAATAATCGAACTCGCAGGCCTGGCCGATGACGATCGGCCCGGCGCCGATGATCGCGATGGACTTGATGTCTGTGCGTTTGGGCATGGTTCCGCCGCGTCGGGACAGGGGAGGAGGCGGGCGCTCTTATAAAGAGGAGAACCGCCGGAGGGAAGCCGTCGGTCGAGAAAGCTGCCATGACGGTGAGTGTTCCTGGTCATGCCGGACGACGATCCGGCATCCACACGGTGTTGATGCCTGCTGAAAACGCACCCCATTCTTCGCCGTCGGCGAAGCGGTGAGGCCCTATGGATTCCGCATCAAGTCCGGAATGACCAACAAAAACAACGTCATGCCGGACCACGATCCGGCATCCAGGCGCCTTGCCGGTGGAGGCATTCTCATTGGGTGGGGAAGGCCGAAGTGCGGGGCACCTGGATTCCCGGTCAAGCCGGGAATGACCGGGAAGATGGTGGCGCGCCGACCCAGGACCTATCGCCCGATCGGCAGGCCCGGCTGGTCCTTCACCTCTTCCATCACGACGTAGGTGTGGGTCTGGAGGATGCCGGGCAGCTTGGCCAGATAATCGCCCAGCAGCAGCCGGTAGGCGGCCATGTCGGCGACCCGGACCTTGATCAGATAATCGAATCCGCCGGCGACCATATGGCATTCCAGCACCTGCGGCACATCCATGACGTCCTGCTTGAACCGCTCGAACACGTCGGGCGTGGTGCGGTCCAGCGTCACCTGGGCGAAGATCAGCAGCCCAGCCTCCAGCTTCGTGGGATCGAGGCGTGCGCGGTAGCCGAGGATATAGCCGTCCCGCTCCAGCCGGCGGACCCGTTCCAGGCAAGGAGTGGGACTGAGATTGACCTTGCGCGAAAGGTCTACATTGGTGATCCGCCCGTCTTCCTGCAGGATGCGGAGGATCTTGCGGTCGATAGCGTCCAGCGCCCTGGCGGATGAGTCCATGCAGGATTTTTCTCTAGGGAAACGAAATCGGGAAAAAGTTTCTGCCACGGAATCCGCAAGAACAGTACCTTCATCTTCGTGCAATCGAGGATATTCCAGCAGAATTTTCTACAGCCGGAGAGCCCGACCATGCTGTTCGAACAGCCGCCCGCCTCCCCCGATCCCGCCCGCGCCAGGGTCCGAGCCGCGCTGCGCATGGACGAGACGGAATGCGTGAACGCCCGCATCGCCGAGGCGGCGGTGACGGAGGCGGAGCGCCGCCGGATCGACGAGACGGCGCGCGGGCTGGTCGACGCGATCCGCAAGGGGCGGCGCAATCCCGGCGGCATCGACGCCTTCATGCAGGAATACGAGCTTTCGACCGAGGAAGGCGTCCTGCTGATGTGTCTGGCGGAGGCGCTGCTGCGCATTCCCGACGCCGCGACGGCCGACCGGCTGATCCGCGACAAGATCGGCGGCAAGAACTGGGAAAGCCATCTGGGCAATTCCGACAGCGTCTTCGTCAACGCCTCCACCTGGGCGCTGATGCTGACCGGCCGCATCGTCGGGCCGGACGAGGCGACCGGCGGCAAGAGCTGGCAGGCCGGCCTGAGGCGCATGATCGGCAAGTCGGGAGAGCCGGTGATCCGCACGTCGGTCACCCGGGCGATGCGCATCCTGGGCAAGCAGTTTGTCATGGGCCGCACGATCGAAGAGGCGCTGGACCGCGCCCGGTCGGCGGAGAAGGGCGGCTATCGCCATTCCTACGACATGCTGGGGGAAGCGGCACGGACCATGGCCGACGCCGAGCGCTATTTCGACGCCTACGTCCAGGCGATCAAGGCGATCGGCGCGGCGGCGGCCGGGCGCGGGCCGATCGAGGCGCCCGGCATCTCGGTCAAGCTGTCGGCCCTGCATCCGCGATATGAGTTCGCCCAGACCGACCGGGTGATGGCGGAGCTGGTCCCGCGCCTGCGCAAGCTGTGCCTGCTGGCGGCGGAGGCCGATATCGGCCTCTGCGTCGATGCGGAGGAGGCCGACCGGCTGGACCTTTCCATGGACGTCATCGCCGCCATCTCCGCCGATCCGGTGCTGAAGGGCTGGGAGGGCTTCGGCCTTGCCATCCAGGCCTACCAGAAGCGCGCCCTGCCGTTGATCGACTGGCTGGCCGAACGGGCGCGCGCCGATGGCCGCCGGCTGATGGTCCGGCTGGTCAAGGGCGCCTATTGGGATACCGAGGTCAAGCTCGCCCAGGTGTCGGGCGTGGAGGGCTATCCGGTCTTCACCCGCAAGGTCTCGACCGACGTCTCCTACCTGGCCTGCGCCCGCAGGCTGCTGTCAGCGCCGGACGCCTTCTATCCCGCCTTCGCCACCCACAACGCCCATACCGTCGCCGCCGTGATGGCCTTTGCCGGCGACAACCGGCAGTTCGAATTCCAGCGCCTGCACGGCATGGGAGAACCGCTCCACGACCGGGTGGTGAGCCGCGACGGGCTCGGCCAGCCCTGCCGCATCTACGCCCCGGTCGGCAGCCATGAGGAGCTTCTGGCCTATCTGGTGCGCCGGCTGCTGGAGAACGGGGCCAACACCTCTTTCGTCAACCGCATTTCCGACGACACCCTGCCGGTCGACGCCATTGTCGCCGATCCGGCGGTGGAGGCGGCGCAACTGAAGGCGAAACCCCATCCGAAGATTCCGCTGCCGCCGGACCTCTACGGCGCGGCCCGCCGGAATTCCCGGGGGATCGACCTCAACGACCCGGCGACCCTCGCGCCGCTTGACGCGGCCATGTCGAAGGCCGCCGGCCGGACATGGAAGGCCGGCAAGGTGGGCAAGGAAAGACCCGTCGCTGATCCGTCCGACCGCCGCCGCATCGTCGGCGCGGTCGCGGAAGCCTCGGCGGAAGATGCCGGCCGGGCGGTCGGCGCGGCGCTGGCCGCGCAGCCGGGCTGGGATTCGACGCCTGCTTCCCGCCGTGCGGAAATGCTGGAGCGCGCGGCCGATCTCTATGAGACGCATATGGCCGACCTGATGGCACTTGCGGTCAGGGAAGCCGGGAAGACCGCCCCCGACGCCGTCGCGGAGGTGCGGGAGGCGGTCGATTTCCTGCGCTATTACGCGATGATGGCGCGGCGGGATTTCGCGGAGCCGGAGACCCTGCCCGGCCCGACGGGGGAGCGGAACGAACTTTCGCTGCACGGGCGGGGCGTCTTCGTCTGCATCAGCCCGTGGAACTTCCCGCTGGCCATCTTCACCGGCCAGGTCTCCGCCGCGCTGGCCGCCGGCAACGCCGTCATCGCGAAACCGGCCGAACAGACGCCGCTGATCGCGGCGGAGGCGGTGCGGCTGCTGCATGAGGCCGGCGTGCCGGCGGACGTGCTCCATCTGCTGCCGGGCGACGGCGCGACGGTCGGCGCGGCGCTGGTCGCCGACCCCCGCATCGGCGGTGTCGCCTTTACCGGCTCGACGGAGACGGCCCAGGCGATCCACCGGACGCTGGCGGAGAAGCAGGGCCCCATCGTGCCGCTGATCGCGGAGACGGGCGGCCAGAACGCCATGATCGTGGACAGTTCCGCCCTCCCCGAACAGGTGGTCCGCGACGTGCTGGCCTCGGGGTTCCAGAGCGCGGGTCAGCGCTGCTCCGCCCTTCGGGTGCTGTTCGTGCAGGAGGATGTGGCCGACGGGCTGGAAAAGATGCTGGCCGGCGCGATGGCGGAACTCCGCATGGGCGATCCGGGGCTGCTGAAGACCGACATCGGCCCCGTCATCGACGATGACGCGCTTAAGATGCTCCGCGACCATGCCGCCCGGATGGAGAAGGAGGGGAGGCTGATCGCCCGGACGCCGCTGCCGGAAGGGCTGGAGAACGGGACCTTCTTCGCGCCCGTGGCCTACGCCATCGACGGGCTGGATGTGCTGGAGCGGGAGGTGTTCGGCCCGGTCCTCCACGTCATCCGGTTCAAGGGCGACAGGCTGGATGCGGTGATCGACAGCATCAACGCCACCGGCTACGGCCTCACGCTGGGCATCCACAGCCGCATCGACGGGACGATCAGGCACATCCTGGACCGGGCGCGGGTCGGCAACATCTATGTCAACCGCAACCAGATCGGCGCGATCGTCGGCGTCCAGCCCTTCGGCGGCGAAGGCCTGTCCGGCACCGGCCCGAAAGCCGGCGGCCCCCACTACCTCCACCGCTTCGCGACCGAACGCTCCCTCTCCATCGACACCACCGCCGCCGGCGGCAACGCCGCCCTGATGGTGATGGAGGACGGCGCGTAGGGGGCTAACCAAGAGCGTGACAGCGCGGCTCTAACAGGATAATATTCCTGCGATAATCTGGCCCAAGCCGACAAAAGCCTACAAAAGCCCACATAAGAAAAAACCACCCCTCACCCTCCCGCTTCGCGGGTCCCTCCCTCTCCCCTGAGGGGCGAGGGTGAAGTTGGTAGCCCTCGCCCCTCAGGGGAGAGGGTTGGGTGAGGGGCTTCGGTCGCGCCCTCCAGCATGACATTGTTTTTATTGGTCATTCTGGACTTGATCCAGAATCCATAGGCCTTCGCCGTTGCACCGGCGGTGGCAGGCGTCTGCTCCGTCTACCGCAGCCGCCGCAATACCGGCAGCCGTCTTGCCGCCGTCGCGGGCTCGGCCGGCCTGGGCGTCGGGGCGTCCGGGTTGGTCAGGGCGGTCAGCACATGGTCGCGCCACGCGCCGTCTATGAACAGGTAGTCGCGGGCGAAGCCCTCGCGCTCGAAGCCCAGCTTCTCCAGCACCCTCGCGCTGCGGGCGTTCTCCGGCATGTGGTTCGCCATGATCCGGTGCAGGCCGAACTCCGCGAACATGAAGCCGATCGAAAGCCGCAGGGCCTCGACCATCAACCCCTCGCCCTGCCGCTCGCCGTCCAGGTGGTAGCCCAGATAGGCGGCCTGGAAGGGCCCGCGGATGATGTTGGAGAAATTGACCTGGCCGATGACGGCCGGCGGCTGCTCCCCGTCTTCATTGATGGGCCGGATCACCAGCCGGGCCGCCTGCTCCCGGTCGTAGAGCGCCCGCGCCGCGCCGGTCCATTGCCGCCAGTAGGAGAGGGTGTAGAACGCGTCGGACACCGGCGGCGACCAGGGAGCGAGATGATCCCGGTTGCGCCGCTGGAAGGCCAGCAGCGCCGTGGCGTCGCTCTCCCGCGCCAGGGCGACCGTGACGCGCTGTCCGGTCAGCAGGGGCGGGGGAGGCGGCGGCATCCGGCCTCCGCTCTCAGCGGCCGGAATCGATCAGGTCGGTGAACCGCTCGAACAGGTAATGGCTGTCCTGCGGGCCGGGGCTGGCTTCCGGGTGGTACTGGACGGAGAAGATCGGCCGGTCCTTCACCCTGACGCCCTCGTTCGTGCCGTCGAACAGGGAGACATGGGTCACCTCGACCCCCTCCGGCAGGCTTTCGGGCAGCACGGCGAAGCCATGGTTCTGGCTGGTGATCTCCACCTTTCCGGTGGCGAGATCCTTGACCGGATGGTTCGCGCCGCGATGGCCGCGCGTCATCTTGCCCGTCCGCCCGCCCAGCGCGATGGACAGGAGCTGGTGGCCCAGGCAGATGCCGAAGATCGGCTTGCCGCTGTCGATCAGCGCCTTGAGTGTCGGCACCGCGTATTCGCCGGTCGCCGCCGGATCGCCCGGCCCGTTGGACAGGAAGATTCCGTCCGGGTCGTGGCGCAGCACGTCCTCGGCCGTCGCGGTCGCCGGCACGACCGTCACCTCGCATCCCGCCGATGCCAGGCAGCGCAGGATGTTGCGCTTGGCGCCGTAATCGATGGCGACGACCTTCCGCGTCGGCGCTTCCTGGCGGCCATAGCCCGTCTCCAGCGCCCAGCGGGTCTCGTCCCATTTGTAGGTCTGGCGGCAGGAGACCTCCTTTGCCAGATCCATGCCCTCCAGCCCCGGCCAGCCTTCCGCCTTCCGGCGCAGCGCGTCGATGTCGAACCTTCCGTCGGGCGCATGGGCGATGACGCCGTTGGGCGCGCCCAGATCGCGGATGCGGCGGGTCAGCTTGCGCGTGTCCACGCCGGCGATCCCGACCATGCCGTTGGCCTTCAGCCAGTCGTCGAAGGACCGGGTGGCGCGCCAGTTGGCCGGATCGGTGATGTCGGCCCGCAGCACCACGCCGCGCGCGGCCGGCGTCGTCGTTTCCGAATCCTCCACATTGGCGCCGACATTGCCGATATGGGGGAAGGTGAAGGTGATGATCTGGCCGGCGAAGGACGGATCGGTCAGCGATTCCTGATAGCCGGTCATGGAAGTGTTGAAGCAGACCTCGCCGACCGCGTCTCCGGCGGCCCCGACTCCGCGGCCCCAGAGCACCGTGCCGTCGGCCAGGACCAGCGCGCCCGTCGCGCCTTCGGGCGCGGGGTTGGAAGAGGTTTTTGGCTCGCTCATCGCGGCTTGCCCTCGAATGGAAGAACTGTACATTTGCCGGGCGCGTGATAAAGCACGGATCGACGCGCGACGCCAGAGCCCTGGCTCATGGCTGCCCGGCGTCGGCCGGGAGGCAATCACCGGCTACGGCCCCGGCCCCGCGCCAATCGCGGCCGGCCGTCCAGCCGCATTTCATCCTTAGGAGACTCGCCCATGATCCGGTCCCAACTCAATGAGGCGCTCAAGACCGCGATGAAGGAAAGGGACGGCGTCGCGACCTCGACCCTGCGGCTGATCCTGGCGGCGCTGAAGGACCGGGACATCGCGGCGCGCGGACGCGGCAACACCGAAGGGATCGACGATACGGAGATCCTGTCCCTGCTGCAGACCATGATCAAGCAGCGGCGGGAATCCATCGTGCTCTATGAACAGGGCGGTCGGCTCGACCTGGCGGAGCAGGAGACCGAGGAGATCGCGGTGATCGAGAAGTTCCTGCCCCGCCAGATGTCCGAGGATGAGACGCGGCAGGCCGTCGACGCGGTCATCGCGGAGATCGGGGCCGCCGGCATCAAGGATATGGGCCGCACCATGACGGAGCTGCGCTCCCGCTATGCCGGCCGGATGGATTTCGGCAAGGCGAGCGGGCTGGTGAAGGCGACGCTGGGATAAGCTCCCGCTATCGATTAGAACCCTCCCATGTCGTTGCCTCCGCAATTCCTGGACGAGCTTCGGGCGCGCGTCGCGCTCTCCGACCTGATCGGGAAGCGGATGCGGCTGGTCCGGTCGAACCGGGAGTGGAAGGGCCTGTGCCCGTTCCACAATGAGAAGTCGCCCAGCTTCACGGTCAACGATCAGAAGGGCTTCTTCCATTGCTTTGGCTGCGGCGCCCATGGCGACGCCATCGGCTTCCTGATGCAGCATGACCGGCTGGGCTTCATGGAGGCGGTGGAGCAGCTTGCAGGCCAGGTCGGGCTGGAGGTGCCGCAGGCGACGCCGGAGGACCGGCAGCGCTACGAGAAGCGGAAGAGCCTCTACGACCTTACAGAAGCCGCCGGGCGCTTCTTCGAATCCCAGCTTGCCGCCCCGGCCGGCCGCGCGGCGCGGGACTATTTCACCCGACGCGGGCTGGATGGGGAGACGATCGCCCGGTTCCGACTAGGCTACGCCCCCGCCGACGCTCAGGCGCTGCTGGCGCATCTGAAGGCGGAGGGGTTCGAGGAGGCCGACATCCTGGAAGTTGGCCTCGCCCGCCGGCCGGACGACGGCCGCGCGCCTTACGCCTTCTTCCGGAACCGCGTGATCTTCCCCGTTGCCGATTCGCGCGGCCGGGTGGTGGCGTTCGGTGCGCGCCTGCTGGAAGGCGAAGGGCCGAAATACGTCAACAGCCCGGACGGGCCGCTTTTTCACAAGGGCCAGTTGCTCTACGGCCTCTCCCGCGCCCGGCAGGCGGCGGGGCAGGGCCATGCCGTCGTGGTCGCCGAAGGCTATATGGACGTGATCGCGCTGGTCCGCGCGGGTTTCGAGGCGGCGGTCGCGCCGCTGGGCACCGCGCTGACGGAGGCGCAGGCCCAGGAGCTGTGGAAGGTCGCGCGGGAGCCGGTCCTTTGTTTCGACGGCGACGGGGCCGGCAAGCGCGCTGCCTGGCGGGCGGTCGACCGGGTGCTGCCGCTGCTCAAGCCCGACCATTCCGTCCGCGTCGCCTTCCTGCCGGAGGGGGAGGATCCCGACAGCCTGATCGCCGCCGGCGGGATGCCGGCCATGCGCTCGGTCCTGGAAGCCTCCCAGCCGCTTTCCCAGGTGGTGTTCGACCATGAGGTCGCCGACCACCGGCTGGATGCGCCGGAAGGGCGCGCCGGCCTTCAGGCGGCGCTGGACGCCCAGGCGCGGCGGATCGAGGACCGGGCGGTCCAGGATTATTATTTCCGCCATTTCCGCGACCGGCTGGAGGAGACGTTCCCGCGCCGCCGTCAGACGGCCGGCGAAGGCCGGGCCTGGAACGGCCGCCGCCGTGGGAACGAACCGCCGCCGGGCCCCAGGCCCACCGGCATCGGCGCCCGCCGCGACGCCGATTTCGTGCCGTCGGTGCTGCTCGCGGCCCTGCTGCACCATCCCGCCCTGTTCGACGAGCTGGACGAGCATCTGGGGATGATCGCCTTCGCCGATGCGAAGCTGGATGCGCTGAAGCGGGCGACGCTGGAACGGTTATGCGTCCCGCCGGGCCTTGATTCGGAAGGGGTGCGCCTCCACCTTTCCCAAACCGGTCACGCCCCCGCCTTGCAACGGCTTCTGAATCAGCGTCTTTTCACCAGGGCGCCGTTCGCGCGGGCTGATGCGTCGGAGGACGGCGCGCGTGACGGTTGCCGCCATCTGTGGCGTCAATGGGCGACCCGCCGCATGCGCGACGAGTTGAAGGAAGCGTCGCGGGCCTTGGCTGCCGAGCCGACAGAAGCTAATCTCGCGCGCTTTCGTGCGCTGAGGCTTCAGGCGGAGCGGGAAGAGAGCGGCGACGGCGACATGGGCTATCGGTGAGGCGGGCGCGTCTCGCCACCGGTGTCGCCGGTAGAGAATGGCGGGATGGGACGGGCTGGACTGACCTTTAAGACGGGTTTGTCCGGGACCGTCGCTTTACCGTTTCCGAAGCGCGGGACCGTTTTGAAGCGCAAGGGTGTGCGCGGCGCATCGGTCTCCGAACTGATACAAGGGCATGGGTCTCTGATGGCGACGAAGGCATCCAATACCGCCGAGACGACGGAAAACCGCGAAGAAGGCAGCGAGGGTCCGCTGCTGGACAATATCGGCCAGGCGCTGAAGAAGGTCATCGCGAAGGGCAAGGAACGCGGCTACATCACCTATGATGAGCTGAACGGCGTCCTGCCGCCCGACCAGACTTCTTCGGAGCAGATCGAGGACGTGATGGCCGCCCTGTCTGAGATGGGCGTCAACGTTGTCGAGAATGAGGAGAACGAGGACGTAGCCCAGCCGGAAGCCGACAAGGATGGCGAGCCGCGCGCGGCCGGCAATCTGGACGATGAGGATATCGGCCGGACCGACGATCCCGTGCGCATGTATCTGCGCGAGATGGGGTCGGTCGAACTGCTGAGCCGCGAGGGCGAGATCGCCATCGCCAAGCGGATCGAGGCAGGCCGCGAGATGATGATCGGCGGCATCTGCGAAAGCCCGCTGACCATCCGCGCCATCATCGACTGGCACAATTCCCTGAAGGACGGGAAGCTCCTCCTCCGCGACATCATCGACCTGGACGCCACCTACGGCGCCGGCCCCGACGCCGAATCCTCCGACGAGGAATCCTCCGACGAAACCGCCGAGGGCGAGGAGGCCGAGAAGGAGGAGAATGAATCCGAGGAGGCGAAGGGCGAGAATGGCGACGCCGAGGGCGACGAGGACGACAACTCCATGTCCCTCTCGGCCATGGAGGAGGCGCTGAAGCCCCAGGTCCTGGAGACGTTCGACCAGATCGAGCAGACCTACGGCAAGCTGGCGAAGGTCCAGGAGCAGCGGCTGACGCTGATCCAGAAAGGCGATGCGCCGACCAGGCAGTCCGACACCAAGTACGACAAGCTGAAGCGCGAGCTGGTTGAGCTAATGGAGAAGGTGCGGCTGAACAACAGCCGGATCGAACAGCTTGTCGACCAGCTCTATGCGCTCAACCGCACGCTGATCGGCCATGAAGGCCGGCTGATGCGGCTGGTGCTTGAGACGCGGGTGCCCCGGGAGGAATTCCTCCGGAACTATTTCGGCCATGAGCTGGATCCGAACTGGCTGGAGCGGGTCGGCGGCCTGTCGACCAAATGGGGCCGGTTCGTGGAGCGCAACGGCGAGGCGGCGCAAGGCGTCCGCTCCTCGATCGCGGAGATCGCGGACGAGGCGGGGGTGCCGATCACGGAGTTCCGGCGCATCGTCTCCACCGTCCAGAAGGGCGAGAAGGAGGCCGGGCGCGCGAAGAAGGAGATGGTCGAGGCCAATCTCCGGCTCGTGATCTCGATCGCCAAGAAGTACACAAATCGCGGCCTGCAGTTCCTGGATCTGATCCAGGAAGGCAATATCGGCCTGATGAAGGCGGTCGATAAGTTCGAATACCGCCGCGGCTACAAATTCTCGACCTACGCCACCTGGTGGATCCGGCAGGCGATCACCCGCTCGATCGCCGACCAGGCACGGACCATCCGCATCCCGGTCCATATGATCGAGACGATCAACAAGCTGGTCCGCACCAGCCGGCAGATGCTGCATGAGATCGGCCGCGAGCCGACGCCGGAAGAGCTTGCCGAGCGGCTGATGATGCCGCTGGAGAAGGTTCGCAAGGTCCTGAAGATCGCCAAGGAGCCGATCTCCCTCGAAACGCCGATCGGCGACGAGGAGGACAGCCATCTGGGTGATTTCATCGAGGACAAGAACGCTGTCCAGCCGCTCGACGCCGCCATCCAGGCGAATCTGCGGGAGACGACGACCCGCGTGCTGGCCAGCCTGACGGCCCGTGAGGAGCGGGTGCTGCGGATGCGCTTCGGCATCGGCATGAACACCGACCATACGCTGGAGGAAGTGGGCCAACAGTTCAGCGTGACCCGCGAGCGTATCCGCCAGATCGAGGCCAAGGCGCTCCGCAAGCTGAAACACCCCAGCCGAAGCCGCAAGCTCCGCAGCTTCCTGGATACCTGAGAACCAACCGACCCCTCACCCAACCCTCTCCCCGGCGGGGAGAGGGCTTTTCTTACCCTCTCCCGCTTGCGGGAGAGGGAGGGCCCCGCGAAGCGGGAGGGTGAGGGGGTTTTTTGGTTAGTTCACCAACTCATCCACCGCGCCCAGGCGCAGAAGCTGGGTTTCGCCGGTGGAATCGTCCACCCCGTCATTGTCGATGACGACCAGCATCCGGCCGTCGGCCGTCACAGTCAATCCTTCGGGCTTGTCGGAGATCCAGCCGCTGCCTTCGCGCATCGCCGGCAGCAGGTCGGCGACGATGGTCTTCTCCACCAGCGGCAGGTCGCCGCCGGCCGGGGCGGGCGTGACGCCATCCAGCGAGATCGCCGTGACGACCTTGAATGCGCCGTGCGGGCCGGGCTGGTTGTCGCGTTCGATCAGCGCGAACCGCCGGCCGCCCAGATGGGTGATCTCCGACAGGCCGACCCAACCGCCATTGGCGGAGGACGGCGCTTCGAGCGGATAGCGGGCGAAGATCCATTCGTCGGTCTCCGGCGCATAGAAGCCCAGCTTCGCCTGTCCTTCGGGATCGCCGTCCCATTCGCGCTGGAAGGCCACGACGACGCGTTCCGTCCCGTCCTCGATCCAGCTCGCCACGCCTTCGAAGCCGTGCTTCCGCGCCCCGGCGGCCACGCTCTCCGGCAGTGCTATCTCCTGCTCCACCGCGCCATCCTCGGCGACCGCCAGCAGCAGGTTCGGCAGCCCGTCCTCCGGAGCGCCTTCCGAAACGGCCCAGAACCCGCCGCCCTGGCGCAGGGCGATGCCTTCAAGATCGTAGGCGGCGCGCTCTCCATCTTTCGTCAGCTCGACATAGTCGGTGATCCGCGCCGGGACGGCGGACACGTCCATCCGGTAGATGCGGGACGAGGCGTAGACGCTGTCGCTGGCCGCCCAGACGATGGCGGGGTCCTCGGGATCGGCCGCCAGGGCGGAAAGAGCGCCCCAGCCGATCGGCGCGCCGGTCGCCGGGTCGTCCTCCGAAACGACCGCCGGGAAGGAAGGTCCGGCGGCGTCTCGGGCATAAAGGCTGACTGTGGCGCGGAAGCCGTCCTCGGCGGAATCCTCCTCGGTCGCCACGACGAACAGGTTCCGCTCGGGGATCGCCAGCACGCCTTCGGGGCCGATGGCGGTCGGCAGGAAATCGACGAATTCCGGCTCCCCGCCCGTATCCTCGAAGACCGCGACGAAGTTCCCGCGTTCGGAATTCACGAAGAACAGGCCCTGGTCGCCGAACCGGCCGAACTCCACCCCTTCAGGCTCCACGCCCTTGTTGTCGGCGCGACCCTCTGGGTAGTGGCCGTGACGCATGCCGATATGCTCCATCAGCGCGCCGCTGTCATAAAGCGCCTCGCCCGTCCGGTCGAAGATGGTGAAGCCGCGCGATCCGCCCTCATAATCGCCCTCGTTGGCGGTGACGAAGCGGGTTTCGTCCAGCCATGCCACGGCGTCCGGCTCGCGGGGAACGTCCTGGAGGGAGCCGTTGCCCCGAACGATGCCGTCATCCTCGATGTCGATGGCCTCAAGGCTCGCGCTTCCGGCCGGAAAATGGTCCGTCACCTCGCCCGTCGCCAGATCGACCAGCGTCAGATGGTTGTTCTCCTGCAAGGTCACGATGGCGAGATTGTCTTCGTTGATGTCGACGAATTCCGGCTCCGGATCGTCGCCCGCGACGGACGCCAGCCCGGTCATATCGACCATGCGCGGCGCATCACAATCGGCCGGCAGCCCGTCCGCGCCCAGATCCAGGATGGCGAGGCCGCCCGGCGGCATCTGCGGGATGACGCCTTCATTCAGCTCCTCGTCCCGCTCGTTCTCGATCACCACCGCCAGATAGGCGCCATCCGGGCTGGCGGCGATGCTGTCCGGCTGGCCGCCGACATCGCAACGGGCGACGATCTGCCGGCTCTCCGGATCGATGACCGCGACATGGCCGGACGGGTCGGTGAAACTCTCCGACGTGTTGACCGCCGCGAAGACATGGCCGCCCTTGACGGTGACGGAGGTCGGCTCTCCCTCCAGCGCCAGCACGCCGGCCGGCCGCGGCGCTGCGGGATCGGCGATGTCGATGAACCCGATCTGCTCGCCCGGGCTGTCGGTATAGACCAGCATCATGCCGTCCTCGGTCGCCGAGACGATCTCCGCCACCGTCTGTATCGCCGGATCCGTCCCTTCCGGCAGGTTCTGGAAGACGGGCAACGTCGACAGGCGGCGGAAATGATCGCCTTCCGCCATGGCGCTACCCGGCAGGATGATGAGGGCGGCGGACGCCATCAGCGACGCGCGGGACCAGGGTGACATGGTCGTTTCTCCTTGGTGGGAATCTGGGGCGGGAATCCGGGGAAAGGGGGAGGGATCGTTCCTGCCCCGCAACGCTTGCTGCGTAGCAGCGGCGGATTTCCGTTTCGCGACGGTTCGCTGACCGTTTTGTTTCTTCTCGCGCCTCTCTATGGTTCCGCCCCATGCGAGTCACCCTCCTGGGCACCGGTTGCCCCGCCGTCCATCCCCGCCGCTATGGCGCGGCCACGCTGTTGCGATCCGCGCGGGGCACGATCCTGATAGATTGCGGATCGGGCGCGACCCAGCGCCTCGTCTCCGCCGGATCGTCGGGGCGCGACCTGGACGCGGTGCTTCTGACGCACCTCCATTCCGACCATCTGGTCGATCTCTACCAGCTCATCCTGTCGAGCTGGCATCAGGGGCGGGACCGGCCCCAGCGCATCTACGGGCCGCCCGGCACGCGCGCCCATGTCGATGGGCTGATGGCGCTGTGGCGGGAGGAGCGGGAGCTTCGCATCGCCCACGAGAAGCGGCCCTCGATAGAGGCGCTGACGGTCGAGGTGACGGAGATCGCGGCCGGCAAGACGCTGGAGATCGCGGGCGTCGCGGTTCGGGTCGTGCCGGTCGACCACCGGCCGATCCGCCACGCCTACGGCTTCGTGTTCGAGGAGGAGGGGAGGAAGGTCGCGATCAGCGGCGACACGCGCTATTGCCCGGAACTGATCGCCGCCGCCGGCGGCGCGGACCTTCTGGTCCACGAGGTCTTCATCCACCGGGAGATGAAGCCCGTTCCCGGCATCCGCACGGCGGAGACGATCGAGGCGACCGCCAGCTACCACACCCTTTCCGGGGAGGTCGGACGCGTCGCAGGGGAGGCGGGCGCCAAGGCGCTGGCGCTGACCCATTTCGTCCCGCCGGAATTCGACCGGCCGGCGCTCCTGGCGGAAGTCCGCCGCGCCTATCGCGGCCCCATCCTGATCGGCGAGGATCTGATGACCATCGACGTGGCGGCCGGAACCGCGATCCACGGCGAAACCCACATCGCCTTCGGCTGACAGGTGGCAGGTGACAGGTGGCTGGCAAAGCGCCTTTTGCCCGCCGCCCCAACCTGCTAAGACACCTCCCGCGTGGGCCTGTAGTTCAGTGGTCAGAACCCGCCGCTCATAACGGTGTTGTCGCAGGTTCGAATCCTGCCGGGCCCACCATTTTTCGGGAATTGTAGGGTTTTGAGCGCCTGCCCGATGCCGTGCTCCGCGCTGATGCTGCCGCCCAAGTCACGATCTCGTCGAGATCTACCGACGCACCGCCAAGGGCTTCGGCCTCGACGTCGTCGTTGGTCCCGAGGATGCAGCGATACGCGGCGCCCTCACCATCGCGGCCCTCGCCGGGGAGGCCGCCTATGTGGCTTCGTGATCCGGACGCAAGGCAGTTTGTTGCTACGGGTCGAGGGGTAACGTCAGGACCGAAGGAGCGAGATTTGATATCAGTCGGCGAACAGTTCCGGCATTGATCGTCGCGCGATAGGCCGCAGGCGGTCGGCTTCGGCTTCCGGAATCCAGCGATAGGGACGGCGGAGCCTCGTGCCGATCGGTCCCCAGCCGCCGATTGTCGCCAGAAGTTTGTCGAGCGCCGCGTTGGAATAGCCGGGCTTCTCGCGGAAAGGCACGATGTGCGTGTCGATGAAGTGGCAGAGCCGGCGCTCCAGGTCCAGCGCGGCGTCGATGTCCTTTCGCATCAGGTCCGTCCAGCGCTGCGCGCCGCGCGGATCCAGGCAGGCGACATTGGAGAAGGAGCCGGCGGCCACGCCTTCCCTGGTCTCGGTCGCCAGCCGGTGGCCGGGGACGAACAGGGCGATATCGCCGAGGTGTCTTCTGACGGCTTCGCGCCACGCCGCGTCTCCGCTCGCGAGCTTGACGCCGACGACCGTCGGGGCCTCGGCCAGGATCCGGGCGAGTTCGTCGGGCGACAAAACGCGCTTGGCATGTGGAGGATTGTAGAGAATCAGCGGGACATCGCCGGCGGCGTCCACCGTCAATCGCAGGAAATCGATGGCTTCGGCATCCGTGACCGGCAACCAGTCGGGCAGGATGACCTGGATCGCCTCGGGGCGCAGCGCGGCGGCGCGGGCCGTCCGCTCGCGCGAAACGCTCGGATCGGAATGACAGGCTCCGATCACGAAGGGCATGCCGGCGGCGCGGCACTTCTCCGCCATCAGGGTCTGGATCGAATCGTATTCGGCCTCCGTCTGATTATGGAATTCGCTGGCCGTGCCGTTCGAGTAGATTCCGTCCACGCTGGCTGCAATCAGCCGGTCGATCACCGTCGCCAGACGGCCGAAATCGATGCTGTCATCCTCGTCTATCGGCAGGAGGACAGGCGCCCAATTGCCGCCGATCGCCATTCGCTGTTTCATTCCTGAAGGTCGTCCCGCCAGCAGGCCTTGAAATGCCCGGGAGCGACCTCCTCCAACGGAGGCACGCCTTCCGCGCAGCGGAGCAGCGCGTGAGGGCATCGGGTGCGGAAGACGCATCCTGACGGCGGGTTGGCCGGGCTCGGTATGTCGCCGGCCAGAATCTCGCGATGGCGCGGCGCATCGGGATCGGGCGACGGAATGGCCGAAAGAAGCGCCCGCGTATAGGGGTGACGGGGCTCGGCGTAGAGCTGCTCGCTCGGCGCGATCTCCATGATGCGGCCGAGATAGAGCACGATCACCCGGTCGCACATGAATTCCACGACCGCCAGATCGTGGGAAATGAACAGCATGGTGAGACCCATGCGCGCCTGAAGGTCGCGCAGCAGGTTGACGATCTGCGCCTGGACGGAGACGTCGAGCGCGGAAACCGGCTCGTCCGCCACCAGAAAGTCGGGCTCCAGCATCAAGGCCCGCGCGATGCCGATCCGCTGGCGCTGGCCGCCGGAGAATTCATGGGCGTAGCGGTCCAGCGCATCGGCCGGAAGTTCGACGGCCTCCAGCATCCTCGCGGCCTGGGCGAGACGGTCCTGGCGGGTTCCGATCTTCTGGATTCTCAAGCCCTCCGTCAGGATCTCCCCGATGGTCATGCGTGGCGACAGGCTGGCGAACGGGTCCTGGAAGATGTACTGCATGCGCCGGCGTTGGCGTCGCATCTCGCGGCCGCTCAGGCTCGTCACGTCGGCGCCCTCGAAACGCACCTCGCCCGAGGTCGGTTCGACAAGGCGCAGGACGGAACGGCCGATCGTCGTCTTGCCGCTGCCGGATTCCCCGACCAGCCCGACAACCTCCCCATGGGCGATGTCGAAGGAGATGTCGTCTAGCGCGCGAACCACGGGGCCTCGTCGGAAGGCGCCCGCGCCGAAATGCTTCGCGAGGCTCCGGACGGAGAGGAGGGGGGTGTCGGTCACAGTTCGCTCCAGCGGATGCAGCGGCTGAGATGTCCGCCATCGGTATCGGCCAACGGCGGCATAGCGGTCCGACAGGCGTCGGTGACGTAGGGGCAGCGCCCGGCGAAGGCGCAGCCGGCCGGACGGTCCACGATGCTCGGCACCGTTCCCGGAATGGCGGCCAATCGTCCGCCCGAGCGTTTCAGCGCCGTCGCCCGGCCGAGCACGGGGACGGAGGCGAGCAGGCCGATCGTATAGGGATGGCGGGGATGGCGGAACACCTCCCTGACGGTCCCCGTCTCCACGATCCGGCCGGCATACATGACCGCGACGCGGTCGGCGATCTCCGCGACAACGCCCAGATTGTGCGTCACGAACAGCATGCCCATCCCTTCATCGTCCTGAAGCCGCTTCAGCAGGTCGAGGATCTGGGCCTGGATGGTGACGTCCAGCGCCGTCGTCGGCTCGTCGGCAATGAGCAGCGTCGGACCGCAGGCAAGCGCCATGGCGATGGTGACCCGCTGGCGCATGCCTCCCGATAGTTCATGGGGATACTGGCGGACACGGCGCGCCGGATCGGGGATACCGACGCGGGCGAGCAGGTCGACGGCCTGACGCATGGCTTCGCCTCGCCCCGCGCCGCGATGGATGCGGATCGGTTCGGCGATCTGATCCCCCACCGTGTAGACGGGGTTCAGGCTCGTCATCGGTTCCTGGAACACCATCGCGACGTCATTGCCGCGCACCCTGCGCAACGCCTCGTCGTCCAGCGTTGCCAGGTCACGGATCGCTCCGTCCTTGCCGCGAAAGGCGATGCTGCCGGACGAAACGCGGCCGCTGCGCCGCGGCAGCAGACGCATGATCGACAGGCTGGTCACCGATTTGCCGGATCCGGATTCTCCGACCAGCGCCAGCGTCCGGCCGGTATCGATCGAAAGATCGACACCCTCGATCGCGGCTATCTCGCCATGAGGAACCCGGAAGGCGGTGCTGAGGCCGCGGACGTCGAGGATGTTGGTCGCCGGCTGGGTCATCGCGTCCTTCAGTCGATCATTCCGGTGTCGCGCAGGATCGCCTCGACCTTCAGGGCTTCAACGTCGTTCAGCGTCCGCTGCGGGCGGGCCATGACATTGGTGTCGATGATTCCAAGACGCCGCATCGCGGTCTTGAAACCGCCGACCCCGGCCGCGCCGGCGCTGGCGCGCGGCAACCCGCACCGGACGATCTCGAACAGGCGGCAGAGGCGTTCCTGTTCCCGCCGCGCGGCGTCCTGGTCGCCACGTTGCGCCGCGTCGTAGAGACGGACATAGCCATGCGGGTCGACGTTGCCGAGACCCGGCACGACGCCATGGGCGCCCATGGCAAGCGCGGAATCGGCCACGATCTCCGAACCCGTCATCAGGAAGAAATCCTGCCGGTCGGCGAGGTCCATGAGCGCGAAGCGGAAGGCGCCGTCGTCGCCGCTGGAATCCTTGAGGCCGACAATGGCGCCTTCCCGCGCCAGGGTGACGACCGTCGACCGGTCCAGCTTCGAATTAACGCAGACCGGAATGTCATAGGCTATGACCGGCAGGTCGATCCCGTCGCGAACATAGCGGAAATGGTCGACAATCTCGGCCTGGCTGGTGCGGGTGTAGAAGGGCGCCGTGACGACGATTGCGTCGGCGCCGGCCTCCTTCGCGGCGCGGGCGTGGCCGATCACCCGGTCCGTCGTCGGATCTATGACGCCGGCCAGGATGGGTGCGCGGCCGTCGACGGTCCTGACGGCATGTTCGATGATCCGCCGCCGCGTCGCCTCGTCGAAGAACACCACCTCGCTGGTGGAGCCGAGGACGAACAGCCCGTGGACCCCGCCATCGATCAGATGTTCTATCGTCCGTGAGAAGGACGGGTAGTCAACCTCGAATCCCTCGGTCAACGGGGTCACCACGGGAGGAACGATGCCGCGGAAGGTGGAGGGGTCGAATGCCATGATGTCCTGTCTTGCGCTATGAATGTGGCTAGTTGAGATCGGAACGGGGGTCGAAGGCGTCGCGAAGCCCGTCGCCGACGAAATTGATGGCGAGGACCGTGACGACCAGCGCCGCGCCGGGAAACAGCCACTGCCAGGGATATCGCTCCAGCACCACGGTGCTGCGCGCGGCGTTGAGCATGTTGCCCCAACTCGCTTCCGGCGGCGGCACGCCAAGCCCCAGAAAGGAGAGTCCCGCCTCCAGAAGAATCGCGTTGGCGACCTGAAGCGTGGCGTAGACCACCAGGATGTCGACCGTGTTGGGCAGCCCGTGGCGCCATAGCAGGTGCCAGAGGCTGGCGCCCATCCCGCGCGAGGCCACGACGAAGTCCCGCTCCCTGAGTTCCAGCAGGCGGGCGCGGATCATGCGCGCCAGCACGGGCCAGGAGAGGAGGGAGATGACGAGGATCGTCGAGCCGATGCCGGCACCGGTTATGGAGGCGAGGACGAGCAGAAGGATGACCGGCGGCAGCGTCATCGCGAGATCCACCAACCGCATGATGCCGGTATCGACATAGCGGTTGGACAATCCCGCCACGGCGCCCACCGCGAAACCGATGACGATCGAAATGGCGACGGAGACGGACGCCACCAGCAGCGATATCCGGCCCCCTTGAAGAAGCCGGGCCAGAATGTCCCGGCCGACGCCGTCGGTGCCGAACCAGTGGGCGGTGCTGGGTCCCTGGTTCAGTGCCAGGAGATCGATCTCATTCGGCTGGTGCGGCACGATCCATGGGTAAAGGACGACCAGGAGCAGCATCGGAGCCAGGATCGCCAGACCGGCGATGGCGGCGTTGTTGCCGGCGAAGCGGCGCAGCGCGCGCGCCAGCGGTCCCTGGGCGGGGCGGGCGACGGCGGCGGTCATCCCGACACCTGGATGCGCGGATCGATCGTCGCGTAGGTGAGATCGGTCAGAAGATTGACCAGAATGACGCACGCGCCGATGAACAGCGTCGCGCCCATGATGACCGGATAATCGCGGGCATCCACGGCGTTGACCATCAGCAGCCCCATTCCGGGCCAGTTGAAGACGCTTTCGGTGAAGATCGCGCCGCCGATGGCGATGCCCATGGTCGACCCGATCAGCGTGACCACCGGCAGAAGCGCGTTGCGGAGCGCATGCTTGACGATGACCCAGCGTTCGCGAACGCCCTTGGCGCGCGCCGTGCGTACGTAATCCTGATGCAGCACCTCAAGAAGCGATGCGCGCATATAGCGCATGATGAGCGCCGTATGGCCGATGGAAAGCAGCAAGGCCGGCAGTATGAGGTGGTGGAGAAGGTCGAGCACGCTGAAGGGTTCGCCCGGCGTCAGCATGCCGCCCGAAGGAGCCCAGCGCAGCAATACGGAGAAGAGGTAGAGCCCGACCAGCGCGGACAGGAAAGCCGGGCTGGATATGCCGATGAAGGCGGTGACGGAAAGGGCGAAATCCGACGGGGAATTGCGCTTCACCGCGCTCAGGACGCCGGTCGGGATGCCGATGGCGATGGCGATCGCAATGCCCGTGCCCATCAGCAGGATCGTTGGCCCGATCCGCTGCAGGATCAGGTCCAGAACCTCCGCCCCGTTATACTGGATGGAGTAGCCGAGATCGCCGTGGAGCGCGGCCTTCGCCCAGGCGAGGTACTGGATCGGCCAGGGCTGATCCAGGCCCAGCCGGCTTCGGATCGCCGCCATCTGTTCCTGCGAAATCGCGACCGACGGGTTGATGTAGGCGTCCACCGGATCGCCGGGGGCGAGACGCAGCAGGATGAAGATCAGGATGCTGAGCGCGACCAGCATGACCAGACCCAGTGCAAGGCGTCGAAGGCAGTAGGAAATCATGTATCCGTCCGGAAGGAGACGGGCCGGCCCTCGTGGCCGGCCCGACAAGTTCGGGAGGTCTTATTCCGCGATCGCCCAATCTTCGGCGTTCGCGTCGTACGGGCCGCCGGCGGGGGCGGGCAGCCAGACGAAATTCTCCAGATCCTTGGAGGCGACGCCATAACGGCTGGCGACCCACATCGTCCCCCAAGGCAGGTTCTCGTTCATGGCCTGGCAGACATCCTGATACCGGGCGTCCAATTGGGATGTGTCGGTCTCATTCAAGGCCGCGTTCAGCGCATCGGTGACTTCCGGCATTCGGACGCGCAGGAAGTTGGCTCCGGCCGGCGGGATCTGGGCCTCGTTCAGGCCGATATTGATGGCGCTGGGGTCCGGGCCGTTCTGCAGGCCGGCATAGACCATCGGAAACTGCGACCAGTCCGGCTCCTGGGCGTAGATGGTGGCGTTGTAGGTCGGGACATCGACGGCCTTGGGCACGACATTGATGCCGACCTGCGCCAGCATCGCCTGCATGGCGGCCAGCACGTTGGTCGCCAGCGGGTTGGTGTAGTAGGTCAGAAGCGTGATCGGCTCGTCGCCGTTGATCTCCTCCCACCCGGCTTCCTCCAGCAATTGCTGCGCCTTTTCCGGATCGTAGGCATAGGGATCGATATCCGACGGAACCAGATGATCGGCGACGTAACCGCAATTGGCCGCTTCCGCCGCGCCGCCATAAAGGCTCTCGATGATCGCCTCACGGTTGATCGCGTGCATCACCGCCCGACGGACGCGCGTATCCTCCCAGAGCGGGACTTCATTGTTGAAGCCCAGATAGTTGACGACATAGGACTGGCCCGCGATGACGTTGAACGCCTCCTCGTCGAAGGTCGCCGCGTCGTCGGCCTCCACATAGCTGATCGAGATTTCGCCCGCCTTCAGCGCGGCGACTGCGGCGGCCGTATTCTCGAAGTACCGGTTGATGATCCGGTCCAGCTTGGGCGTGCCTTCCCGGTAGTCCGGATTGGCGACAAGTTCGACATACTGGTCGGTGACATATTCGGAGAAGGCGAAGGGGCCGGTGCCGATGGGCGACGTCGACCACCATTCGTTGCGGGCCAGATTGTCGGCGGGAATCTCCGACAACGCGTGCTGGGGCAGCATCATAAGCTGCGTCAGCGTATTCAGCAGGCCGGCATTGGGTTCCGACAGCGTCAGGATCGCGGTCCGGTCGTCCGGCGTCTCCACCGTTTCGATCGCGCCCAGGCGGGCGGCGAAGACGGTCCCCGTCTCTCCCTGCTGTGCCAGATCGATCGTGAACTTCACGTCTTCTGAGGTGAAGGCTTCGCCGTCATGCCATGTCGCGTCGGCGAGATGGAATGTATAGGTCAGCTTGTCCTCGCTGACCTCGTAGCTTTCAGCCAGCGCGCCCTGGATCGCGGCCAGGTCCTGGTCCCAGATCACCAGCGGTTCGAAATAGAGGCTGAGCCAGGTGAAGCCGGCCGTCGCCATCAGCGGATTGAAGTTCCCCTGGAATCCTCCGGGGCCCACGTCGAAGGCTCCGGTGAGGGTGCCGCCATCGGCTGCGAGTGATTCACCCGGCTGTGCGGCCATTCCGGCGACGATTGCGGTGGCCAGGGCCAGCGTTGACGCCATTGTCGTGAATTTCATGCAGAACTCCTCCCTTTACTGGTTAGGACCGCGTTGCTCCTACGGGTTCTTCTTTGCGGCCAGGACTGAGGCGATGCCGTCATAGTGCCGGTCGAGCCGGGCGCGTGCTTCGGCAGGATCACGCGCGGCGATGGCGTCGATGATCTGCTGGTGATCGCGCCAGGTCGCCATGGGGTTCGGGTTGTTCAGGTTGACGAAATCGGACGTCTTGTAGAAGGCGAGCCAGAACACCTCGATCAGCCGCGTCAGCATCCGGTTGTCCAGGCACCTGAACAGAAGGTGGTGGAACCGCTGATCTTCCTCGGCGAAGCTCTCATTGGACTCGGCTTTGACCTTCATCTGGTCGACCGTCTCCTGAAGCGCCGCCAGATCGGCCTCGCCGATTCGCTCGATCGTCTGTTCGACCAGCGCGACCTCGAGCACGCGGCGGATATCCAGCACCTCCTCCACATCCCGCAGCGTCCCGCCCAGCCCGAAGGCGAGATTGTCCAGCAGGGGTTCGAAGGAGAACTCCTTCACGAAGACGCCGACGCCGCGCCGGGTTTCCAGGATGCCAAGGGATTCCAGGCCTTTGATCGCCTCGCGCACGGAATTCCGGCTGACGCCCAGGCGCTGGGCCAGGAACCCTTCCGGGGGCAGCGGGTCGCCGGCCTTCAGGCGGTTCTCGGCGATATGGCTGCGAACGCTTTCCTGCACCGAAACGTGCAGGAGCGGCGGCCTCGACACCGGCTTGATCGATTTCAGCTCATCCATCGCGCGTTCCGCCATTCGCTCGAAACTTGGCCCTTGTTGTATGTCGACTTGTAGGATATCCGTCAAGTCGATATTGAGGGTGCTGGGAGATCGGCATGAGAATAGCGCTGGCGGGAGTGGCGCACTGGCATGCGGAAATGCATGCAAAAGCCGTGGCTGCGGCGGGCTCCACGCTCGGCTGCGTCTGGGATCCCGATATCGCCATGGCGCGGCGGTTCGCGGCCATGCACGGCGCGGCGGTCGCCGAAGAACTTGACGCGCTGGTCACGGCGCGGCCCGACCTTGTGGTGGCGATGGGCCAGGCCGACCGGATGCCGGAACTCACCGATCTGCTGATGGATGCCGGCCTGCCGATCGTCATGGAGAAGCCGGCCGCGCTTTCGGCCGCCCATCTGGCGCCGGTCGAGGAGCGGGCGCGGAAGGAGGGGCATTTCATCGCCGTCCCGCTGCCCAACCGGCTGAGCCCGATCTGGGCCGAGATGGCGGCGTTGCGCGCCGATGGGCGGCTGGGCGATCTCTCCCACGCCCAGTTCAGGATCATCAACGGGCCGCCGGAACGCTATCGTCGCGACGGCGCCGGCTGGGTGCTGGACCCGGCCCGGCATGGCGGCGGGGCCCTGCGGAATCTGGGCATTCACGGAATCGATGCGGCGCTTTCGCTCGCCGACGCAGCCGCCGATCAGGACATCGAGATCGTGGGCGTCTCGCTCGACGACCGGCTGTACGGCGAGGCTGTCGAGGAATATGCGGTCGTTATCCTGAGAATGCCCGGCGGCATGACCGTGTCGGTGGAAGCCGGCTACACCTACGCCTCGATGGAGGCGGGCGGCGACTTCGAATGGCGAATCTCGACACGGAACGCCTATCTCACCGACCGGGGAGCCGCCTGCGCGGTCGCCACATTGGATGATTGCGCGGAACGGACGCTTACGCCGCTCCTCCCGGCGGATCGGTACGACGCCTTCATGATCGATACGCTCGGCCGCATCGCCCGTGGCGAACCGCCGGCGGTCGGGATAGGAGACTATGCGCGGGCGATGAGGCTGATAGACCGGATTTACCAGAAAGAGGGCTGCCGATGATCGGAGTCGGGATACTGGGCGCGGGGCATTTCGGCGCCGTCCACGCCCGCGCCATAGCGGTGACGAAGGGCGTCCGCGTCACGGCTGTCTGCCGCGAAAACGGCCCGGCGGCTGCTGCCTTCGCCGCCGAGCATGGCGGCGTTCCCTATACCGACTGGCGTCGGATGCTGGAGGATGCCAGCGTGGACGTGGTGGTGATCGCGACGCCCCACCATCTGCACCGGGAGATGGCGGTCGCGGCCGCGGAGGCCGGAAAGCATATCCTGCTGGAAAAGCCGATGGCTCCCACGACGGCGGATTGCGACGTTATCAATGCGGCGGTCGCGAAGGCGGGCGTGGTCCTGATGATCGGCCACATAATGCATTTCGCCCTGCCATGCCTGAAAGCCCGCGATATCCTTGAGGCAGGCGATCTCGGCCGTCCGCTCGTGGGGTCGAGCTGGCTGATCAAGCTGTGGATGGAGGAAAACCGCCGGCCCTGGCACCTTTCTCCGGACACCGGAGGCGGCATGCTGATGACAGCCGGCATTCATGCGCTGGACAGGCTGATCTGGCTCATGGGGTCGATGCCGGAAGCCGTCTCCGCCGTCTCTGGCTCCTTGTTCCATGAGCAGGCCGCCGATGACACCGCCTTGATGATGTTGCGCTTCGCCGATGGCGGGCTGGGCCAGGTCGCCAGCATCGGCTATCGCAACGGCGCGCCGTCCTTCGCCATGGATCTGGTGTGCGAGGGCGGCGTGATCCGCGTCGATTTCGACAGCGGCGTCCATATCGGCCGGGGAACGAGCTGGACTCCCGTCCCGGAATCCATCGAGCCGGACTGGATGGATCGGGCCGTGGCCCGTGAATGGGTGACGATGGCCGCCGCGATAAGAGGGGAAGCCCCGGTAGCGGTCACGGGCGCTTATGGAAGGGGGGTCATCGCCTGCATCGAAGCCGCCCGTCGCGCGGCGGAAGAGCGATATGAAATTCCTCTGGGCGATGGAACGCCTGAGACGTGATCGATATGGCGAAACCGTCCCATGCCCTTCCGGAAACGCTCCGGCGTGCGCTTGTCGTCTCCTGCCAGCCGGTGCCCGGAGGGCCGTTCGACAACATTGAAGGCGTCGTCGCCTTCGCTCGGGCCGCAGAGACGGCGGGAGCGAAGGGCCTGCGCATCGAAGGGGAGAGGAATGTTGCGGCGGTCGTAAAGGTCAGCGCCCTTCCGGTGGTCGGTCTTGTGAAGCGCGACCTTGAGAAGAGTCCGGTGCGGATCACCCCGTTTCCGGAGGATGTGGAAGCGCTCGCGGACGCTGGAGCCGCGATCATCGCGGTGGACGCCACCGTTCGGTCTCGACCGGCGCCGGTTGCGGCGTTGATTGCGGCGATCCATCGTCGCGGGCTGCTGGCGATGGCCGACATCTCGACGGTGGAGGAGGCTTCGGCCGCCATCGCCGCCGGCGCGGACATCGTCGCGACCACCATGTCCGGATATACCGGCGATAATCTCCCTCCCGTCAGCCCGGACATCGATCTTGTCCGCGACTGCGTGCGTCTGGGACATCCGGTTTTCGCGGAAGGGAGATACAATTCCCCGGCCCTCGCCAGGGCGGCGATCGATGCCGGCGCGGCGGCGGTCGTGGTGGGATCGGCGATTACCCGACCGGAACACATTACCGGCTGGTTCCGTGACGCGGTCGATGCCGCGTCGGCCGCCGGCCGGACGGCGCTGGCCTTCGATATCGGCGGCACCAAGACTCTTGCCGCCCTGGTGCGCGGGCCCGAAATCCTCGACCGGCGGATGATCGCGACCCCGCGGAATCCGGCCGATCCGCAATGGCTGGATGAGATCGCGGGTCTGGCCGGCGACTGGGCAGGCGGCTTTGATGCCGCCATGGCCGTGGTCACCGGCCTGGCCATGGACGGGTGCTGGTCCGCGCTCAATCCCGACATTCTGGCTGTGCCCGACAACTACCCGCTCGCGCGGCTTCTCTCTGAGAGACTAGGCGTGGCGACCGACATGGTGAACGACGCCCAGGCGGCGGCCTGGGGCGAATACCGCTATGGGGCGGGCAGGGGGCGCGACATCGTCTTCATCACGGTGTCCAGCGGGGTCGGAGGCGGCGTCGTCGCCAATGGAACGCTGATGCGCGGCAGTCGCGGGCTGGCCGGCAGCCTTGGCCAGATCCGCCGGCTGGCCGGCGACGACGCGGTCAGGTTCGAGGCCTCGGCGTCGGGTTTCGGCATGGCCACCGCTGCGCGCGCCCTCGGACGGGAAATGGACGCCAGGGAGATATTCCAGGTGGCCCGCCACGGCGGGGAATGGGCGGAACGGATCATCGCCGACGCGGCGGATGAAATGGCGTCAGGGCTCGCGACGATCCAGGCGCTCATAGATCCGGATCTGATCGTCATCGGTGGAGGCGTCGGGTTGGTCGACGATTTCCGCGACCGGCTGCGCCGGGCCTTCGATGCTTACCCGCCGGTCCTCGTGCCCGAGATCGTCAAGGCCGAACTCGGACCCGACGCGGGCATCATCGGCGGCGCGGATCTGGCGACAGGGGATCGGATTGTCGATCAACCCGTTATCCTGATCAGGCCATAATCAGGAGGACCGCCATGACAGGCGCCAGCCGGATCAAAGAGCATATGGAGGTGATCGGTGCCGACGGGGTTCATGTCGGCACGGTCGACCGCGTCGAAAGTCACCGCATCAAACTGACCCGGCAGGACAGCGGGGAAGGGTCGCATAAGGGCCATCACCATTACGTCTCGCTGGGCCTGGTCGCCGACGTCGAGGGCGACAAGGTGCGCTTGGCCGCCAATGGCGATGTCGCGGTGACAATGGAGGAAGAGCGGTAAGGAACCCGCTGCTCTCAGGGAACGTCCGTCAGCGGAACAGGTTGGTGCGGGCCAGATCGACCACCGTGTCGCCACGCCCGCTCATCACCGCCTTCAGGACGTAGAGGCTGAAGCCCCTGGCTTGCTCCAGTGTGATCTTCGGCGGGATGGAAAGTTCCTGCCTGGCGACGACGACGTCGATCAACGCCGGGCCGGGATGGTGGAGGATCTCGCGTAAGCCGGCTTCCAGATCGCCGGGGTCCTCGATCCGCACGGCATGGATTCCGGCGGCGCGCGCCATGCCGGCGAAATCGGGGTTTTTCAGCGCCACGCCGGTCTCGACCAGACCGGCGGCCTTCATCTCCATCTCGACGAACCCCAGAGTGCCATTGGTGAAGACGACGGTCTTCACCGGCAGGGCAAGCTGCGCCAGCGTCAGGAAATCGCCCATGAGCATGGCAAAGCCGCCGTCACCCGAAAGGGAAACGACCTGCCGGCGGGGATAGGCGCTCTGTGCGCCGATGGCCTGCGGCAGGGCGTTCGCCATCGAACCATGGGCGAACGAGCCGATCAGTCGCCGCCGGCCGTTCATCTTCAGATAGCGCGCCGCCCAGATGGTCGGCGTGCCGACATCGACGGTGAAGATGGCGTCGTCGGCCGCGATTTCGCTCACCAGTCGCGCGACGTGCTGAGGGTGGATCGGCGGCTTGCCCGGCTTCCCCTGGGCCAGATCGTCCAGGTCCTTGCGGGTTGTCCGGTAATGGTCAAGCGCCTTGTCGAGCCACGTCCTGTCCGTCTTGACGTCAATTCTGGGAAGAAGGCCTTCGATCGTGTGGGCCACGTCGCCGACCAACCCCAATTCGATCCGCGTGCGACGGCCGAGATTCTCGGGCCGCAGGTCCACCTGAGCGACCTTCGCCGTCTCGGGATAGAACTGGCGATAGGGAAAATCGGTGCCGAGCATCAGCAGGGCATCGCATCCCATCAACGCGTGGTAGCCCGACGAGAAGCCAATCAGTCCGGTCATGCCGACATCGTAAGGATTGTCGTACTCGACGAACTCCTTGCCGCCGAGAGCATGCACGATCGGCGCTTTCAGCGCTTCAGCGAGCGCAAGCAGGGGTTGGTGAGCCCCCTGGCAGCCGCGGCCGCACAGCAGGGTCACCTTGCCTGCCCGGTTCAGGAGGTCGGCCAGGGCGTCGAGCTCTCGATCCGCCGGGCGGATAATCGCCGGCGCCGGCAAGAGACCCGCGGTGGGTGAAACGACGTCGGACGTCGCGGCCTGGGTCGCCACGTTGCCGGGAATGACGATGACGGCCACTCCCCGATGGCCGACCGCCGCCCGGATGGCCGTTTCGAGCGTGCGGGGCATCTGAGCGGGATCGGACACGGTCTCGCAATAGACGCTGCACTCGCGGAAGAGCGCTTCAGGGCGAGTCTCCTGGAAGTAGTTCGAGCCGATCTCGGCGCTCGGGATGTGAGCCGCGATGGCAAGAACTGGCGTGCGGCTCCGGTTGCAATCGTAAAGCCCGTTGATCAGGTGGAGATTCCCCGGGCCACAGGAGCCGGCGCAAACCGCGAGCTTGCCCGTCAACTGCGCTTCCGCGCCGGCGGCGAAGGCGGCGCTCTCTTCATGACGCACATGGGCCCAGTCGATCTTGCCGCGCTTTCTGAGCGCTTCGGTGATCGCGTTCAGGCTGTCGCCGACGATGCCGTAGATTCGCTCGACCCCCGCCGCTTGCAGCGTTTCGGCCATCAGGTCCGCCACAGTGTCGATCGGCATGTCCGTCTCCCTCGCTGATGCCCGACCCAAATTTCCAGTCGCAGGTTACCCTACAGCAGGATGCGGGGCATTGGCGCTCCGGAGCGGGATCAAATCCGCATGCTCGCCGGCGGCGTTCTCTCAGGAGTCGTTCAGGTGACAGGCTGACTGGTGGCCGCGCGCGATCTCGATCTTCTTCGGAACCTCGATGCGGCAACGATCCATCGCAAACGGGCAGCGCGGATGGAAATGACATCCCTTGGGCGGGTCGATCGGGCTCGGCAGTTCGCCCTGCACAGGTTTGAACCTGCGCTTGCTGCGCTCGATCCGCGGAATCTCCGACAGGAGCGCCTGCGTATAGGGATGGTTCGGCCGCCGAAAGATTTCATCTACCGGCGCTTCCTCGACGATTCGGCCGAGATACATGATCGCGACCCGGTCCGAGATATGCTCGACGACGCCCAGATCGTGGCTCACGAACAGATAGGTGAGGTCCAGTTGCTCGCGCAAATCCATGAAGAGATTTATGACCTGCGCCTGGATCGATACGTCGAGAGCGGCCACGCTCTCATCGCAGACGAGAAAGCGCGGTTGCACCGCCAATGCTCGCGCAATGTTCACACGCTGCCGCTGCCCGCCCGAGAATTGATGCGGGTAGCGCCGCTTCATCGTTGTGTCGAAACCGACCATCGTCAGATACCGGTCGACATAGGCGTCGTTCTCGCCCTTTGAGAGTCCATGTGTTCGCGGCGCTTCCGCGACGATTTTCTCGACCGTCATCCGGGGGTTGAGCGCCGCCATCGGATTCTGGAATATCATCTGGATCGCGAGATCCGCCGCCTTGCGTTCGGGGACTGGCAGCGCATTCATCGGCGCGCCTCGCCAGCGAACCTCGCCCTCCGATGGCGGGATGATCCCCGCGATCACCCGGCCCAACGTCGACTTCCCGCAACCGCTCTCGCCGACGAGGCCCACCACCTCGCCCTGCCGGACCTTCAGGCTGACCCGATCGAGTGCATGGACGACGGGCGCAGGTTTGGCCAGGCCCAGCCGAAGCGCAAGCTTCGCGGCAAGGTCGGGCTTCGATCCGAAGCGACGGGTCACGTCCCTCGCTTCGATCAGGGCATCCGTTTGAAGCTGCATCAGGACACTCCTTCCAGCACGGGATGGATGCAGCGGAATGCCCGTCCATTCTCCTCGATCAGAGGCGGCATCGCTTCGCAATCAGCGGTGGCGCGTGGACAGCGGGTGCGGAAGCTGCAACCTTGCGGAAGCCTCGCCAGGCTTGGCGTCATGCCGGGAATCTGAACCAGCCGGGTTCCGCGCCTGTTCTCGCTGGGGACAGAGGCGATGAGACCCTTGGTGTAGGGATGGCGCGGGTCCGACAGAACCTCGCCCACCGCACCCGTCTCGACCAGACGGCCCGCATACATGACAGCGATATCGTCCGCCAGCCTCGATACGATCGCGAGATCGTGGGTGATCCATATGACGGCCGTGTTGTTCATTTCCACGAGCCGCTGAAACTCGGCGATGATCTGCGACTGAATGGTCACGTCGAGAGCCGTCGTCGGCTCGTCCGCGATGATGATGTCGGGTTGGTGCAGAAGGGCGATCGCGATCGCCACGCGCTGCCGCATCCCGCCCGAGAATTGATGCGGATAGGCAGCGAGCCGCTCGTCCGCGCTCGGGATGCCGACGAGAGCCAGCGCGTCGCGCGACCTCTGACGGGCCGTTTCTTTCGACACCGGGTCGTGAGCCCGCACGGCCTCGATCATCTGCGTGCCGATCGTCAGCACCGGATCGAGGGTCATCATCGGGTCTTGAAAGACCATCGCGATCCTGCGGCCGCGGAGACGGCGCATCTCTTCGCCCGAGAGCCTTGCGAGATCGTCGCCGTCGAACAGGATCTGGCCGCTCGTGATGCGTCCGGGACGGTCCAGGAGGCCGATGATCGAGAAGCCCGTCACCGATTTGCCGGACCCGCTCTCCCCCACCAGGCCGAGGATCCTGCCGCGCTCGAGAGAGAAGGAGACGTCGTTGACCGCGCGCACTCGTGGCCCGTTCGGCGGGCCGAATTCGGTGACGAGATTCTTTACCTGCAGGATCGGCGACACTATGCGTTCCTCGGATTGAGGACATCGCGCAGCCGGTCGCCAACGAGGTTGATGGCGACGATCGTCACGAGCAGCGCGATGCCGGGATAGAAGCTGATCCAGTAAAGGCCGGTCAGCATGTACTGATATCCGTTCGCGATGAGCATTCCGAGCGAGGGCTCCGTCACCGACGCGCCGAGGCCGAGGAAGGACAGCGTCGCCTCAAGTCCGATCGCGCGTGCAACCTGCATCGTGGCGATCACGATAATCGGCGCCAGGCAGTTCGGCAGGAGGTGCCGGAACAGGATGCGCCAGCCGGGCACCCTCAAGGATCGGGCGGCCTCGATGTACTCCTTCTCGCGCTCCACCAACGCCGTGCCGCGTACCGTCCGGGCGTAGGTCGCCCACTCGGCGATGATGAGCGCGATCACGACATTCATGACGCCCTTGCCCAGCACGGCCAGCATCATCAAAGCCATCAGGATGGTCGGAAAAGAGAGCTGAAGGTCCACGAGTCGCATCGTCAGCGCCTCGATACGCCCGCCCATATAGGCGGCGAACAATCCGATCGACGTACCGATAAGCGATGCCGCGATGGCCGAAAGAACGCCTACGAGAAGCGATGTTCGCAGGCCGTAGAGAATGCCCGACAGGATGTCGCGCCCCTGACTGTCCGTGCCGAGATGGTAGGTCATTCCGTCGAAGGATTCGGACCCCGGCGGCAGCCGGCTGTCCAGGATGCTGAGTTGCCTCAGATCGTAAGGGTTCTGCGGGGATATCAGAGGCGCGAACACCGCAAGCAGGATCACGATAAGCAGCACAACCAGGCCCAGAACCGCGCCGGGCGACCGCAGGAACATCCGCATCTGCCTGCGGAACCCGCTTTCCTCTTCGAGGGGTATCGGCGGATCAGTGATTTCCGGGACCGCTGTCATGGCTCAAGCCTTCGAATCCAGCCGGACGCGCGGGTCCAGCAGCGTGTAGCAGATGTCGATGACGAAGTTCAGCGTCACGAACAGAAGCACCATCATCATCAGGTATGCGACGATGACCGGACGATCGAGAAGGTTGATCGAATCGATGATGAGCTTGCCCATTCCAGGCCAGGCGAAGATGCTTTCCGTCACCACCGAAAACGCGATCAGCGATCCGAATTCCAGCCCGATGATCGTGACGACCGGGATCATCAGGTTCTTCAATGCGTGGACGAAGATGACGCGCTGCTCGCGCACGCCCTTGGCGCGGGCGAACTTGATGAAATCCTGCGGCAACACTTCCTGCATCCCGGCCCGTGTAAGCCGCAGGACGAGCGATGTCTTGAAGAGGGCGAGATTGAATGCGGGGAGCAACAGATGCGACAGCCCGTCCATCGTTAGGAACGACCAGTGCACACCCAGAAACTCCACCGTCTCGCCACGCCCGTTCGTCGGTAGCCAGCCGAGTTCCACGGCGAAGACCATGATGAGCATCAGCCCGACCCAGAAAGTCGGCAGTGAGAAGCCGAGGATCGAACCGGACATGATGACCCGGGACGGCAGGCGCTCCGGATAGATCCCCGCGTAAAGCCCGAGCGGCAGACCGATGACCAGCGCGATCAGAAGGGCGCTGATCGCCAGTTCCAGCGTCGCGGGCAGCCGATCGAGGATAAGACCCAGAGCGGGGCGGTTGTAGACGAAGCTGTCGCCGAATTCCCCATGTATGAGCCCGCTCAGGAAGGCCAGATACTGTCGCCACAATGGCTGGTCGAGGCCGTAATGGGCGATCACCCGCGCGCGCTCGGCCTGGTTGGCGTCCGGGTTGATGAGGATGTCCACCGGATTGCCGATGACGTTCACGCCGACGAAGACGATGACCGTCATCGCGAAAATCACCAACAGCGCCTGCATCATGCGCCGGATAAGGGATGTGGCCACCCTTTACCTCCACCTACGTCACTGAAAGAGACAGCCCGTCGCGCTGCGGGTCTGCCGCGCCCTTTGAATAGCCGTCCTCCACCTGAATGGCGTGGAGCGCGGCGAAAGCGTATGTCAGGGGCGACCGTGCGACCTCATAGCCGGATCGCAGAAGATCGGCTTCAACCGATCGCCGGATGCGGTTGCAGATATCGATCTTGTTCGACACGCCGACCATGCGCGGGGCTGAAACCGCTTCGGTCACGCCCATGCCGAAGTCGATCATGTTCATGATGCCGTGGGCAACCGTCGGCGCGATATAGCTGCCTCCCGGGGCGCCGATGACGATGTACGGATCATCGCCGCGAAAGACGATCGTCGGCGCCGCGGAGCTCGACCGGCGCTTGCCCGGCGCGATCGAGCCGGGACGCCCGGGGAAGGGGCTGAAGCGGCTCATCGTGCCGTTGTACATGAAGCCAAGCCCTTCGGTGATCGCGCCCGACGGGCTGCCGAGCGTGTGCGTCATCGCGACCGCATTCCCGTCCCTGTCGATCACCGAGATATGCGTCGTGTCCCTCTGGCTATTGTCGGTCATCCGGTCGACGCAGGCCCGCTCGCCCGCGCGGATCGAAGCGGCGTGGCGCGCCGCGCGCTCCTTCGACACCAGATCGGCGACCGGCACGTCGACATAGAGAGGATCGCCCATATGCGCATCCTTATCGATCGTCATGCGCTTCATCGCCTCGAACAGAAGCGTGACATGCTCCGATCCGGCATGCTGCATCGCGCCGAGGTCAAAGTTCTCGAGGATGTGCAGCAATTCGAGCATGGCGAAGCCCGAGCCCGGCGGCGGAGAGGTGGCGATGCGATGACCACGATAATCGCCCCAGATGGGCTCAACCTTCGAGAGTTCGTAGGCGGCAAGATCCTCGGCGCTGAGCAGGCCTCCGTGCGTCGCGAAATCTTCCGCAATCTGCTGCGCGATCTCGCCGCTGTAGAAGATGTCGGATCCGCCGCTCCGGCCGATCCGTTCCAGCGTGTTGCCCATGTCGGGGTTCTTGAGGAGTTCCCCCACATCGCGCAGGCGTCCATCGGGATGGAAGTAGATGCGCCTGCCGGTTTCGGAGAATCCCAGCTTGTCGACCGTATTGGCGAATCCGTCCGCGCTCTGATCCTTGGTCCAGTACCAGTGCATATGATTGCGGATCATGAAGCCATTGCGGGCATACTCGACCGCGGGCGAGATCACATCGGTCCAGTCGAGGGTGCCGTAATCACGCAGCGCCGTCTCGTAGCCCTTCAATGATCCCGGCGTGCAGACCGCCAGGTAGCCGATGTCCGAGAGGTTCCCCTCCAGGATGAAGCCGAAACCGTCCCGGCTCTCGCCCACGATCTTGTCGGCCCACATGTCGGGGGTCGCCGCGAGGGGCGCGCGCGCGTAAAACTCCAGGATCTCATGCACGCCCTTGCGGGGCATGTAGACGTGCATGGACCCGAAGCCGCCGATCCCGGCCATCTGCGGATCGACGACGCCCTGAACGAAGGCGCAGGCCAGAGCCGCGTCGACCGCGTTGCCGCCACGCTCCAGAACGGCCGCGCCCGCCTCGACCGCTTCGGGCTGCGGCGCGACGATCGTCGCGTTCTTCATGCGGAGCGCCTGTCGGCCAGCGCCTGCGCCAGGAACGCCTTCACGTTGCCGAGGACCTTGATACGGTCGTGGGAGATACCGGGCACGATCTCCAGGGTCACATCGACGCCTGCTTTCCGGAATGAATCCGCCAGGGCGCGTAGACGGGCAGGGCGGGTTTCGCCAGCGTCGTTTGCGCCTTCCATGTAATATCGGCCGCCTGGCTTATGGGTGATCTCCCAGGTTTCGAGATCCGCGTCGCCGACCACCATGTGCACCGGCACCTTCGCCAGGGCTTCCGCATCGAACGGGCGGTCGAACCGCTCCGCCACATCCCGAATGCCGACCCACCAGTCGCGGCCGGGGTCGAGCAACGTCACCGAACCCGGCGCGCCGATAGAGGCCGCCCAGAGTTTCTCTGGATGCAGGAGGGCGAAACGGTGGGTGAAATGCCCGCCGCCGGAGAAGCCGAACATCGCGAAGGTCGACCAGTCCTGCCCGTACTTCTCGGCCATCTCGGCGACCATCGAGAGGACGACCTTATCGTAGCGGATGTCGCCTTCTTCCATGTATTTATAGCCCGACCGGGCCCCATCGCCGAGGACGTTCATCGGAAAGATCGGGCAGAGGATGGCGCAGTCGTGATAGAGGCCGAACTCGGCAAACCCGTCACGGAAGTCGATGGCTGACGTGCGACCGGTCCCGTGAACGGCCACCAACAGGTCCATCTTACGGCCTTCCGCGGCCGTCGGAGGCACATAGAGCAGCATGTGCAGCCGCGGGTCGGCCGTAGAGGCGAAAATCGCCGTGTGACCATAGTCGTAGATCGCCCGGGCGCGGGCGGCGGCGCTCGTACCGAGTTCCTGCACCTTCGTGTGCTCCTTGAGAGAAGGGGTGGGATGCGCGGGTGCATATCCCGCGCATCCGGGAGGCCGGCTCAGTCGGCCGAAGTGACTTCGTAGGCCAGCGTGTACTTGTCGCCGCGCGGCTCGTAGTTGATCGAGCTTTGCGCTCCCAGCACGACGTTCTCATAGTGCATAGGGAGGACCCAGAGCCGGTCGAAGGTCAGTTCGGAGACCTCTTGAAGAAGTTCGGCGCGCTTCTTCTCGTCGAGTGTCGAGGTCGCCTCGGCCAGAAGCGCGTCGATCTCCGGATCACTGATCTCGCCGCCATTGTAGCGGCCGGTGCCCCGCTCTTCGTTACGCGACGCGACGAATGCAACTGCGGGGTTTGAGACCTCGCCCGTGTTCACGCCCCAGGAAGCAAAATACATGCTGTAGGCGCCGCTCGAATATTTGTCGGAGTACATCGACCATGGCATCACCTCGACGCTGGCGTCGATGCCGATCCGAGCGAACATCTGCCCCACCGCCTGCAGGATCTCGCTATCCTTCACATAGCGCCCCGAGGGGCCGTGCAGTGTGAGTCTGAAGCCGTCGGGATAACCTGCCTCGGCCAGGAGTTGCATGGCTTGCTCGGGGTCGTACTCGACACGCTCGACCTGATCGGAATGACCGAAATAGCCTTCGGCGACGAACTGGTCGGCGACCGTGCCATTCTGCTGCATGACGCGATCGACGATTGCAGGGCGGTTGATCGCCATCAGGAGCGCGCGACGCACCCGCTCGTCCCTGAGCGGGTTCTCGGCCAGTTCCGACCCATCCTTGGCGGTCACATAAGGGGATGGCCCCTCCGACACGTCCATGCCGAGATAGACGAGGCGCGTCGACTGTCCGCGGATCACCTTCAGTTCGGGATCTTCCTCAACGCGAGGCAGGCCGTCGGCCGGCAGCGTCTCGATGATGTCCATCTCCTTCGACAGGAGTGCCGCAAGCCGTGCGCCGTGGTCCGGCAGGAAACGCAACGTCACGTCGGACCATTCCGAGGCGCCCTCGAAATACTCGTCGTTCCGAGTGAGTTCCAGCCGGCCGCCCGGCATGTAGGAGACATATTCGAACGGGCCGGTTCCGACCGCGCACTCGCCATTGTCGAATTGTTCGACAGAGGCATCAGCGCAATCGGCGCTGATGATCATGATCCGGCTCAAGGAATTGAGGATTAGCGGGTCCGGAACGGTGGTTTCGACCACGATCGTCAGCGGGTCGGGCGCCGTGATGCTCGCGATGTTGCGGGTATACGCGGCGAAACCCTGACTCGGTTTGTCCCGCGCCCGGAGCAGTGAGGCGATCACGTCCTCGGCATTGAATTCCGAGCCGTCATGGAAAGTGACGCCTTCGCGCAGTTTGAATTCCCAATGCGTCGGATCGATTGCCCGCCATTCGGTCGCCAGTTGCGGGAAGTTTTCAGCGGAACCGCCCCGGTTGATCAGGGCGTCCCAGATGTGCCGGGTAGTGGCGTTGTTCGGCGCCGAACTGTCCTCGTGCGGATCGAGCGTCGTCGGTGTCGTGGACATGCCGATCGAGAGATGCGTGTCTTGCGCCAGGGCGGCCGCAGGCATCGCCGCGCCGATCAAGAGCGCGAGCAACGTTTTCCGAATGCCTGGGCGAGTAGAAATCAGTACCACCTCGGTCTCCTTCCCTAGTTGATTTTCTGTGGAGCGGACGGCGCGCTGAGGCCGCGCTTCTTATGGCGTCTGACAGGCGCCGATTGCCCGTACAGTCCGCGAACGGTATCAAAACTGTCAAACACTATTGCTGCATGTTACGATGAGCGTACCAAAAAATTTTAGGCATTTTGATGGCCTGGACGCGTAATGATCTGGTGTTGAGGAGCAATCTAGATGCCCGAAAGATCCGATATAGTTCAATCGGTTGACCTCGCTATTGTAGTGCTGATGGAGGTCGCGAAGTTCGCCGACGTGAGGCTGAGTGAGATTGCCCGGAACCTTGGAGAAACGAAGCCAAGAATCTTGAGAATGTTACGTACACTGGAACGCCGCGCGTTGATCCAGAAGACGTCGGCGGGCGGTTATCGCCTCGGAAATGCAGTGCTGGTGCTGGGGACGGCGGCCACGACGCAGATTGACCTCGTGAAACTGGCCGATCCGATCATGGAATCACTGGGCTCAAAAGTGAACGAAACCATCCAGCTTCGGATCCGCGACAATGCCGAGTCCCTGTGCATAGCCAAGTTCGAGCCGTCACGCGATCTGCGGGTGCATACGGTGGTGGGACGGCGGCGGCCGCTTTATGCGGGATCCAGCAAGGTGCTTCTGGCCTTCCTGCCCTCAAGGCTCCAGGCCGAACTCATACCGGACGATTTGCTGCCGATAACCAAGCGCACCATCACCAACCGCAGCAGGTTGATGCGTGAACTGGATCTGATACGGAGACAAGGATACTGCATCAGTCGTGGGGAGGTCGGCGAACAGCTTTGTTCCGTTTCGGTCCCTGTGATGGCGGTCGGAGGCTCGGTAGTTGCGGCGCTGAACGTCGCTGCTCCGGCCTTTCGCACGCAAAAGCCGGATCTCGACCGTTTCGTGAACCTTCTCGGCGAAGCCGCTCTCAGGATATCCAAGGGCCTTGGCTGGAACGGCTGAGCCGGCCACCCGCGGATCGCCTAGCGAGGTATTCGGATGCCGGCGGTTGCACGCAACGCATCTCGATAAATTTCGGAGGCGATCGCGAGGTCGGCCGTGGCGTGGCCTCGAAAGATGAACATTCGGCGATCCTGTTGCCGGAGGTTTTCCGCAGCTTCCGACGCGACATCGCCAAGATCGGCATCGAAGCCGCGAAGGCGGGAAATCGTCGGGCTTTCCTGTTCCTGAACGTGATCGTCGGTTACCAGATATTCGATTTCGCTCAGCGTCTCGGGACACCATGAGCGGGCGAGATCGACGGCGGATACGAATGCTCCCGGCGCGACCCATTCCGGCTGGAGAAACGGCTCCAGCCCAGCGCTCATCGGCACGGTCGTAACAAGGATGGAGCTTTGTCGGACGAGATCTTCGGCGCTTTCCGGAATTTGGGTCCGGAGGCCATGGCCGTCTTGAGCCCAATTCGCGAAACGCTCCGATGATGCCTGCGTCCGGCTGAGGACCATGGCAAGTTCGAGCGATGGGAAGAGCGACAGGAACGCCGTCAGATGCGACCGCGCCTGGTAGCCGCTTCCTATGAAGCCGATCGATCGCGGTTCGGAAGTCACGATCATTTCGGCCATCGCCGCCGACATCGCGGCGGTACGCAATTCCGTGAGTACGTTCCCGTCCATGATGCATAGGGGCGCACCCGAGCCATAGTCGTTCAGCGTGACCAGGGCTTGTACGCTCCTGCCCGATACACTGGCCTCCAAGGGGGCGACGCCCAGCCATTTGTTCACGGCGAGACCGCTTTGGGCGGAGGCTGCGCAGAGCGACTGGAATTTATGGCCGGGCCCGAGGTCGAGGGAAAGCTTCGGCTTGGATGCTATGCGCCCGGCATGATGTTCGCGGAACGCGGACAGAATGGCGTTCCGGGATTTGGCCGGATCGATTTCCAGATCGCCGACATCGGCTTCGCTCAGATAGAGAATATCGTCCGTCATTGCGCAAACCGCCTCGCCGAATAAGGCTCAGGGTCGATGCTCGGACGGATATCCGAAGCGAGTTCCGCCAGAAGGCGGGCCGAAGCCGGGGCCATGCCGATGCCACTGTGACCATGGCCGAACCCGTAGATGATATTGCGCGAACGCGAGGAGAAACCCAGGCAGGGCAGCCCGTCCGGCGTCGATGGGCGATGCCCGATCCAGCGATCGAGTCGTCCAGGATCCGGTCTTCGCGGGATGGACGGGAATAGCCGATGGAGATGGTCGAGCAGGATATCGGCGCGCCGCCAATCCGGCGCCGCCCCGGCATTCGCGAGTTCCACCTGCCCGGCGACCCGCAGGCCGGCGCGCGTCATCGTAACGGCCATCTTGCCGTCGCTCGGCATGACGGGGTGCAGGGGCACGTATTCCGGGTCTTTCAGGACGATGTGATACCCGCGCTCGCTTTCGAGCGGTATTCGGTCGCCGGCTTTGGAAGCAAGCTCGCGGGACGCGATACCCGCGCAAACCAGCGCGCAGTCGCTTTCAACCTCCCCCATGTCGGTCATGACGGCGCGTAACCTGTCCCCCTCGAAGCGCCATGCGGTCGCTTGCGCTTTAACCAGCCTCGCGCCGGCGCTTTGCGCGAATGAAACCAATCCCCTAACCAGGCCTCCAGGATCGTTCAAATTGCGCCCGGCCGACATGAAAGCGGCGTGCCGGTAATCGCTTCCGAGACCGGGCTCCAGCCGGCGAAGATCCTCCGATTTCACCTCTTCCCAACTGTGACCGTACCGGCCGCGGAATTGCCAGGTAAGGCGGTCGTCGCGCCATGCTCCTTCGTCGGGGTAGACGAACAGATGCCCTGCCGCTTCGATATAGTCCGAAAGTCCCGCCTGCTCGCAGATTGTCTCGTATCTGGAAACAGCCTCTCGCAGGAGTTCGTGGCGAGCCCTGGCAGTCGCTTCGACCCGCTTCAGCGTCGCACCGGACAGCATGAAGCGCGCCAGCCAGGGCGCGAGCTCGGGCAGATTCCGCCATCGGATCGTCAGAGGGCCGCCGCGGTCCAGCAGCAGGCGCGGAACCTGCAACCACAGGCCGGGCATCGCGACAGGCAGCACGCTGGCTTCCATGATCCAGGCGCCATTGCCGTAGCTCGCGGCTTGCCGTCCGCCTGGGTCACCCGGATCGACGATGGTTACTTCATGACCCAGGCGAAGGCATTCGATAGCCGTCCACGCGCCGACAATTCCGGCCCCAATGATTGTCACTCTAGACATTGCGCATCTCTTGAGGCTTGGTTCGCGGCTTCAGCGTCCGACGGCCTCGGCATCGAACTCGCTATGGAACTTCTCACTGACGACGGTTGAGCCGGAGAATCGGGAAATGGCGAAAGGTTCGAGCGGTACCGGCGTTTCCCCATCCGCGATCATCTCACTGACGCAGAGACCGACACCAGGGCCGATCTGGAAACCGTGTCCGCAGAACCCGAAGGCGTGGATAAGCCCCGGCATCCTGGCGCTTTCGCCGATGACCGGGATCATGTCCGGGATGTATCCCTCGATTCCCGACCACACGCGGATGACGTGGGCGTGAGCCATGGCAGGGATGATTTGTTCAAGTCCCGCCATCGCCGACAAGGTCTTGTGAAGCGGTACCGGCGCCCGATTGTTGACCGGATCGGAGGCGGTGCGCGGATAGCCGGTCAGGATCAGGTTGCCGCGCGGTATCTGACGCGCGATGACCGAACCGTCTACCGTCTGGACGGTGGGGCGAACGATATAGGGTACCGGCTCGGTCACGAATTGCGGCGGTCCGGCCGGGAAAAGCGGGACTGTCTCGCCGAAGATCTCGGCGATCTTCACGCCCCATGCGCCGGCGCTGTTGACGACGTAGCCGCTTTCGACGCAGCCATAGCCGTCGGCCGTGACCTGGAAAGTCCCATCCCGGACACCGATGCCCGTGACGGAACTGTTTTCCACGATTTCGACGCCCTCGGCTTTCGCCGCCCGCGCCACCGCAGGGGTAACCAGTCTCGGATTGGCCGTCGCGTCGCGCGCCGAGTAGGTGGCGTGCACGATCCGGTCGCCGAGCCACGGGAACCGCCGCCGCAGGTCGGACCTGCCCAAATCCTCTATTTCCAGACCGTAGGAGCGCGAAACAGCGGCGTAATCCTGAAGTTTCGCCGATTCTTCACCGTCATGGGCGCAATAAAGGTGCCCCGCACGATCGTATTCGCAATTGTCTCCGATGAGGTCTTCCAGCCGCTCCCAAAGCTCCTGCGCACGGAGCGACAGCGGATATTGAGCCGGATAGCGTCCCTGAAGCCGAAGGCTGCCGAAGTTCGTGCCACTGGACTGAGCGCCGACCACGCCCTTTTCGATCAGCGTGACCTTCTTTCCGCGCCGCGCCAGGAAGAAGGCGCACCATGCGCCGATGAGTCCGCCTCCGACGATCGTCACATCTGCCGTGTGGCGCTTCATGACTGACGCCTCGCCGCGCTGACGGGAATCGGTTTGACAGGAGCCTGCCCCCTGAGACGTCCGACCTCGACGATCGGCAAGCCCGCATGAGCGGCAATCAACTCCTGCAGGGCCGGTCCGCAGACCCGGCCCTGACAACGCCCCATCCCGCACCGGGTGATCGCCTTCACGCGATTTATCTCGACCGGCCCGAGGTCCGTATCCATCGCCGATCGGATCTCGCCCGCCTTGACGTTCTCGCATCGGCAGATCGTGACATCGTCCCCAAGGCGACCGGCAAACCTCACGGGCCATGAAAAGGCTTTCGACAGCCCGTTCTGAAAGCGGCGGAGCCTTTTGACGCGCCCACGAAGACGCCGGTTCTCGCCTCTGTCGGAGGTTATCCCTAGATCATCGAGCAAGGCATGGGCGGCGAGACGGCCGCTGTCCTCCGCCGCGTCCGCGCCGCCGATCCTGGCGCCGTCGCCGGCGAGATAGAGGCCGGGAGCGGCGCGTCCATCCTCATCGGCCTTCGGGAGCCAGAGCCGAAATGAGGGATCGAATGCGAACGTCGCCCCAAGCAGTTCCGCAAGTTGGGTTTCCGGCTTCAACCCGTAGCCGAGGGCGACCGCATCGCAGGAAAACCGACGCTCCCGGCCCTGACGATCGCTGACCACCAGAGCCTCGACGGACTCTTCGCCGACGATTCGGACCGGGTCCGCGCCGAACAGGGTTTCAATGCCTTCGGCGCGTAGCTGCCTCAGATATGTCAGGCCTCTCACGAATGTTTTCGGCGAGGCGAGGAGCTTGGGCCCGGCGGAGATTTTGTCTCTCATCGAAGTCGTGTCGCAGATGGCCACCACCTCGGCCCCCAGCATCTTGTATTGCAACGCTGCGAGCGGGAGCAGGGGGGACGAGCCGCAAAAGACCACTCGCTTGCCGATGAGGCAGCCCTGGTCCTTCATCGCGACCTGGGCGCCTCCCAGCGTGAACACGCCCGGCAGGGTCCATCCCGGCAGGGGCATGATCCTGTCCATGGCCCCGGTCGCGACGATCACGGCATCGTAATCGATCAATTCGGCAACGCCGTCGCGAAGCGTGTGCAGCGTTCCCTTTCCCGCGCCCCAGACCAGCGTTTCCGGCCGATAATCGATCGAGGGGACCATTTGCGCGAAATCCTCATGCAGACGCCGGTATTTCCGCGCCTCGCTTCCCATGAGCTTCGCGATGTCGAGATCCAGCCCTTCCGACGGCTGTCGGTATCCCTGACCTCCGCTGCCGCGGCCTTCCTCAAGCAGTATGGGCCGAAGGCCGTTTCTCCAGAGCGTTTCGGCCGCCCGTATGCCGGCGGGGCCGGCCCCGACAACCACGATTCTATGCATTGTGGTCCACCAGCGCGGGAGTGGACGGCGGCTCTGTCAGCAGGGCCATCCTTTCCTCGACCAATGTGGAGCAGGCGCGCAGGCGTGAACCGTCCGCGGCCCATACCCAGCAATCCTGACAAGCGCCCATCAGGCAGAATCCGGCTCGCATCTCGCCGCCGAATTCGAGCCGCCGGACGAAATGTGAGGAAAGGAGTATCGCCGCCAGCACTGAATCGCCTTGCATGGCCGTGACCGGATGACCATCGACGGTCAGGCTGATCGGCTTCCCTCTTCGCTGTGCAACCCTTCGGAATTGCGGCATGAGAAACCCGTTCCCCGGCTAGCGCATAACAGTTATCAGTATGCAATAATCATTATTGAAACGTTCCACCCGCATATCGGTCATGTCAAGGTCCGTCTGAATCCGGCAGGTGGATGATCGCCGTCAGCGGCGTGAAATGGATCGGGCGGCGGCGACGATCAGTGCGGAGAAGCGGGAAGGGATTTCGTCCGGCCGATAGCGGGAACATGAGACGGCGACGTTCACCGCACCTTCCGGCCTGCCATGGCCATCGAGAACCGCCGCGGCTATCGACCCGTCGCCCCGGTAATATTCCTCGAAAGCCGTCGCATATCCCTGTTGCCGGGATATCCTCATCTTCTCGATCAGGGCTTCGCGTTTCCATGTGGTGAACTCGGTAAACGCCTTCAGATCCGATCGGTCGATGATGGCGATCGCCTCGTTTTCGGGTAGGCACGACAGCATTGCGATGCCTGGAGCCGTGCAGAAAGCGGGCATCCGCGAACCCACGACGACATCGATGTTCAACATATGACGGCTCATGAACCGTGAGACGAACAGGATGTCGGTGCCGTCCAGGATGGTCAGGTTGACCGTCTCCTCCGTCTCCTTGCTCAGATGCATGAGATAGGGCATCGCCCCGTCTATGAGGCGATTGCCGTGGAGAAAGTTGTACCCCAGATCGAGCACCTTCGCGGTCAACTCGTAACGGCGCGTCTCAACGTCCCTGCCCAGATACCCGAGCAACTTCAGCGTGTGCGTGAAGCGCTGGGCCGCACTGACGTCCATGCCCGTCTCCTCGGCGATCTGCGACAGGCTCATCGTGCGGCGTTGACTTGTGAAGGCCTCGAGGACTCGAAACGCCTTTTCCACGGATTGGACGGCGAGGGGGTCTCGCTTGCGTGCAGATCCGGGAAGCTCGGTCGCTACCATTCATGACTCCTAAAATTTCTAAATCTCATGACGGCTGATTTCCTTGTTGACAAGCGGCGCGGTCTGCCGGACCATTTTAATAAGAGTTATTATAATGCAATAACTGGAGCTAGGCGCAATGGGTGGTTTCATTCTCCGAGACGTTCGCGGCGCAGTCGGGGTGATCACATTGAACCGCCCCGAGGTGCTGAACGCCTGGAATTCGGAGATGCGCGAGCAGCTTGTCGCCGCGCTCGACGAGATGGAGGCCGACGGCAATGTCCGGGCCGTCATCCTCACCGGCGCCGGCGACCGTGCTTTTGGCGCGGGCCAGGACCTCAACGAAACGAAAAGCTTCGACGCGGCAAGGGCGGAGCTGTGGGTTGGCGAATGGGAGCGCCTCTATGACCGCCTGCGCTCGCTCTCCAAGCCGATCATCGCCGCATTGAACGGCGTCGCCGCGGGGTCGGCATTCCAGGTCGCCCTTCTCTGCGATATCCGGATCGGCCATGAGGGCGTGACCATGGGCCAGCCCGAAATCAATTCGGGTATCGCCAGCACGACCGGACCCTGGATCATGCGGGAGATCCTGGGTCTCGGACGAACCATCGATCTGACGTTGACCGGGCGGATGATGGATGCGGAGGAATGCTTCCGCGTGGGGGCCATGAGCCGGCTGGTCCCGCGCGAGGAGGTGATGGAAGCCGCCATGGAGCTTGCCCGCGAGTTGGCGGACAAGCCGCCCACCGCCATGCGCCTCGACCGGCAGCGGTTCCGTGAGGTGACCGAAGCCGGCTTGCGGGATGCCCTGGCCGCCGGAGTGCGAATTCAGAAGGAAGCCTACGCTTCGGGTGAGCCCGCTCGCATGATGGAGAAATTCCTGGCGGAGCGCGCGGCCCGGAAACACGCGCGCGCAAACGCCAATACATAATGAAGAAGAAGGCAAGAGAAGCCGTACAACAGGAGAGGAACGACCATGGAATTGCTACGCCCCACACGCCGTCACGTCCTGCAATTGACTGCCGGAGCCGCCGCCTCCGCCCTTGCGGCGCCCTACATCATCGGCCGCGCTTCAGCCGCGACGCAGCTGACCGTCGCTGATCCGGGCGGGCCGTTCGGTCCGGCCTTCCGGACTGCTTTCTACGATCCTTTCCAGGAAGCCACGGGCAATACGATCGTGAACGTGGCCCGCGACGCGGAGCCGACCGCCCAGTTCAAGGCGATCGTGGAAACGGAAAGCTATACCTGGGATGTCTGCACGCTCACCGTGTCCGCCCGCGACATTCTCGCCAAGGAGGACCTTCTGGAGCCGATCGGCTTCTCGCACGCGGATGTGCCGAGCCTGCTTCCCGAAGCGGTTTCAGAGCATTGGATGGGGACGGACGTCTATGCGACCGTGATGGCGTACCGAACCGACTGGTTCGATACCGGGCCGTCGAGCTGGGCCGACTTCTTCGATGTGGAGAAATTCCCGGGCCGGCGTTCGCTCCGCCGCAATCCGATCGACACGCTGGAACAGGCCCTCATGGCCGATGGCGTGCCGCTCAAGGAGCTCTACCCGCTTGATGTCGATCGCGCCTTCGCCAAGCTCGATCAGATAAAGCCGGAGATCGCCGTCTGGTGGACCAGCGGCGCCCAGAGCACCCAGCTTCTGCAGAGCGGCGAGGTCGACCTGATCAGCGGCTGGAACGCTCGTTTCCAGGCGGCCATCGATGGCGGCGCCCCGGCGGCGCTGTCCTGGAACCAGGGCCTGTATTCGATCGAAGGCTGGGGAATACCGAAGGGCTGCCCGCGGGCCGACGTCGCTCGCGAATTCATCCGCTTCTGCGCTGATCCCCAACGGCAGGCCGCCTTCACCGACGTGCTGGCCTATGGCCCCACAAATCTCGACGCCTACGAGACGATTCCGGCCGAGCGGGCGAGCATCCTGCCGACCTCACCGGAGAATATCGAGAAAATGGCCATGGCGGATGAAGATTGGTGGAGCGAGAACCGGGAGAGTGCGACCGAACGGTTCAACGCCTGGCTTCTGTCTTAAGGAAAAATAGTGGTGGCAGCGTCGAAGAGCGTGACTGAAGTTCAGCCAAAGCTTCTCATCGAAGGCTTGTCCAAGAAGTTCGGCAAGCTGACGGCGCTTGAGGCGAGCGACCTGAGCGTGGCCGGCAGTGAATTCCTGACCTTGCTGGGGCCCTCGGGTTCGGGGAAGTCGACGCTGTTGCAGCTCATCTGCGGTCTTCTCGAGCCAAGCAGCGGGCATGTCTACATTGATGGAAAAGAGCAGTCCGATATCCCGGTGCACCGCCGCGATATCGGGCTGGTCTTCCAGAACTACGCTCTTTTTCCTCATCTGACCGTCGCCGAGAATGTAGCCTTTCCCTTGAAGATGCGCGGACGCGCCTCCGCTGAGATCAAGTCCCGTGTAAAGGAGACGTTGGACCTGGTGCAGCTCGGACATCTTTCGGGGCGTCTGCCGAAGGAATTGTCCGGCGGACAACAGCAGCGTGTCGCGCTGGCGCGCTGCTTCGTCTACCAGCCATCCATCATTCTGATGGATGAGCCGCTTGGCGCGCTCGACAAGAAACTCCGCGACAACATGCAGATCGAGATCAAGAGGCTGCATCGCGAAAGCCGGGCCACGATCATCTATGTCACCCACGATCAGGAAGAGGCCCTGGCGCTTTCCGATCGGATCTGCCTCATGAACCACGCGCGGATCGAGCAGATCGACACGCCGCATAATATCTATATGCGCCCGCGCACCGCCTTCGCGGCCGATTTCATCGGTATATCCAACATCCTGCGTGGGGAGGTGACACGCAACGGAACGGCGCACCGTCTCAAGACGCCCTATGGCGAGTTCGTTCTGCCTGAAGGTTGCCAGGATGGGGCCGGCGCTCTGGTCATTCGTCCGGAGAATCTGACCCTTGGCGAGGGCGCGGCGAACCGTGTGTCCGGCACGGTCAAAGAGGTGGTGTATGCCGGTTCTGAAACACGGGTCATCGCCTCACTGTCGGACGACACGGATTTCATCATCCGGGTTCCGCCGGGTTTGAACATTCCGTCGCTAGGGGAAACGGTGACCGCGAGTTGGGATCCCAATACCGTGGCGGTCGTTCCGTGAGCATCGCCACCGCCAATACGCCCCCGGTGACTACCCGGGCGCGCCTGTTCCGTCGTCCATCGACGCTTTGGCTCGCCGTGCCGGGTATCCTCTTCCTGGCGTTCTTCTTCGCCTTTCCGGTCGCCAGGCTCCTGTTCCTCGCTTTCGAGGATCAGGAGACGGGCACGTGGACCCTTGCCGCGTTCAATCGCATTGTCGAATCAGACGTGTACCTTCACGTCCTCGGCATCACCTTCAAGATCGCCGGCTACACGGCTCTCGTTTCACTCCTGCTCGGATATCCGCTGGCCTACTGGTTGGCCACGAAGCCGGCATTCCTGCGTGGACGCCTGCTGCTGTTCGTCATGGTGCCGTTCTGGACGAGCTACCTCGTCAAGACCTTCGCCTGGATGATCATGCTCGGCCGAACGGGTGTGGTTAACAGTCTGCTCCTGGGCTCCCAGGTCACCGATCGCCCATTCTCACTTATGTACAACGAGTTCGGCGTGATGGTCGGCATGGTTCACGCCATGGTCCCGCTGGCCGCGATTACGATGTTGCCGGTGATGCTGAACATCGACCGACGTCTGGTGCAGGCCGCACAGACGCTGGGGGCGACCCCAATCCATGCCTTCTGGCTTGTCTATTTCAAGCTGTCGCTCCCCGGCGTTACTGCTGCGGGGCTTCTCGTCTTCATCTCGTCTCTCGGGTTTTTCATCGTCCCCGCGTTCCTGGGCGGACCACAGGAAACGATGCTCGCCCAGCTGATCATCGTCCAGATCCAGCAACTCCTGAACTGGTCGTTCGCCGGCGCGCTCGCGATGCTGATGCTGGTGACGGCTCTCGTCGCCTGCTGGCTCTATGATCTCCTCTTCGGCATCTCCACCGTGACCGGCGGAAGCGGAAAGGAATCGAGCGGCACGACGCGCCTCATCGGTCTCTTTGTCCTTGAGCGCGTGGCCTGGGCCACCGCCTGGATCGGCGCGGCGGCGCGCCGGCTGGTCGGGCCGAAGGTCACCGCCAGGACCCTCCCGTTCGTCACCTGGACGATCATCGCCTTCCTTGTCCTGCCGACGCTGCTGATCATTCCGCTCAGCTTCACAAGCTCGCAATTTCTGGAGTTCCCGCCTCCGGGCTGGTCGTTGCAATGGTATGAAACCTATCTGAATTCCCCGGTATGGATCGCCGCGACGGTGCGTTCGTTCGGAGTCGGCTTCGCGACGGCGATCTTCGCGACAATCATCGGCGGCTTCGCGGCGCTCGCCCTGTCGCGCAGCCGGTCGAAATGGGGAACGGCGATCTTCGCTTTCTTCCTGGCGCCGATGATCGTGCCGCGGATCGTGATCGCTGTCGGGATCTTCTATCTCTTCGCTCAGCTGGGCCTTGTGGCGACCAATACCGGTCTGGTGATCGGCCATACGGTGCTGGCCGTTCCGTTCGCCATGATCGCGGTTTCGGCGATTCTGAAAACCTATGATGTCCAGCTCGATCACGCGGCCGCCACGCTTGGGGCGAACCGGGTGAAGACGCTGTTCTTTGTCACCATCCCCCTTATCCGGGGCGGATTGGTTGCGGCGTTCCTCTTTGCGTTCATCACATCGTTCGACGAACTGACCATCGCGATCTTCGTCAGCGGCGGGATCAACACGACGCTTCCGAAGAAGATGTGGGACGACATGATCCTCCAGCTCAATCCGACTCTGGCCGCGGTTTCGGTCGTGGTGTTCCTCCTGGTCACGGCGATTCTCCTTCTAGCCGAACGGTTCCGCCGTTCCGACTAATCACGAGTTCTTCCATGACAATAGCGAACGACGGTCTCGTCGATCTCCTGCATATGCGGGCGGAAACTGATCCAGGCGGCCTCTATGCGCGGTTCGATGGAACGCCGCTGACCTTCGGGGAGCTGGACTTTAAATCTTCGGCCTTCGCCGCCTACCTTCGGGAACAAGGCATCGGACCCGGCGATCGCGTCGCCGTGATGATGCGGAACAGCATCCGGACGATCTGCGTCATTTTCGGGCTCGCGAAGGCCGGAATCGTATGGGTGCCCATCAACGCGCAACAGCGCGGCGACGGGCTGAGATATCTTCTCTCGGATGCCCGGCCACGCCTTCTGATCCATGATTCCGACCTTCGGCCGGTTATCGACGAGGCGACGGAGACGCTGGAACTTCCTCGTCTGGTGAATGATCCCGAACGCAACGACGGGCTCGCCGAGGCGATCGCTTTTGACGGGCTTGTTGGAACGGTCTCACTCGGACCCGACTGGCCTTTCGCGATCATGTACACATCGGGCACGACAGGCCGCCCGAAGGGCGTCGTCGTCACCCACCGCATGCTGAAACTGGCAAGCGAAGCCGCCGCGACCACGACGGAAGCCGGGCCCGATGATGTCCTGTTCGTCTGGGAACCTCTCTACCATGTAGGAGGGGCCCAACTCCTGTCATTGCCCCTGATGCGCGGTGTCGTCCTGGGGATGGTGGATCGTTTCAGCGCAAGCCGGTTCTGGGACCAGGTGCGCCGTGAGCATGCCACGCATATCCACTATCTCGGCGGCATATTGCAGATACTCCTCAAGCAGCCGCCGGACGGGCGGGATCGGGATCATGGGGTGCGGATAGCCTGGGGGGGAGGCTGTCCTCCCAATACATGGCGCGCCTTTCAGGAGCGCTTCGGCGTCGAGATCCGCGAATGCTATGGGATGACCGAGTCGTCCAGCATCACCACTGTCAATATCGGCGGTCCCGTCGGTTCGGTTGGGCGTCCTCTGCCTTGGTTCGACGTGAAAATCCTCGATGAGCACGGCCGTACCGTCGCGGCAGGCGAGAGGGGCGAGATCGTCGTATCGACCGATCTGGCCGGCGCCCTTTTCCCGGGCTATTTCGACAATCCCGAAGCCACGGCCGCCGTCCTTCGCGGCCAGACACTGCACACGGGCGATTGCGGATCGATCGACCAGGAAGGGAACGTGTTCTTCCACGGCCGAACGACGGACAGCGTGCGGGTCAGGGGAGAAAACGTTTCCGCCTACGAGGTCGAGCAGGTGGTCGGGACGTATCCCGACGTGGAGGATTGCGCCATCATCGGCGTCCCCGCCGAAATCGGCGAGCAGGACATCAAGCTGTTCGTCAGCCCGAAAAAGGGACGCTCGATAAGCGCCGCCTTGCTCTGCGACTGGCTTCAGCAGCGCCTGCCCCCTTATCAGATCCCGCGCTACATCGCCGTCGTCGATGACTTCGAGCGCACGGCAAGTCATCGCATCGTAAAGCATCGATTGCTGTCCAGGCGCGATGATTGCTGGGATCGCTTTGAACTGAAGGATCGTTCCGCATGACCGATTACCGCGATATCCTCGTAACCGGCACAGGCAGCTTCGCCGCACGGATTGTTTTCGACATCGCCGCGACGGCGTCCGATCCGGTCCGGGTCGTGGTGGCGGGCCGCAATCAGGACCGGCTGAGATGGCTCGTCACGGCCGGGAACGCCCGTGCATCGCTGTTCGGCAAGCCTGCCTCCTTTGCCCCCTACGAAGTCGATCTTCTGGCTCCGGACGCCGCGGGGCGGATGATCGCGGATAACGAACCGGGGATCATCGCCCAGGCCGCCTCGGTTCAGACCTCCCAGGTCATAGCGAACCGCAACAGCCGGTGGGCCAGGCTTGTCGCGGAAGGCGGCCTGAGCGTGACAGCCGTCTCTCAGGCCCTGCTGTCGGTTCGGGTGGCGGAGGCCATCACGAAAAGCGGCCGCGACATCGCGTTCTTCAACTGCGGGTTCCCCGATGTCGTCAACGGCATCATCAAGGCGCTCGGCCATCGGATCGTTTCGGGCTTCGGCAATATAGCGATCCTCTCCACGGCCTTCAGCGGCGCGAAGCATTTTGAAGACCCGTCGCGGCTGAAGATGCTGGCTCATTACCAGAACCTGGCGGCCTTCAGGATGCCACCGGCCGAGCGGACGGAGACGCCGCCTCGCGTCTGGATAGACGGACATGAGGTTCCAGACGTCTATCGGCATTTCGAAGACGTTCGGTTGACCCGGGAACCCGCGATCGAAATCTCAGGCGCCAGCGGGGTCCCGCTGCTGCTCGCCCTGGCGGCAGGGCGGGAATGGAAGGGACACGTGCCCGGACCCGATGGTCGGCCGGGCGGTTATCCGGTGGAATTGCGAGATGGCAAGCTCGCCCTCGACCTCCCGCCCGGCATGGACGAAGCCGAAGCCATCCGGTGGAACCGCGCCTTTGAAGAACGGGGCGGGATGGTCGTCGAGGAAGGCGGGAACGTTCTGTTCACGGGATGCCTGAGCGACTCACTCGAAGAATACAATTCCTCGCTGGCCAAGGGCTTCAACGTCCGCGACATCGAGCAGGTCTTCCAGTCGTTCGAGGATCTCAGGAGACATCTTGAAGCGAGCTGAATGCGAAGCCTGGCCTATGCGTCACCCCATAAACCCGTTTTCCCTGTCGCCGGAAGTTTCCTGAAGCATCAGGTTCAGCGTTCGCCAATCCTCCGCCGTCTGAACGGCGTAGGTTTCGGCCGCCGCGATCAACTCATCCCCGCATTCCTTCAGCGTCTTCGCGATCGACGTCTCGAAACGGACGGAGCGGCGGTCGCCCCGCGAATGCACCAGGGCCAGGACCTCGCCGCAGGCCTGGGCGTATTGCTTCAGCCTCCGCCCGCTCTTGCCGTCGGACAGGCAGATTTCCTCCGGGTCCATGTCGACGCGGGCATGATGCCGCGACCGGACGATCCAGTGGGCGCCCTTCCAGTCGACCTCGTCGAGGAGGAGGTCGGGCTCGCGCTGGACGAGCCGCTGTATGTCGATCGTCAGATGGGCCGGGTTGAGCGTGTTCTGCGGATCGATATCGGGGAAGGCGTGCAGGGGCGCGGCCTCGCGCTGCTGCTTGACCTCGACCAGATGGCAGAGCGCCAGATCATCGACGGTCGCCGAATCCTCCGGGCCGACCAGCAGATAGTACCGGTTGATGTTGACCGAACCGGTGCCGGCCCCCAGCCGCGCGACGATATCCAGGATGGCGTCGTCCACATAAGGGCGGAAGGCGGACTTGATGCTCCGGACGGTGGCCGCGTTGAGACGTTTGAACCGATCCGGCCGTCTCCGGAACCGGGGACCCTTCGGCCCGATCTCCACGGCCTTGCCCAGCGTGCTCTTCTCCTCGAAATCCTTGCCGCCGATCGATCGCCGCCTTGCCTTCTTCAGCGCCCCGTAAAGGACATGCCCCTTGCGGAAGTCCCCCACCACCTTCGTCCTGTTGAGCGGATCCTTGACGATCGACTCGCAGGCTTTCCGGTATCGCTTGAGGAATGCCCGCGCCGCCTCCCGGGCCTCTTCGTCGGTGGGGGCGGACAGGCCCGCCGGATCGTCGATCTCGTCGCTCCGATAGCGGCCTTCCAGAATTCCGCGCGAGAAATCGGCGGCGAGGAAGATGCTGGTCGCGAAGCGGGTCAGGTCCCAGGCGGCGTGGCCGATGCAGGCATCGTCGAAATCGTTCGGCGTGAAGATGATGTTGCCGCCATGGGAACCCTTCTCGGTCACGAAGCCGAAATTCGCCATGTGGCAGTCGCCCAGTATGGCGGTCGTCCTGACGGATTCGCACAGGCCGGCAGGCAGGCTGAGCACCCCGCTCTTCAGGTCCGCGTAGTAGATCTGCGCCGCACCGCGCAGGAAGCGGAACGGGTTCGCCGCCATCTTGCGGTGCTTGGATAGCGGTTTCCCTTGTCCGGGACATGCACCATCGACCCTGGAAAGTTCCCGTTCGATGAGCGTCCTGCGCGGCGAAGCGATCTGATCCATGGTTTTGTCCGGCGATGTCGTGATCTCGGCCGGATATCCTTAACCCGTCGCCGCCTTGCGAACTACCGGCGAATCAACCGGGATGGCGTCGGCGTCCCCGCCTGAGGTGCACTGGACGCCGGGAGCGCGTCAATGACGTCTGGCCTGGTCTTCCTCTTTCATCCGCCGGCGAATTCCGCCCCCGACGCCACTGCCTTCCTGCATGGGTTCGTAGATGCTGCCGGTCGTCGGCGGCAGCGAGCCTGCCTTCTTCACCTCCCTGTCGGCGATAGTCGCGGACATGCGCTCGGTGAGATCAGGGAAAACATGGTGCGATATATTGGAGGAGTGGGCTTTCGCGCCCACCGGCATTTCCTCCTTCGGGTCCGTGCATGCCTTCACGATGGCGTCGACCACGATTTCCGGATCGTCCATGGCCGCCATGCGGGGCTGATGGCCGGTATAGTTCGCGGCATGGCTCCACCATGGAGTATCGACTGCCCAGGGCATGATCGTCGCGACCTTGATGGAATCGTTCTCGCCGCCAAGCCGCAACTCCTCGTTCAGGGAACGGCTCATGCTCAGAACGGCTGCCTTCGTCGCGGCATAGGTCGTCTGGTAAGCGAGCGGTACCTCGCTATCGATCGAGCCGGTGTTTACAAGAACGCCATGGCCCTGCTTGCGGAACTGAAGAAGCGCCGCATGCGCGCCGAACATCAGTCCCTTGAAATTGACGTCGATCACGCGGGCCTGATCCTCCACCGGAATGTCCCAGAAGAGCCCAAGCGCGCCGACGCCGACATTGTTGATCCAGACATCGATGCGGCCGTACCTTTCAACCGCCGTCCGGGCGACGGCATTCACCTCTTTCGCATCGCTGATATCGCAGTGAGCGGCCACCGCTTCGCCGCCCGCGGCCCTGATGTCATTCTCGATCTCCGACAACAGATTGTCCCTGCGGGCGGCCAGGACGACCTTCGCGCCCGCTCGCCCCAGCTTCAATGCGGCGCCGCGACCGAAGCCACTCGATGCGCCCAGCACGACGATGACGGAGTCTTTCAGGTCTTCGCGGAATTTCGTCATGCCGCTCCAATGCCCGCCCGGAAGCAAAAGTTCCGATCCGCGCGCGGCTGCATTCCACGCTCTTGCGCGTGCCCCTCGCGCTGACCTGGCGCGCATCGGGTAAGGCAGAGGTAGGGCTGACGCATAAGCTAAGGCTGGCGGTCGCCGACCTTGAAAGGTCGGCCGCGACATCATCTCCAAGGATAATCTTCCAGGGCGCGTGCCGCTAGGGATCATGCGCTTCAGTGACGGCACGGGCGAAGTCCTTCAGACCCTCTAGCCATCTCGCTACCGACAGACCTTTCGGTTGAGAAAATTGACAGCATTTCGTGCAGTGGTTACAGTTCATGATATGTTCTTACGGCCATCAAACATATAGAAGATTGTCCACAGGAAACCGCACGATGTTGCGGGTCGATCGTTGAGAACTTAGAGCCGATTTGGAAAGATGGCCTCGGCCAGCGGGGGAGCGTCCGAATGCGAAGCGTTGAATTGTTCACTGGTTGCGGAGGCCTCGCATTGGGGCTTTCCAGAGCCGGGTTCAGACATGAGGCCCTGATCGAGAGAGACGGGAATTCGGTCCGGAATATCACGCATAACAAGGTATGCGGGCTCCAGCATGTGGCGCACTGGCCGATTCTGCGGGAGGATGTCCGATATGTTGATTGGAGGCCACTCGCGCGAGTTGACGTTGTCGCTGGCGGTCCTCCTTGTCAGCCTTTCAGCATAGGCGGCAAACACAGGGGGCATGAAGACAAGCGGGACATGTGGCCGGAAGCGGTTCGCGCGGTGCGGGAAATTGGCCCGCGGGCCTTCCTGTTCGAGAACGTGCGCGGCCTCGCGCGTCCCGCGTTCGCGGATTATCTCCGTTGGATCGAACTGTCGCTCGCCGCGCCCCAGATCAGGATCGATGAGAACGAGAGCCGCGACGCGCATCTGAGGCGATTAGAGCACCGCCGTCGCGAGGCGCTCTATGACATTCGGATTCTCAAGGTCAACGCCGCCGACTATGGAGCGCCGCAAAAGCGGCATCGGATCGTGTTTCTTGGCGTGCGAAAAGATCTGGATATCGAAATTGAAACGCCCATTCCGACACATTCCCACGAACGGTTGCTTTGGGACCAATGGATCACCGGCCGGTACTGGGAGAGGCATGGTTTGAGCCGCCCTTCCGAGGAGCCTGCGGGCGCGAACGACGCGAGGGTGGCGCGGCGACTTCGTCAGCATATGATCCCGCCGACGGGCAAGCCATGGATCACATGCCGTGACGCCTTCAGCGGCCTCGGAGAACCCGGTTCTCGCGATGACCTTGCGAATCATATCTTTCAGCCGGGCGCGCGATCCTACGCGGGGCACACCGGAAGCCCGCTGGACGAACCGGCCAAGGCGCTCAAAGCAGGCGATCATGGCGTGCCGGGAGGCGAGAACATGATCGCCTTCGCGGATGGCTCAGTTCGCTATTTCACTGTCCGGGAGGCGGCGCGCCTCCAGGGATTGCCCGACGACTACGAGTTTATTGGCTCATGGACGGAGAACATGCGTCAATTGGGCAACGCCGTGCCGTCAATGCTTGCTGAAGTGATCGCGCGGCGGCTGGCTGGTCTCCTGTCGCGGGAGAGGACGGATAAACGGAAGGCTGCGGCGTGACCGCGGAGCCGCCGATACCATCCCCCGGATATGGCGAATTCGAGATCGACATTCCGGCCGTTTTCAGGCGGCAGCTTCCGGAGATCCTCGAGAAAATTCCCGCCGCCCCGCTGGTTCTGGAGAACGTGACCGCCCTCCCGGAGAAGGCGCAGGGCGGCTACGTCCTCATGATGGACGGCAAGCGAGTGTATGTCGGCAAGACGGACGCGGCGGCCGGATTTCAGTCGAGGTTGAGGAGACACTGGAAAAATATCCAGCACCGCGTTGGCCTGAATCCTGAAAGGGTGACCTTTAAGGCGGTGCGCATCATGGTCTTCCACAACTTCGACGTGGAGGACATTCTCATCAAGAGATTCGCTGAGATCGATGGGAAGCCGCTCATCTGGAATAACTCCGGGTTCGGCTCCAATGATCCTGGACACAATAGAGAAGGGCAGGAGCCAGCCGCTTTTGACATGCAGTATCCTATCGACATTGACAGGCCGATCGACATTGGTCCTGGCGAACGATCGATTCTGGCGCTCTTGCTTCAGCTCAAGGGTGGACTGCCTTACCTGTTTAGATACGAAACAGATCTCGCGCCGACGCCGTCAAAGCCCCACAAGACGGCGCACTTTCGAACGGGGCACGCCAACCAACGCGATACACGGATCACGCTTCCCAAGAACGTGATGACGATGCGGGAGATCATGACCGAGATGATCAACACTCTGCCCGATGGATGGCTATGCACTGTGTTTCCCGACAGGGTGATCCTTTATAAGGAGCCGACGCGGTACAATTATGCGAGGGGCACAATCCCCTGATCATGGTGTCTGATCCAAATGAGCCGCCGACGAGCCCGGAAAGGTCGGCTCAAATGGCGCTGGTCAAGGGCAAAGACACGAAGCCGGAGATGGTGGTCCGGCGGCTCGCGCATCAGCTCGGCTATCGCTTCCGCCTCCACCGCCGCGATCTCCCTGGACAGCCAGACCTGACGCTCGCCAGCCGACGCAAGGTCATCTTTGTCCATGGGTGCTTCTGGCATCGGCATGAGGGATGCCGGTCGACCCGCACCCCAAAGAGCCGAATCGATTTTTGGAAACAGAAGTTTGAGGATAACGTCCGCCGTGACGCTGCGGCGCGAGAAGCGCTGGTCGCCGCAGGTTGGCGGGTGCTTGTGATCTGGGAGTGCGAAGTACGGAATATTGCCGGGCTGGAGCATCGCCTGCGGGAGTTTCTGGGGCCTCCAGGGCCAACCGCCAATGCTCGCCACCATTAATGCGACTAGGCTTTCGATGCACGAAATTCGTCATTCAGGCAATTCCGCTCGGCCCGCCCCGCCCCGCCCCGAAAGTCACGCCGCCCGGTCGAGCGCGTCCGTTGGGAACAATGCCCGCACCAGCGCGCGGCCCTTGGAGTTGCAGAAGCGGCATCGCGACCGTTCCCCGATCTCCCGAAGGTTCCGGTCGCCATGCAGGCGGGCCAGCATAGCGGCGGAGAGCCGGGCGGTATGGCCGCAGGCGTCGCATTCCGCCAGCAGGGGAAGCGACATCGAATGGATGGCCTTGACGCTGAGGTCGGCCTGAGGGCGATGCGTGTCCATGGCGTAAGAATGCCATTGGAACAAAAAGGGAACAAGGGGAATTTTCAGGGAGAATTTTCACGACAGCGCGCGAAGATTGTCGCGCAGGCGGCCGCCGTCGGAGTCGGGGAAAAGCCGGTCGACCTCCGCATGGGTCCGTTCCCAGACGGGGAGGGCGCTCGCCAGCAGCGTCCGGCCGTCCTCGGTCAGCGCCAGCCGCCGCCGACGCTTGTCGGCCGGGTCGGCGGCGGACCGGACGAGGCCGCGCCGCTCCAGCGGCTTCAGCGCCGCCGTCAGGGTCGTGCGGTCCATCGCCAGGACGGAGGCGACCGATCCCAGATCCGGCGGCTCCGGCCGGTTCAGCGACATCATCAGCGAGAACTGGCCGTTGGTCAGGTCGAACGGGCGCAGTGCCTCGTCGAACCGCCGCGCCAGCGCGCGGGCCGCCCGCTGGGCATGGAGGCAGAGGCAATGGTCTCGGACGAACAGGGTCGTCTCGTAAGGGATTGTCGAGGGCTTTGACATAAGCTGATTATGTTGATATCAACTTAAAAAAGCAAGCTGAAGCCGCATTCCCGAAAGCGACGACACCCATGCAACTCTATGCCCATCCCTTCTCCTCCTACTGCCAAAAGGCCCTGGTCGCGCTCTATGAGAACGGCACGCCGTTCGAGTTCCGCATGCTCGACCCCGACCATCCGGAAAATCTCGCGGAATGGGAAGGGCTGTGGCCGCTCAAGCGTTTCCCGGTGCTGGTGGATGAGGGCGAGACGGTCGTCGAGGCGACCATCATCATCGAGTATCTGGCGCTCCGTCATCCGGGGCCGGTGACGCTGATCCCGGAAGATCCGGCGGTGGCGCTGGAGGTCCGGATGATGGACCGCTTCTTCGACAATTACGTCTCCACGCCGCAGCAGAAGATCGTGTTCGACAGCCTGCGCCCGGCGGAAGCCCGCGACCGGCACGGCGTCGCAGACGCGCGGGCGGCGCTGGAGACGGCATATCGCTGGCTCGACCGCCGGATGGAGGACCGCCTATGGGCGGCCGGAGACGGCTTCAGCCTCGCCGACTGCGCCGCTGCCCCCTTTTTGTTCTACGCCGACTGGACCCATCGGATCGATGATGGGTTCTCCAACGTTCACGCCTATCGCCGAAGGCTGCTCGACCGGCCGTCCTTCGCCCGCGCGGTGGATGAGGCGCGGCCCTACCGCCCGCTCTTCCCGCTGGGCGCGCCCGACCGGGACTGATCTCGCGACGCCCCCCTCCCCACCACCTGGAAAGGAGATATGCAATGTCCAACACCGCAACAAAAGACCGGCCGGAAGCCATGCAGCCCCTCAAGGGCGGGGTGGTTCCCTATCTGACCCTCCCGGACGCGGCCGCCGCGATCGATTTCTACGGGAAGGCCCTGGGCGCAGAGGAAGTCGGATCACGGCACCACATGGATGACGGCCGGATCCTCAATTCCCGTATCGACGTCAATGGCGGTTCCATCATGCTGATGGACCCGATGCCGGAGCACGGCAAGCCGGCGGATTCCGATAGCGGGCTGATGCTGCATCTGCATGTCGACGATGCCGACCGCTGGTTCGATCGTGCGGTCGCCGCCGGCTGCACCGTGCTGATGCCGATGGACCTCCAGTTCTGGGGCGACCGCTACGGCATGGTGAAGGACCCGTACGGAATCTCGTGGAGCTTCGGGACCACGCCCGAGTAAGCGTCCCTCGAACGAAGGAGACCCGACCATGTCGATCGCCCATGACCTTGCCTCCGCCGCCGAACTGGCGGGGAAAAACGGTGTCCGCTATCCGAACGAAAGCGAGGAATACCGCCGGGCGCGCACCGCGCTACTGGCCGAGGAGATCGAGCTTCGCCGCCATATCGAGCGGGTGGCCGAACTGCGCCGCGCCCTGCCGCCCGGCGGCGAAGTCACGAAGGATTACCGCTTCGTGGGAGAGAACGGGCCGACCAGCTTTTCGGGGATGTTCGGGGACAAGCAGACGCTCGTCCTCTACAGCTACATGTTCGGGCCACAGCGCGAGCGGCCCTGCCCGATGTGCACCTCGCTCCTCTCCTCCTGGGACGGCGAGGCGCGGGATGTCGAGCAGCGGGTCGCCTTCGGCGTCGTCGCGCGATCGCCCATCGAACGGCTGGCCGCCTTCAAGAAGGAACGCGGCTGGCGCGGCCTCAGGCTCTATTCCGATATGGAGGGCGACTACACCCGCGACTATGTGAATGCCGAGGACGCGGACTATCCCGCCTTCAACGTCTTCACCCGCCGCGACGGGACGATCCGTCATTTCTGGAGCGGGGAGATGGGCTTCGAAACCGCCGACCCCGGCCAGGACCCGCGCGGCGCGCCGGACCTGATGCCGCTCTGGACCATCCTCGATTCCACCCCCGAAGGCCGCGGGACCGACTGGTACCCGTCGCTGGATTACGGGGGCAGGGGCTAGATAACACCCCTCACCCTCCCGGCTTCGCCGGGTCCCTCCCTCTCCCACAAGGGGCGAGGGTAAGAAAGGTAGCCCTCTCCCCTCGTGGGAGAGGGTTGGGTGAGGGGGCGGTTGGTTCCTATAACCTGACCTCTCCGCCGCTTCACAGAAAACGGCGCAACGCGGAAATTTCTATAACTCCCACGTTATCTATAAAGCCAAGCTTTTCATTTCTCCCTCATGAGCATCTTTGCCAGAATGGCACCGCTGACGGACATCGAAGCGGGTGGGGCCGGCGTCGTTGAATTCCGGAACGGTCCCGGACCAATAACCAAAGCCGTGCGGGCGGGGTGCCGGCGCGCCGTCATGAGGGAGGAAAGAATGAATAAGCTGATCCTCGCGGCCTCGGCCGCATCCATGCTGCTGGGCGGCGCGGCCGTGGCGGAGACGGTCAAAGTCGGCGTCGTCGGGCCGTTCTCCGGCCCGTTCGCGCTCCAGGGCCGGAACTTCCAGGCCGGCATCGAAGCCTATATGGCGCTGCATGGCGACACGGTCGGCGACGACACGGTGGAGATCATCTATCGCGACGTGCCGACGCCCGACCCCGCCCAGTCCGCCGCCCTGTCGCGGGAACTGGTGGTCAGCGAGGGCGTGCAGTATCTGGCGGGCTATTATTTCACGCCCGATGCCATGGCCGCCGCCCCGCTGCTGGAGCAGGCGAACGTGCCGATGGTGATCTTCAACGCCGCCACCTCCTCGATCGTGACGGAAAGTCCGTACATCGTCCGGACCTCCTTCACCCTGTGGCAGACCACCGCGCCGATGGCGCGGGTGGCGCACGACATGGGCTTCGAGAGCGCGATCACCGTGGTCAGCGACTATGGTCCCGGCCTGGATGCCGAAGCAGCCTTCACCGCGACCTTTGAGGAGGAAGGCGGCGATGTGGTCGATTCCATCCGCATGCCGATTTCCACCAATGATTTCAGCCCGATCATGCAGCGGGTGAAGGATTCCGGCGCGCAGGTGCTGTTCGCCTTCCTGCCGTCCGGCCCGCCGACGCTGGGTTTCGTCAAGGCCTATAACGACAATGGGCTGGAAGCGGCGGGGGTCACGATGCTCGCCACCGGCGACCTGACCCAGGAATCCGACCTGCCGGTGCTGGGCGAGGCCGCGCTGGGGCTGCGGACCACCTTCCATTATTCCGTCGCCCATGAGTCGCCGGAGAATGAGGAGTTCGTCGCGGCGGCCAGCGAGGCGCTGGGCGATCCGGCCCTGCTCTCCTTCCCGGCGGTCGGCGCGTTCGACGGCATGCATGTCATCTACAAGATGATCGAGGCGACGGGCGGGGAGCAGGACGCCGCCGCGGCGGTCGACGCCGTCCGGGGGCTTGCCTGGGAAAGCCCGCGCGGCCCCGTCGAAATCGACGCGGAGACCCGGCACATCACGCAGAACATCTATCTGCGGGAGGTCGCTCAGGCGGAGGACGGCACGTACTACAACAAGGAAATTCAGACCTTCGAGATGATGGGCGATCCCGGCCTGGCGGTCACCGAATAACCTTCGCGCGCAACCGGGCGGAGACGCCTTAGAGTAGGCAGGGGCGTCTCCGCCACGGGATTTCAGGGTTCATGCAGACAGTTCTCAGCATTGGCGCCGACGCGCTGGCCTACGGGATGGTGCTGTTCGTCATCTCCATCGGCCTGTCGGTGACGATGGGGCTGATGAAGGTGATCAATCTCGCCCACGGGGCCTTCGCCATGATCGGCGGCTACATCGCCTCCTACGCCATCGGCGATCTCGGCCTCGGCTACGGTTTCGGCCTCGTGCTGGCGGTCGCGGGCACCGTCATCGTCGCCGTTCCCCTGGAAATGCTGCTCTTTCGCCGGATCTACGGCGCGACGCAGCTCACCCAGGTGCTGATGACCATCGGCATCACCTTCGTCATCATCGGCGTCGCCAATTTCGTGCTGGGGCCGACCCTGAAGACGGTGCCGCTGCCGGCGCTGCTGGAAGGTCCCGTCGATATCGGTTTCCGCACCATCCCGGCGCACAAGCTGTTCGCCATCGCCTGCGGGATCGCGGTCGCGGCGGCGCTGTGGGCGCTGGTGGAGAAGACCGGTTTCGGCGTGAGGCTGAGGGCGTCGGTCGACGATGCGGCGATGGCCGGGGCGCTGGGCGTCCGCACGCAGATCGTCTACGCGGTCAGCTTCGCGCTGGCCATCGCGCTCGCCGCCTTCGGCGGGGTGGTGGGGGCGGAGCTTCTGCCGATCGAGCCCTATTACGCGCTCCGCTACATGGTCACCTTCCTTGTGGTCGTCTCGGTCGGCGGTGCCGGCTCCATCCCCGGCGCGCTGCTCGCCTGCCTGCTGCTCGGCGCGATAGAGACGACGGGGCGCTACCTGATGCCCAGCTTCGGCGAGTTCTTCTTCTATCTGGCGGTGATCGTCATCGTCTGCCTGTTCCCGCGCGGCCTCTTGGGGCGCGCCGAATGACCGCGCTGGATGACTCCGCGCCCGGCGTGAGCGCGTCCGGACGCGGCGGGCGGCTGGGCCGGGATCTCCTGGCGCTGGCGGTCATCGCCGCGATCGGCGTTGCGGGATATTTCCTCCTGCCCAACAATCTGGCGCTGCTCACCCGCATCATCACGCTGATGCTGCTGGCGCTGTCGCTGGACCTCGTCACCGGCTTCGCCGGCATCGCGACGCTGGGCCATGCGGCCCTGTTCGGGGCGGGGGCCTATGCCGCCGGCATCGCCGCCGCGCGGTTCGGCATCGCCGATCCGATCGCGATGCTGGCGATCGGCGCGGTCGCGGGGGCGGCGATGGGGCTGCTGTCCAGCACGGTCATCCTGCGCGGCCACGGGCTGGCGCAGCTTGTCCTCTCCATCGCCGTCGCCCAGCTCGCCCAGGAAGCAGCGAACAAGGCCTCCTGGCTGACCGGCGGCAGCGACGGCCTTGCCGGCATCGCCCCCGACCCGCTCTTCGGCCTCTTCCAGTTCGATCTCTGGGGCAAGACGGTCTACGGGTTGGCGCTGGGGCTGCTGCTGCTGGTCTTCCTCGCGCTGCGTCTCGTCGTGCGCTCGCCCTTCGGGATGCTGTGCCGCGGGATCATGGAGGATCCGGTGCGCGTCCGCGCCATGGGCGCGCCGATCTATTCGACGTTGATGAAGATGTATGTGGTCTCCGGCGCGGTCGCCGGGCTGGGCGGGGCTTTGAGCGCCATCTCCACCCGCGTCATCGGGCTGGACAGCCTGTCCTTCAACCTGTCGGCGGAGGTGCTGGTGATGCTGGTGCTGGGCGGCATCGGCAATCTGTTCGGCGCGCTGGTCGGCACGCTCGTTTTCGTCTGGTTCGAGGATCTGGTCTCTTCCATCAACCCGTTCCACTGGCTGACGCTGGTCGGCCTGCTGCTGATCGCCGTGGTGCTGTTCGCGCCGCGAGGGCTGACCGGCGGCGTGGTGGACATAAGGGACCGGCTGCGCCGGCGCGGGGGAGGGGGCGCATGAAGCCGCTGTTCAGGGTCGACGACCTCCAGAAGCATTTCGGCGGCCTGCACGTCACGCGGAACGTCTCGCTGGCGCTCAAACCCGGCGACCGCATCGCGCTGATCGGGCCCAACGGGGCGGGCAAGACGACGTTCGTCAACCTGGTCACGGGCCAGTTGCGGCCGGATGCCGGCACGGTGACGCTGGCCGGCGAGGATGTGACCCGAATCAGCGCCGGAAAGCGCGTCCGGAGAGGGCTGGTGCGCACCTTCCAGGTCACGCGGCTCTTCTCCGCCATGACGCCGGAGGAGCATGTCGCGCTCGTCCTGCTCCAGCGGGAAGGGCGCGGCGGCCGGATGCTCGGCAGCTATCGCGGCATGGACGACATCGTGGAGGAGGCGCGGCGGATCCTGGAGACGCTGGGGCTGACGGCCGTGGCCGGCGAGAAGGTCGGCCGGATCGCCTATGGCCAGCAGCGGCTTCTGGAGATCGCGCTGGCCATGGCGCTCCGCCCGAAGGTCCTGCTGCTGGACGAGCCGGCGGCCGGCGTACCCCACGGCGACATCGCCCTGATCGAGCGGGCGCTGGCCCAGCTGCCGCCCGATCTCGCCGTGCTGATGATCGAGCACGACATGGATTTCGTCTTCCGCTTCGCCCAGCGGGTCGCGGTCCTGGCGGCAGGGGAGATCATCTTCGACGGCACGCCGAAGGATGTCGCCGCCGACGGCCGCGTGCGCGAAGCCTATCTGGGGAGCTATGTCGATGCCCGCGGCGTCGCTTGAGATCGCCGGCCTCAGCGCCGGTTATGGGCCCACCCGTGTCCTGGAGGATGTCGGCTTCTCCGTCGCCGCCGGCGGCAGGCTGGCGATACTTGGGCGCAACGGCATGGGCAAGACGACCCTTCTGGCGACCATCGCCGGCCAGACCCGCCGCTATGGCGGGAGCGTAAAGCTGGACGGCGCCGATGTCAGCGGGATGAGCGGGTCGGCCCGCGCGCTGAAGGGGCTCGGCTACGTGCCGCAGGGCCGCTGCATCTTCAAGTCCCTGACGGTGGAGGAGAACCTTTTCGTCGGGCTGAAGGGCCGCCGGCGCGACGCCATGGAGGAAGCCTACGCCCTGTTCCCGCGCCTGGCGGAACGGCGGCGGAACCTCGGCTCCCAGCTTTCGGGCGGGGAACAGCAGATGCTGGCGACCGCGCGGACGATCCTCGGCAAGCCGACGGTCCTCCTGCTGGACGAACCGCTGGAAGGGCTGGCGCCGATCATCTGCGATGAGCTGATGGCCGCGTTCGACCGGCTGGCGGCGGCCGGCGACACCACGATCCTGCTGGTAGAACAGCGCATCCGGGCGGCGCTGGCCTTCGCCGACCGCGTCATGATCATGGAACGCGGCCGGATCGCCTGGATCGGAACGCCGGACGAGTTGGAGGCCGAGCCGGAGACGGTGGAGCGGCTGCTGGGGGTTGGCCACTGACCGCCCTGAATTCACCGTATCAGAGCGCCTTGTACATGATCGTGGTCGGGTCCAGCCGGTCCTCGTGCGTGTCGCGGCAATATCCGGGGATGATCCCGGCGATCTGGTAGCCGAGCGAGGCGTAGAGCGGTTCGGCCTTGTCGCCAGTGCGGGTGTCCAGCGTGATCAGGCTGCGCCCCATCCGGCCGGCCAGCCCCTCCAGTTCCGCCATCAGCGCCCTTGCGATGCTGCGGCGTCGGAAATCCGGATGGACCAACAGCTTGCGCGCCTCCGCCCGATGGGGCTGGTTGGGCATCGTGTCGTGGTCAAGCAGTACCGTTCCCGCGATCCGGCCTTCCGCCTCCGCGACCAGCAGCGTCGCCCCACCGCTCCGCACCGACGGAAGTACCTTGTTCAGCCAGAACGCCTCGCCCTCGGCGACGGCAAAGGGCAGGATGAAGCCGATGCTGGCCCCGTCCAGGACGCAGGCAGTCAGCAGCTCGCCCAGCTCCCCGGCGCGGTCTTCGATCTCCCGGGCCGTGAAGGCCGAAATGGCGACGGGCGGATTGGCGGTCATGTCTCTCACACCATGAAGAGGATATATCGGGCGGCGGAGTCGTCGGGCGTGACGAAGACGCTCGGTCCGAAAAGTTGGTAGCGCAGGCAGTCGCCGGGCCGCAGGGCATGGGTTCGCCCCTCCACCGTGACCTCCAGCCGGCCTTCAGTCAGGATCAGGTGATGCTCCAGCCCCGGCCTCGGCGGCCCGTCATAGGCAATGCGCGTTTCGGGACCGATCTCGCATTCCAGCGCCTCCCCCGCCAGCGGCCCGGCCGGCGGGGAGACGGAACGGCGATGGAAGCCGATGGAGGGGTCCGTCCAGACCAGCTGCGCCTCACGCCGGACAACCGGCGCGAAATCATCCTCCACCATGCGCATGAGGCGCGACATGGTCAGGTCGTAGACCGCGCACAGCCTGCCCAGCACGCTTGCCGTCGGGCTGACCTCCGCATTTTCCAGCCGCGACAGGGTCGCCCGGCTGACGCCGCTCCGCCCCGCCAGCGCCTCCAGCGACCATCCCCGCTCCGCCCGCAGGTCACGCAGGCGTCGCGCGATCTGCCGATCCATGGCGCTGTCATCCATTCGTTCCATATATGGATGATTATCCCATATTCGGGAACAATCAAGCGTCGCCGTCTTCGGCCCCGGATCGGCGTCCGGCGCCGCTAGTCCAGAATGACGATGGCTTCCACCTCGAAGAGCATGGCGTCGATTGCAAGCCTGGGAACGGGAATCAGGGTCTGCGCCGGCAGCGCCTCGCCGAACACCTCCTTGACCTGCTCGGTCAGCACCCCAAGCTTGGACTGATCGTGATCGACCACGAGGACCGTGAGCTTGGCGACCTGATCCGGCCTGGCGCCGAGCGCATCGAGGGCGGTGCGCAAATTCGCGTAGGCTTGTTCAACCTGGACCGCGAAGTCGGGCGACAAGGCTCCCGTGCTGTCCTGGCCGCCCTGTCCGGAGATGTAGGCCACCCGGGCATTGGGGGGCACGATCACCGCCGTGCTGTAGCCATTCGGCGTCGGGTCGTAGAGGTTTCGTGGATTGACGATGGTCAGCTCGTTGGCTGTTGTCGTCGTGGGAACTCCCATGGTCATGATGATTAGCCCTCCGATAAGCAGATGCCTGATTGCGCGTGACATGATTTTCTCTTGGCTCTGACGACTGCGAGCTACGTGCCCTCGCGGCCGGCATGATTGGACTTCAATCATCGCCCATGCGATTGACTCGTACGATGTACGGTTCAATCGCATCGTACGTCGTACGAGTCAATCGTCCAGGATCGACATTCGTCGCATTGCCGGCCTAAATCAGACGTTCTGAACAGCGAGGAAGACGGATGGCGGCCAAACGCGGCGAAGCCCGGAGCAAACGGCCTCAACGGATAAGTGTGTCACCCCGGCCCGTGCAGGAGCCGCGCGGTGAACCGCCTCTGTCTCTGGAACGTATCGTGGCGACCGCGGTGGAACTGCTGGACGCCCAGGGAGTCGACGGATTGACGATGCGTCGGCTGGCCGATCGCCTCGGCTCGGGCGCGATGAGCCTATATTGGCACGTCGACAACAAGGAGAAGGTCTTTGATCTGGCGCTCGATTCGGTGCTCGAATATCGCGGATCGCCGCAAGTAGTCGAGCCTCAAGACTGGCGCGGGGAAGTCGTTCATATGCTCGAAGACTGGCGCTCCAGCATGTTGCGCCATCCCTGGTCGGCATCGCTGTTGTCGCGCCGCGCGCTCGGCCCGAACATCCTCGGCCGCCTGGAACTGTTGAGCAAGACCTTGTCCAGAGCCGGCGTGGCGGATGCGGATCTGAACGTCGCGATATGGTCGCTCTGGAACCATGTGATGGGCGCCACCATCACCCGGGGGAACTTCAGCCTCTCGGACGACGACAGGGTCGCCGCGCAGCAGCGCCTTACAACTCTCAGCGAACGCTATCCGACAATCGAACGCTCTCGTCTGCTGTTGGATAACGATTGGGACGGCGCCTTCCGGAAAGGCCTTGACCTTTTGCTCGATGGCCTCTTCCCAAGGCAGTGAACACTAGATCGCCTCGCCGTCGTGGTGTCCGCCGCCTTCGGCCCGGATCGGTATCTGGCGCGCGGCGACGTGGCGGACCGACTGCATCAATATCTCCGCGGCCGGGGAGAGGGCGGTGTCGGTCCGTGTGGTGAGGCCGACGGGGCCCAGCGTGTCGCCGGTGTCGGTCGGCAGCAGGACCAGTTGCCCCTCCGCCACATCCTCCGCCACCACACCTTCGGAGATGATCCAGATGGCGTCCGACAGCCGGATGTAGCTGCGGCCGAAGGCGTTCGACACCGATTCCACCTCGTCGCGCGGAGCGGGGATGCCATGGGCGATCAGCAGCCGTTCGGCCAGTGGCCGGATCACCGATCCGGGCGGCGGCATCACCGTCTGGTAGCGGCCGATCATGGTGAGGTCGAAGCGGCTTTCCGCCAGCAGCGGATGGCCCGGCCGCACCGCCAGCACGACGCGTTCGGAATAGAGATATTCGAAGGAAAGGCCGCTCATCGCATCGGGCTCCGCCATCCGGCCGATGACCAGATCGACATCGCCCAGCCGCAGCAGCGATAGGAGATAGGCGTTCGGCCCGGTGACGATCCGCGTCCGCGCGCCCAGCTTCTGGTCGGCGAAATGCTCCACCGCCCGGGGCAGGATCCGCGCCGATACGGTCGGCAGCGCGCCGACCCTGACGACGGCGTCGGTCTGCGCCTGATGGATCGCGTCGACCCCCTGGCGCAGCGCCGATACGCCCGCGCCGGCATAGCGCTGGAAGATTTCCCCGAAGGCGGTGAGGAACAGGCTGCGCCGGCTGCGGTCGAACAGCGCGACGCCCAATATGTCCTCAAGCTCCTGGATGGTCTTCGATACCGCCGGCTGGCTGATGTTGAGGGAGGTGGCGGCGTTCACCACGCTCTTCTGGCGGCCGACCTCCAGAAAGCACATGACATGGCGAAGCTTGATGCGCGGGTCGAGAAGGCGCTGACTCATGATTCAATGCCCCCAGGTTATGGGATGTCGCGCGGGTTGCGGCAGAGAGTAGGCGCGAACGCTTCTGCGTCAGCGTCTTACGTATATGCTTCAGGTTATGAATGGAGCGGAACTAATCATTTTACAAGCCGTTCCGGCGACCGGTAACAAGAAGGCGTCCAATGTCGAGGTGACGGATGGATTTCGCGCGCGTAAACGGTCTGACGCTGCATTACCGGATGGCCGGCCGTCCCGGCAGTCCTGCCATCGTGCTGGCCAACTCCCTGGGCACCGACGCGCGCATCTGGGACGGCGTGATCGCGCATCTGGAGGATCGCTACAGCATCCTCTCCTACGACAAGCGCGGCCATGGCCTTTCCGATGCGCCGTCCGCCCCCTATTCGCTGGACGACCATGCGGCGGATATGGAAGGGCTGGTCGATCATCTGGGCATCGACGGTTTCGCGCTCGCCGGCATCTCCGTCGGCGGGATGATCGCCCAGCGCGTCGCGGTGCGGCGGCCGGGCTGGGTCAAGGCGCTGGCGCTCTGCGACACCGCCGCCAGGATCGGGACCGCCGAATCCTGGAACGAGCGGATCGAGGCGGTCCGGACGAGAGGGCTGGCGGCGATCGCCGATGCCGTGCTGGATCGCTGGTTCACGCAAGCCTTCCGCCGCGACCGGCAGGCCGAGCTGGCCGGCTGGCGCAACATGCTCATCCGCACCCCGGCGGAAGGCTATGCCGGAACGTGCGCCGCCTTGCGCGACGCCGACTTGACCGCCGAGGTTCCGACGATCCGCCTCAGGACGCTGGTGGTGGCGGGCGCGGAGGATCGCGCCACGCCGCCCGACGAGGTGCGGGCGCTGGCGGACCTATTGCCCGACGCCCGGTTCGAGATCATTCCGGACGCCGGGCACATCCCTTCGATCGAACAACCCGAAAAGCTGGCGGCGCTGATGGAAAGCTATTTTCGAGAGGTCGGCCATGTCTGAACCGAACGACAGATTCACCCGGGGCATGGAGACGCGCCGGGCGGTGCTGGGCGATCCGCATGTCGACGGCGCGGTGTCGCGCAAGACCGCATTCGACGACGATTTCCAGACCTTTATCACGGAGACGGCCTGGGGGTCGGTATGGTCGCGGCCGGGCCTGACCCGGCGGGAGCGGTCCATGCTGACCATCGCGCTGCTGGCCGCGCTGGGCCATGATGAGGAACTGGCGATGCATGTCCGCGCGACGGTCAACACCGGCGCGACGGCCGACGACATCAAGGAGGCCCTGCTGCACGTCGCGATCTATGCCGGCGTACCGGCCGCGAACCGCGCCTACAAGACGGCGAAGGAAGAACTGTCCCGGCGGGACGGCGCATCGGCGGAGGCAGGCTGACCCATGACGAAAGGCACGATCATGGCCGCCGACGGCCCCTTCTATCCGCGCGACCGCGCCTGGCAACCGCCGGCGCTGTCGCCGGGCTACAAGAGCACGACCCTCCGCGCGCCGCGGCAGGCGCTGCTGTCGCTGCCCCAGACGGCGTCGGAACTGACCGGCCCCGTCTTCGGCCATTCGATGCTGGGGCCGCTGGATAACGACCTTATCCGCAATTACAGCCAGGATGGCGGGGAGGCGATCGGCCAGCGCCTCATCGTCTACGGGCAGGTGCTGGACGAGAATGCCCGGCCGGTCCGCGGCACGCTGGTCGAATTCTGGCAGGCCAATGCCGGCGGTCGCTACCGCCATCGGCGCGAAACCTATGTGGCCGCGCTGGACCCCAATTTCGGCGGCTGCGGCCGGGCGATCACCGACGATGAGGGCTACTATTCCTTCCGCACCGTGCAGCCGGGAGCCTATCCGTGGCCCAATGGCGGGAACGATTGGCGACCGGCGCACATCCATTTCTCGATCTTCGGCCACGCCTTCGCGCAGCGCCTGATCACGCAGATGTATTTCGAGGGCGACCCGATGATCTGGCAGTGCCCGATCGTCGGCTGCGTTCCCGACAAACAGGCGATCGAACAGCTTGTCGCCCGGCTGGACCGGCACAATTCCGTGCCGATGGACGCGCTCGCCTACCGGTTCGACATCGTCCTGCGCGGCCGCCGTTCAACGCTGTTCGAGAACCGGATGGAGGGCAATTGATGCTGAACCGGCTGCCGCCGCTGAAGGAAACGCCGTCCCAGACCGGCGGTCCTTATGTGCATATCGGCCTGACCCCCTGTTTCGCGGAGATCGAGGGCGTCTACCCCGCCGATCCGGGCGCGGAGATGACGACGCCGGAGACGGTGGGCGACCCGATCCTCGTCACCGGGCGGATCTTCGACGGTTCCGGCGCGCCCGTGACCGATGCGGTGATCGAAATCTGGCAGGCCGATTCCGCCGGGGCCTATGACCGCGAGGGTTCCGCCGGCTGGGGACGGCAGGCGACGAACGGGGAGGGGCGGTTCCGCTTCGTCACCGTCAAGCCCGGCCGCGTTTCCGGCCCCGACGGCAGGCCGATGGCCCCGCATCTGTCACTGTGGATCACCGCGCGCGGCATCAATATCGGGCTCCACACGCGCCTCTATTTTGGCGACGAGGAGGCGGCGAACGAAGAGGATTCGGTGCTGGCGCGAATCCCCGATCCTCGGCGGCGGAAGACGCTGATTGCGGCGCGGAGCGAGGATGGCGGCCGGGCCGTCTACAGCCTCGACATTCGCCTCCAGGGCGAGGACGAAACCGTGTTCTTCGATATCTGAGCGGCCGGCCCATGAGCAAATTCGTCAGCCTGGCCGAAGCGGTCGGGAACAACCTCCATGACGGCGACACCGTCGCCTTCGAGGGCTTCACCCACCTCATTCCCCACGCCGCGGCGCATGAGGCGATCCGCCAGGGCTTCCGAGACCTGACGCTCATCCGCATGACGCCGGATGTCATCTACGACCAGATGATCGGGCTCGGCATGGCACGGAAGCTGATCTTCTCTTATGCCGGTAATCCGGGCGTCGGGCTGCTGCGCCGTCTCCGCGACGCGGTGGAGAATGGCTGGCCCCATCCGATCGAGATCGAGGAGCATTCCCACGCCGCCATGGCCTGCGCCTATGAGGCGGGGGCCAGCGGCCTGCCGCTCGCCGTGCTGCGCGGCTACAAGGGGGCGGGGCTGCCGGCGGTCAATCCGAACATCAAATCGATCATCTGCCCGTTCACGGGGGAGGAACTGGCGGCCGTGCCGTCTGTACAACCGGACGTGACCTTCATCCACGCCCAGAAGGCCAGCCGGCGCGGCGACGTGCTGATCGAAGGCATCATCGGCGTCCAGAAGGAGGCGGCCCTGGCCGCCGCCCGCGCCGTCGTGACGGTGGAGGAGATGGCGGAGGATTTCGACGACGTTCACCCCAACGCCTGCGTGCTGCCGCACTGGGCGATTTCCGCCATCGCTGTCGTTCCGGGCGGCGCGCATCCCTCCTATGCCCATGGCTACTACTCGCGGGACAATGCCGATTACCTGGCATGGGACGAGATCGCGGCCGACCGCGACCGCTTTCAGGCCTGGATGAAGGAGAACGTGCTCGATGCCGGGCCGGAAACCTTCGCGGCTCGCGTGGAAAAGCTGAGGACCGCATAATGGCTGACTTCACGCCCGACGAGATGATGACTATCGCGGCCTCGCGCGCACTGAAGAACGACGATGTCTGTTTCGTCGGCATCGGCGCGCCGTCCGCCGCCTGCAACGTCGCGCGCCTAACCCATGCGCCGGACATCACGCTCATCTACGAAAGCGGCACCATCGGCACCGCGCCTTCCGTGCTGCCGCTCTCCATCGGCGACGGTGAGCTGTGCGAAACGGCGGCCACCACCGTCTCGGTGCCGGAGATGTTCCGCTACTGGCTCCAGGGCGGGCGGGTCACCGTCGGCTTCCTGGGCGCGGCGCAGCTCGACCGGTTTGGCAACATCAACACCACCGTCATCGGTCCCTATGACAGGCCGAAGGTGAGGCTGCCGGGCGGTGGCGGCGCGCCGGAGATCGCCTCCTCCTGCGGGGAAATTTTCATCACTATGAAGCAGAGCCGGCGCGGCATGGTGGAGAAGATCGACTTCTTCACCTCCTTCGGCCATGGCGACGGCGGCGCGGCGCGCGAACGGCTCGGCCTTCGGACCAAGGGGCCGACGCTCCTGATAACCGATCTCTGCCTCTGGAAGCCGGACCCGGAGACGAAGGAATTCACCGTCACCTCCCTCCATCCCGGCGTCACCGCCGATCAGGTGCGGGAAAGCTGCGGCTGGCCCGCCCGGTTCGCCGACCGGCTGGAGGAAACGCCGCCGCCGACGGAGCTGGAACTGACCACCTTGCGCGAGCTGAAGGCGCGGACGGCGGCGGCTCATGGAAGGGCGGAGGCGGCGGCATGACCGAAGCCTTCATCTGCGATTATGTCCGCACCCCGATAGGCCGCTTCGGCGGCGCGCTCGCGTCCGTCCGCACCGACGATCTGGCCGCCATCCCTTTGAAGGCGCTGATGGCGCGCAACGGGTCGGTCGATTGGGACGCGGTGGACGACGTGGCTCTGGGCTGCGCCAATCAGGCGGGGGAGGACAACCGGAACGTCGCCCGCATGGCCCTGCTGCTGGCCGGCCTGCCCGTCTCCGTTCCGGGGACCACCGTCAACCGGCTTTGCGGCTCCGGCATGGACGCCGTCATCGCCGCCGCCCGCGCCGTCAAGGCCGGCGAGGCCGACCTGATGATCGCCGGCGGCGTCGAATCCATGAGCCGCGCCCCCTTCGTCATGCCGAAGGCGGAAACCGCCTTCTCCCGTCATGCGGAGATCCATGACACCACGATAGGCTGGCGCTTCGTCAACCCGCTCTTGAAGAAGCAGTACGGCGTGGATTCCATGCCGGAGACGGGGGAGAATGTCGCCGGCGATTACGGCATTTCCCGCGAGGACCAGGACGCCTTCGCCCTGCGGTCCCAGCAGCGGGCGGCGGCGGCCATCGCCTCTGGACGCATGGGCCAGGAGATCGTTCCCGTCTCCATCCCCCAGCGCCGGGGCGATCCGGTGACGGTCGACAGGGACGAACATCCGCGCGGCGACACGACGCTGGAGAAACTGGCCCGCCTGCCGACGCCCTTCCGGGCCGGCGGCAGCGTCACCGCCGGCAACGCGTCCGGCGTCAATGACGGCGCGGCGGCGCTGGTCGTGGCGTCGGAGGTGGCTGCCCGCCGGTATGGGCTGACGCCGGTCGCGCGCATTCTCGGCGGGGCTGCGGCAGGTGTGCCGCCCCGCGTGATGGGCGTCGGGCCCGCGCCTGCGACGCGGAAGCTCTGCGACAGGCTGGGGCTGGAGCCGTCGGATTTCGATGTCGTGGAACTGAACGAGGCCTTCGCCAGCCAGGGGCTGGCGGTGCTGCGCGATCTCGGCCTGCCGGACGATGCCGGCCATGTGAACCCGAACGGTGGAGCCATCGCGCTCGGCCACCCGCTCGGCATGTCGGGCGCGCGCATCGCCGGCACGGCGGCGCTGGAGCTGGCGCGGCGGAAGGGCCGGCTGGCGCTGGCGACCATGTGCGTCGGCGTCGGGCAGGGCATCTCCATCGCGCTGGAGCGGGTGTGATGCAAAGCGGCCTGCTGCGCGCCCTTACCGGCGACCCGGAGGCGGAGGCGCTGTTCGACGATTCCGCCGACATCGACGCGATGCTGTCCTTCGAAGCGGCGCTCGCGGTGGCGGAAGCCGATGCCGGGCTGATCGGGACGGACGCCGCCGCCGCCATTGCCGCCGCAATCGAGGGTTTCTCCCCGGACCTCCCGGCGCTCGAACGCGGGATGACCAGGGACGGCGTTGCGGTTCCCGAGCTGGTCCGGCAGTTGCGCCGCGCGGTCGGCGCGCCGCACGATTCCTCGGTCCATCTGGGTGCGACCAGCCAGGACGCGGTGGACACCAGCCTGACGCTGCGGCTGTCCCGGCTCATCCCTCTTCTCGATGCCAGGCTGGGCGACCTTCTGGCCGCTCTGCAAAGGCTGACCGACCGGCACGGCGCGCAGCCCCTTGTCGCGCATACGCGGATGCAGCGCGCCATACCCTTCACCGTGACCGACAAGATCGTCACCTGGTCGAAACCGCTGGAGCGCCATCGCGCCGCCCTCGCCGATCTCTCGCCGCGCCTGCTGGTCGTCCAGCTCGGCGGGCCAATTGGCACGCGTGACGGGTTCGACGGCAAGGGAGAGGAAGTTGCCCGCCGACTGGCGGAGCGGTTGGGGCTGGGCGTCGCGCCGCCCTGGCACAGCCAGCGGGACGGGATCGTGGCCTTCGGCTCGCTTCTCTCCGCCCTTTCCGGCTCGCTCGGCAAGATCGGGGCGGACGTGGCGCTGATGGCGCAGAATGAGGTCGGCGCGGTCGCGATCGAAGGCGGCGGCGGGTCCTCCTCCATGCCGCACAAATCCAACCCGGTGAATGCGGAGGCGCTGATCGGCCTCGCCCGCTTCAATGCCGGGCTCTGCGGCGCCCTGCACCAGGCGATGGTTCATGAGAACGAACGGTCGGGCGCGGCCTGGACGCTGGAATGGCTGACCCTGCCCCAAATGGCGATAGCGACGGCGGCCGGCCTGCGCCTCGCGCTCGCTCTCGCCGGCCAGCTATCCTTTCCCGCCGGGGATCGGCCGTGACCGCCAGACGGGTGCAGGTCGTCATCATCGGGGCCGGGCCGGCGGGCCTCACGCTGGGTCGCCTGCTGGAGCGGGCGGGGGTCGAGGCGGTGATCCTGGAACGGCGCAGCCCCGACTATGTGCTGGGCCGCATCCGCGCCGGCGTTCTGGAGCAGGGGACGGCCGACCTTCTGGAAGGTGCCGGTGTCGGCGACCGGATGCGCGCCGAGGGGCTGATCCATGACGGGATAGAGATCGGCTTCGACGGGGAGACCCGCAGGATCGATTTCGACGCGCTGATCGGCCGCCATGTCATCGTCTATGGGCAGACGGAGGTGACGCGCGACCTGATGGCGGCGCGGGCGGAATCGGGCGCGGAGACGGTCTATGAGGCGGCGGACGTGTCGATCGCGGGGTTCGACACGGTCCGCCCGATCGTGCGCTACCGCAAGGACGGCGTCGCCCATGAGATCACGTGCGACTTCATCGCCGGCTGCGACGGGTTTCATGGCGTCTCCCGCGCCAGCGTCCCGCCCTCGGCCCTCCGCACGTTTGAACGGATTTACCCCTTCGGCTGGCTCGGCGTGCTGGTCGACCGACCGCCGGTCGCCGAGGAACTGATCTACGCCCACCATGAGCGCGGCTTCGCCCTATGCTCCATGCGCTCCCCGCGGCGCAGCCGCTATTACGTGCAGGTGCCGGCGGAGGAGAAAGCAGACGCCTGGTCGGACGACCGCTTTTGGGATGAGTTGCGCGCGCGCCTCGACCCCGTCACGGCGGAAAAGCTGGCGACCGGCCCGTCCATTGAGAAATCCATCGCGCCGCTGCGCAGCTTCGTCGCGGAGCCGCTGCGGTTCGGGCGGCTGTTCCTGGCCGGCGACGCGGCCCATATCGTGCCGCCGACCGGCGCGAAGGGGCTGAATCTCGCCATGGCCGACGTCCGTGCGCTGGCGCCCGCCCTGATCGAATTCTACGATGACCGGTCGGAAGCCGGCATCGACGCCTATTCCGCCAAGGCGCTCAGCCGGATCTGGAAGGCGGAGAGGTTCTCCTGGTGGATGACCTCCCTGCTTCACGTCTTCCCCGAAACCGGCGATTTCGGCCGCCGCATACAGCGCGCCGAATTCGACTACCTCTCCGGCTCCCGCGCCGCGCAGGAAAGCCTGGCGGAGAACTATACCGGCCTTCCCTGAAGCGGGCGGGAGGGTGAGCGGAGCGAGCATCCTCTACAATCGCATCCGATATCGGTTGTATATCGATTCCGGATGCGCTAACTGTCCCCATCCCATCACCAATCAGAGTCACATCCGATGAAGCCGAACGGAATGGATATCCGCGCCTGCTCCTCCCCCTTCATCGGATGCCCCCGCCATGACCGCCTCTTCCGGCAGCCTGATCGTCGCCGACGGGATTTCCGCCACCCTGCCTGACGGCCGGGTCCTTTTCTCCGGCGTCACCCTTTCCTTCGGACGGGAACGAACCGGTCTTGTCGGCCCGAACGGCGTCGGCAAGACGACGCTGGCGCGGCTGCTCACCGGCCTCCAGCCGCCATCCGCCGGCAGCGTCCGCCGCAACGGCGCTATATTCCATCTGGCGCAGGAGATCCCGCACGACCCGTCGGCGACCCTGGCGGGCCTGTTGGGCGCGGAGGAGCGGCTGGCCGCGCTGGACCGCGCTGAGGCTGGCCGCGCCACGGTCGCGGACATCGCCGTGATCGGGGAGGATTGGGACCTCCGGGATCGCGCCCTGACGGCGCTTCGGGCTGTCGGCCTCGACCATCTACCCCTCGACCGGCCGGTCCCGGGCTTGAGCGGCGGCGAGGCGACGCGGGCGGCGCTCGCCCGGGCGCGGCTGGAAGCGCCGGACTTCCTGGTGCTGGACGAGCCGACCAACCATCTGGACGCCGAAAGCCGCGACGCGCTCTACCGCTTCCTGGAAGGCTGGGAAGGCGGCTGTCTCGCCATCAGCCATGATCGCGCCCTGTTGCGCCGGATGGACCGCATCCTGGAACTGACGACGCTGGGCCTCGCCACCTATGGCGGCGGCTACGACGCCTATATGGAGCAGCGGACGGCGGAGGCCGAAGCCGCCGCCCGCGACCTGGCCGCCGCCGAGGGGCAGTTGCGGCGCACCCGCCGGACGATGCAGGAGGACAAGGAGAAGAGCCAGCGGCGCGACGCGCGTGGCCGGCGCGAGCGGGCGTCGGGCAGCCAGGCAAAAATCCTGCTGGACGCGAAGAAGGAGCGGGCCGGACAGACGCGGAAGCGCACCGCCGCCGCCGCGGACCGGCGGCTGGAGGAGGCGGCGGCGACGGTCGCCGAGGCGCAGGAGCGGATCGAACGACGGCGCGTCCCCGCCTTCCATCTGCCGCCCACCGGCCTGCCGGGGGGCAGGCTGGTGCTGGAACTCGACCGGGTGACCTATACCCCGCCGGGCGTGGCAACGTCCCTGATCGACAATTTCAGCCTGACCGTCACCGGGCCCGAACGCCTCGCCATCACCGGCCCCAACGGCAGCGGCAAGACGACGCTTCTGAGGCTGATCGCCGGGCATCTTCACCCCAAGGCCGGCGTCGTCCGGCGGGCGGGAGAAGCGGCCTGGCTCGACCAGCAGGGCGGCGGCCTCGACCCCTCCGCCAGCGTGCTGGAGAATTTCCGCCGCGCCCATCCCGATATCCGGGAAGAGGCGGCGCGGGGCCTGCTGGCGCGCTTCCTCTTCCGGAACGACGCGGCACTCGCCACTGTCGGGACGCTCAGCGGCGGCCAGAAGCTGCGGGCGGCGCTGGCCTGCGCGATCGGCGCCGGGCATCCGCCGTCGCTCCTTCTGCTGGACGAGCCGACCAACCATCTGGATTTGGACAGCCTCGCGGCGGTTGAAACCGCTCTCTCCTTCTATGACGGCGCGCTGATCGTCGTCTCGCACGATCGGGACTTCCTGAACGCCATCGGCATCGAACGGGAGGTGCGCCTTCCGCCGGATGCACACCCCGATCCGCCGTACGCGGACACACATGGTTCGACAGGCTCACCATGAGGGTTTCCCCTTATTCGTCATTCCCGACTTGATCGAGAATCCATAGGCCGTCACCGCTTCACCGGCGGCGAAAGACCGAGTCCGCCATCCTCGGCATCCCGGCTTTCACAAATTGTTAAGCAGGCAAGCGCCTCTATCTTGGAGCGAGTGACCTGTTGGCGCACCTCGCGCGGGGAAGGTGGCGGAGTTTGGAATGTGATCCCGAAGGTCGCAGTAAGTCTGTTCCTGGGCGTACTGACGCTTCATGTCGAGGCGAGAGCCCAGACCGTCACAGCTTGTGACGAACTGGCATCCCACCCTGCCGATTCGGGCTCCGTCGGATCGGGCATTGAATTCTCGGAAATCGACGCCCCGTCAGCTATTTCCGCTTGCGAACAAGCAAGGCGGGAATATCCCGATCAGCCCAGATTCACCTATCTCCTTGGCCGGTCGACGCATGCCTCGGGTGATGTTGCCGAAGCCGTCAGGCTTTATAAGGTCGCGGCCCGCGAACATTATCCATTCGCAGTATTCACGATGGCGAAAATCTACGCCGGCGGCGCCACTGGCTACGACGATCCGGAAGAGGCATTCCATTGGAATCTCAGGGCGGCGAACCTGGGTTTTCTGGAACCGAAAGGATATGTCGGGATAGCCCTTATCGAGGGGCGTGGCGTCGGGAAAGATGAGGAAGAAGGGATTCAGTGGATAAAAGAGGCTGCGGAAGAAGGCTACGCCGATGCGCAACTGTTTCTCTCCACGGTTTTCGCGAACGGTGAACTGCTTCCCAAAGATTTGGATGAATCAGTGCGTTGGCTTGAAGAGGCTGCGGAGAGCGGACATCCAGTCGCGATCGACATCCTGAATGCCTTTGGTGACTAGCCGTCGCCCCTTGTCCGCCAGGCATCCCAGCTTTCCCCGATGACGGCGCCGGAGCCGACATAGCCCTGCAGGGCCGCTGTGACGGCGGCGACATCTCCCCGCAGCGTGTCCGGGTCGATCCGTTCTCCCACCGTCAGGCGCAGCGTCCGGCCGCGCTTGTTCAGCATCTCGTTGAAGAGGGTGATGTCCCGAAGCTCCGTGCTGAGGCGCGAGGCGGCGTAGAAGAAGGCGGAGTTGCGGGCCTTGAGGTGCAGCGGGATCACCGGCAGCTTGAACTTGGTCGCCAGCTTGACGATGGTCGGCAGCCATTCCCGCTCCTTGAGGCCGCCCATGGTCAGGTAGGAGATCCGGCCCGACGGGAAGACCGTGATCGCCCGCCCGGCCTTGACCGCCTGCTGGATCGCGACCAGGGCGTCGCGTGTCCTGGCGGCGCTCCTGATGTCCTTGTTCCATTCCACCGGCAGTACGATCTCGTTCAGGCGCGGGGAGACGCGCAGCGCGTCCCGGTTGGCGAGGAAGCAGAGATCCGGCCTCTTCTCCCTCAGCGCCTGCCATAGCGCGACACCGTCGGCGATGCCGGTCGGATGGTTGCAGATCAGGAAATAGCTGCCGTCCGCCGGAATGCGGTCGAGGCCGGTGACCTCCACCTCCATCGCCAGCTCCCGCGCCACATGGTCCATCGTCTCCGCCCCCGGCAGGGCCTGGATGGCGTCGGCCAGGCACTTCGCCTCGCGGTAATGCAGCAGCGGGAACAGCACCTGCCGCACCGCCCGCCAGACCAGCGGGTTGCGGCACAGGCCGCCCGCCCGCTCCGCGATCAGGATGTCGACGATGTGCGGCGGCTGGGCCAGGCTGGTCGAGCCCTTCACGGCCTCTCCCTGGAAGGAGGTCGTCCGGTATCTCATGCTGTCGTGCGGAAAGGCTATGGTCGCTCTCCCGCCGCTAGTACAGCGTTTCCTTGAGGGTCGCGTCATGGTCCGCGTCGTAGGAGGCGGCCTCCACCGCGCCGCCGGTATGGGCGGCCAGGATCGTGCCGAAACTCGGCAGTTCGGAACGCTTCAGATGGCGGTCCGGGTTCCACAGCTCCGACCGCACCAGCGCGCGGGGGCATTGCATGAAAGCCTCAGAGACGGTGACGATCACGACCGTCCTGGGCAGGGCGCCTGAGGTCTCGAACCGGGCGCAGAGCGCGGGATCGCTGGATATCCTGGCTTCGCCGTTGATCCGCAGCGTCTCGTTGACGCCGGGGACGAGGAACAGCAGGCCGACTTGCGGATTGTCGATGAGGTTCCGCAGGCTGTCGATGCGGTTGTTCCCGCGCCGGTCGGGGATCAGCAGCGTCTTGTCGTCCGCCGCCTCCACGAATCCCGGCCGGTCGCCGCGCGGCGAGCAATCGACGCCGTCGCGTCCGGCCGTCGCCAGCATCAGGAAGGGCGACGCCGCCACGAAGGCACGGCAATGCTCGTCCAGCCGGTCGATCTGCTTCAGGATGGCCCGCTCGCTCGGCGCGGCGTAGAGCGCCTCGAATTGGTCGGCGGAGGTGAGGAGGAAGTCGGGATCGGGGGTCATGACGTCCTGATGACGGTTCGGGATGGCGCAACGATAGCCGCATCGGCGATGCTTTGGCATCAACTGTCTTCCGCACGCCGCCCTACTCCAGCACCTTGCCCTCGAACGGATGCCGGCCCTGGCGGTCCTCGATCTCGATCACCCAGAGGTCCGGGTCGCGGGAGATGGCGCGGGCGATGTAGGCGTCGGCGTCGGCTTCGGGCATGAACGCGCCCTTGTTGGCCGGCATCCAGCCCAGCCTGCCGTCCAGGTCGCGGACCTGGCTCAGGATGCGGCACCCCTGTTCAAGCTGGTTCAGCTTCAGCAGGATGACCCCGCCATGGGCGTCGCCCTTATGGGCGACCGTGGCGGGGATGCCTTCGACGATGCAGCGCCTGATATGGGCGCGGATCACGAGTTCGGTGGGCAGGCGGTCGTCGGTCAAGCACGGATCCCGGTCGTTAGGGTAGGGGCGTCAGGGAAGGGGGACGAGCCACCGCACCAGGGCGACGACGGCCACGCCGAGCGCCAAACTTAGGGGAAGCGGCCCGCCAAGGCGAGCGATCAGGATCGTGGCCGCCGCCCCGCCCCAGAGCGCGGGTCCACCGGCGAACACCGTCGGCACCACCAGCGCCACGAACATCGCGCCGGGGATGTGCTTCAGCCATGCCTCCAGGAACGGCCCCGGCGTGGCGCGGGAAAGCAGGAACAGCCCGCCCGCGCGGATCGCGTAGGTCGCCGCGGCCATGCCCAGGATGGCCAGGAGGACGTCAGGGGCGATAGACATCGCGGATGCCTCCGACAAGGCTGCCGACCAGGCCGCCCAGCAGCAGATACCAGAAACCCGGCAGGAATTCGTGGCCCAGAATGCCGACGATTGCCGCCGCGGCCCAGGGCAGCAGGTCCCGACGGTCGCGCCACATATTGGCCAGCAGCGCTGCGAAGACGGCCGTGGCGACGAAATCCAGCCCGAAGCGTTCGGGCGATCCCACATAGGCCAGGATCAGTTCCCCCGACGTGCGGCCGAGGATCGTGGAGGAAACCCAGAAGGTCCAGAGCGCCAGCCCCGTGCCCAGAAGGAAGCCGGCGTCCCGGCCGCCGGACCGGAACTCGGCGATCGACATCGCCCAGTTCTCGTCAGCGGTCAGGAATATGCTGCCATAGGCGCGCAGTGGCCCGACAGGCTTCAGCCAGGGCGCCAGCGCGGCCGTCATCAGCAGGTAGCGCATGTTGATGACCAGCGCGGCCAGCGATGCGGCGACGATCGGCGCGGGGCTGGTCCATAGGTCCATCGCCATGATCTGGCTCGCTCCGGCGAAGACCAGCGCGCTCATCAGCGCAGATTCCAGGAGCGACAGGCCCTTCTGGCCGGCCACGAGGCCGAACACGATGCCGAAGATCGCGACGCCCGCGGCCAGCGGAACCGTGCGGCGATAGCCGGCGCACACGCCGGCGAAGGTGAAGACGATGGGGGCGTTGGCCTTCATGGGACCCGCTCTGATCGATGAACGGGTGAATCGTTACAGCCGATCGGGTCCGCCCGTCTTGTACGATCCTGACCTGTAGCGCCCCGGCGTCACGCCGGTCAGCCGCTTGAAGGCGCGGGTGAAATGGCTCTGGTCGGCGAAACCGCAATCGATCGCGACATCGGCGATCGGCCGCCCCTGGCGCAGCAGGCCCTGGGCGTGGCGCAGGCGGCGCTGGCCCTGCCAGGCGTGCGGCGGCAGGCCGGTCGCCTGCCGGAACGCGCGGATGAGATAGAGAGGCGCGACGCCCGCCGCCTCCGCCAGATCGTCGAGTTGCACCGGATGGGGGAACGCCGCCTCCAGCGCCTCCCTCGCACGCGCCACCGCGCGCGGTTCCCGCCGTCGCGGCGCCGGCGTCGCGGGGCCGGAGGAATGCCGTCGGACCAGATCGTCCGCCGCCAGCTTCATGAGGCTCTGCCGGCCCAGCCCTTCCGGCGCGTCGCCCAGCGCGTCGTGAAGGCCGATGAGGCGGCGGGCGAGTTCCGGGTCGCGGATGACCGGCGATGGGAAGAAGGGCAGGGGCGCGGTCGGGGAAGCGTCCTCCGGCGTCAGTACGCCGGGCGGCAGGTAGAGCATCTTGTAGCTCCATCCCTCATCGATAGCGGCCTCGCCATCATGGATCTCGCCGGGATGGACGACGACGATGTCGCCCTTCCCCGCGACATGGACGCCGCCGCGATAGGCGAATCGCTCGCTCCCGCGGGTGATGACGCCGATCGCGTAGCAATCATGGTCGTGACGGCCATAGCAGTGGGTGAAGAAGTCGGCGTCCAGCAGGTCGGTTCCGCCGCCTTCGGGCGCCGTCCAGAACCGCGCCCGCTCGCGCCTGTTTTCCAGAAGGAGGGGGCCGCTCACGCCGGCTCGTCGCCATCATCGTCGCGACGATGGCTTTCCAGAATCCGGTCCCGCCGCTCGACCTCGTCCGAATCGCGCCGCTTCTCGTCCTTGCCGCGGCCGAAGCGGGCGCGGTTGGCCTTGGCCTCGCGCTCCTTCTCAAGGCGGGCGCGCTCCTTGCGGAATTTCTTCAGGTTGACGATGTCGCCCATGGCGTTCCGCGTCCCATCGTTCACATCATAAGACCGACAGAGGCACGGCCTGTTTGCACCGATCCCGTCCTGTCGTTAGCTTCCCACGTGAAGCATATTGCCGTCCGTTAGCCGAATCACAAGTCGCCGCGGGCCCGACGAAACGGAAAGACCGGTTTCACCAGTGAAAAAAATCCTCATCGGTCTCGCGGCCCTGCTCGCCCTGCTGGCAGTCGCGCTGGTCGCGGCGCCAAGCCTGATCGACTGGACCAGCTATCGGGAGACGATCGCCCGCCAGGTCTCGGCGCTTACCGGCCGGACGGTGACGATCGAAGGGCCGGTGGATTTCTCGCTCCTGCCGACGCCAACCCTGTCGGCGGGCAGGGTGACGGTGGCGAACGCGCCGGGCGGGTCCGCGCCCCACATGTTGACGCTGGAGGCGCTGGATCTGCGTCTGGCCGCGCTGCCGCTGCTGACCGGAACCATAAGGGCCGAACGGATCGCGCTGGTCGAACCGACCCTGCTGCTGGAAATCCTGCCCGACGGTACGGCCAATTGGGAAGGCGACGGGCTGGAAACCGTCGGCGCGCGCGACATAAGGCTGGATCGTGTCAGCATAGAGAACGGGACGATCATCTGGCGCGACGCCGTCGCCGACCGTGAGGTGCGGGTCGATTCCATCTTCGCCCAGCTTTCCGCCGCCAGCCTGGAAGGCCCCTACCAGCTTATCGGCAGCGCCGGGTTGCACGGCCGGTCGGTGACTGTCGATTTGACAGCCGGGCGGCTGGGCCAGGCGGGGAACGCGCAGGTCAACATGGTGCTGGGTATGGACGGCGTGGCCGGCGAAGCGCGGTTCGCCGGCACCGTTTTCCCCGGCCTGTTTCGCGCCCAGGGCGACGTGACCGCCAGCGGCGGCGATCTCGCCTCCGCGCTCGGCACGCTCTATTCCGGCTGGTCTCCACCGCCCGCCGCCCGTGCGCCCTTCAACATTTCCGCCGCGCTGACGGCCGCGCCGGAGGGCATAGACCTCAACGATCTGGCGCTGACGGTGGGCGACGCCCGCGCCGCCGGCGCGCTCAACATTGTCCTGGGGCCGTCGCCGCGCGTCGATCTGGCGCTGACCGCCAACCGGCTGGATCTCGATGGCTGGCTGCCGGACGCCGTCAGGGAATTCGATTTCCTCGCCTGGCTCCGCACGGAAGGGGCGGGATTCCCGCGCGACGCCGTCGCCACGGTCGATTTGTCGGTGGAGGCGCTGACCTGGCGCGGCGACCTGATCCGCGACCTGCAATTGATCGGGATGATGGAGGATGGCGTCGTCGCCATCAGCCGGCTGACCGGCCAGCTTCCCGGCGGCACGCAGGCGTCGGCGGTGGGCACTGTCCGGACGGAGGAAGGACTCCCGTTTGCCGATCTGACGCTGGACGCGACCTCCAGCGATCTGCGCCGGCTGCTCACCTGGGCCGGATGGAATCTGGAACAGGTGCCCAGCAACCGCCTGCGCGGCTTCGACGGCAAAGCGACCGTGACCGGCACCGCGCGGGAGTTTCAGGTTACCGGAGTCGATTTGCGGATCGACGGCGCTGCCGTCACCGGCGGGCTCGCCTTCATCGACCGGGGGCGTCCCGGATTGGGATTGCGGGTCGAAATCGACCGGCTGGATCTGGACGGCTATCTGGGAACCGGCGCGTCGGACGCGACTCTTGGGACGCTCCTGGAATCCGGAATCCTCCCGCGATGGATCGAGGCGGCGGGGACCTTCGACGCCAATGTCGACGCCGCGATCGGCCGCCTGACCGTCGGCGGCCGGACCTTCTCCGGCCTCCGGCTCGACGGGACGCTCCAGGGCGGCGGCCTCACCCTGCGCCATGCGGGGGTGGAAGATGCCGCGGGCGCGTCGCTTGCGGTGACGGGAACCCTGCCGTCGCTGGACCCGGTGTCGAACGCGGACCTCTCCCTCAATCTATCCACCGAAGCGCCCGCCGACCTGTTCGAACTGCTGGGCTGGGCGCCGCCCGTCGCCGCCGGAGAACTGGGCGACATCGATTTGACCGGGCGTGTCAGGGGCGGCGTCGACCGGCTGGAGCTTCAACTCGACGCCGACATCGCCGGCGGCGCGCTGGCGCTGGGCGGCGCGGTGACGGAACCGGCGGGGGAGCAGCCGGCCTACGATCTGGCGGTCCGCGCCACCCATCCGGACGCCGCCCGGTTGCTGGGGCTGCTGGGCGGCGGCTACCGGCCCCAAGGGCTGGAGGGCGGCCTGGACATCTATGCGGAGATTGCCGGAACGCCGCGCGACCTCGCCTTCCGGAACCTCCAGGGGACGATCGGGGCCATGACGGTCGCGGGCACGGTCGATTGGCGGGCGGGGGAGGAACGGCCGTTCATCGCCGCAGATCTCAGGGCCGACAGCGTCGATCTTGCCGCCCTGCTGCCGGCCGGATCGGCCCGGCCGCCGCGGCCCGGCGCGTTCTGGTCCGACGCGCCCCTGCCGCTCCACGGGCTGGCCGCGATCGACGGCACGCTGGCGCTGACCGCGAACACGCTCACCGCCGGCGGGCTGACCATCGCCGACCCGACCCTCCGGGCGTCGCTCGACGATTCCCGGCTGACGCTCGACCGCCTCACCGGCCAGATCCATGGCGGCGCGCTGGGGCTGGAAGGCGCGATCGTCGCGCGGGAGGGGCAGCCCCCGGAGATGAACGCCACCATCGACCTCGTGGGCGCGGATCTCGCCGCCGTCCTCGGCGGGCTGGCGGAGGAGCCGGGGCTGGACGGAACGCTCGATTTCGGCGCTGCACTGAGCGGCCAGGGGACGACTCCGGCCCGCATCGCGGCCACCCTCTCCGGCGAGGGGCTGGTCGCGGTCCGCGACGGGACGGCGCGCGGCTTCGATCTCACCGCCATGTCGGCGGCGCTGGAGGAGCCGGCGGGCCCGACCGAATTCCTCGCCCTTGTCAGGGAGGCGCTCTCGGGTGGCCGGACACCCTTCGCGGCGCTGAACGCCACCTTCGAGGTGGAGGAAGGGATGGCGCGGACGGACGATTTCCGCCTGGTCGCGGAGGCCGGGGTGGGAGAGGGCGAAGGCGAGATCGACCTGGCGCGCGGCCGGATGGATATGGCGGTCAGCTACAGCCTGCACGCCCACCCCGACGCCCCGCCCTTCACAATCCACTATGTCGGCTCGCTGGACGCTCCCCGTTCCCGGCCGGAGATCGACGCGTTGCAGAGCTACATGGCCGACCGGCTGGCGGAGGCCATAACGGAGCCGGCCGCTCCGGAAAACGATCCGGAAACGCCCCCCGCCCCGGCCGGGACGGAGGGCGCCGTTCCGGAACCGGCTGACGGCTAGTCGGCCGCGCCGACCGCGGGCCGTCCGGCGGTGGCCTTGGTCTCCTGCTCCAGCGCGAATTCCTCTTCCGGCGACAGGACCAGCTTGTGCCGTCCGGCGATCGCGAAATAGGCGACCCCCGCCGCGTACCAGATGGCGGCGCCGTAGACGCCGTTGCGGTAGACCGGGTCCTGGAGCTGGTAGTAGATGGTCACGGCCGCGATCACGATCGTCACCACCGCTCCCGGAATTCCCAGCGGCGACCGGTAGGGCCGCTCGATATGTGGGTAGCGGGTCCGCAGGCGGATGAAGGACGCCGCCTGCATGATGTAGGACAGCATCGCCCCGAACACCGCCATGTTCAGCAGCGTGCCGCCGATCAGCGCCGAACCGGCCTCCGAACCCCGCACGATCCAGATGATCATCATGACCGTGAAGCCCATGACCGCGCCGGTGATCAGCGCGATATGCGGCGTCTTCCGGGTGCCATGGGTGACCGACAGGACATGCGGGAAATAGCCCGCGCGGGACAGCGAATAGATCTGCCGCCCATAGGCGAAGATGATGGTGTGGAAGCTGGCGATCAGCCCGATGACGGCGGCCAGGGCCAGCAGCTTGGCGATATCCGCCCCGTAGATGGTCCTGAATCCGTCCAGCAGCGGTTCGCCGGAGGTCGACAGGCCGTAGGCGCCGGGGCCGATGCCGGTGTTCAGGAACAGGATCATGTAGGCTGAGAAGATCAGCGTGGCGATGCCCAGCAGCAGCCCCCTGGGCATGTCGCGCTTCGGGTCGTGGCTTTCCTCCGCCGCCAGCGGAAGCTGCTCGATCGCCAGGAACAGCCAGACCGCGAAGGGCAGGGCGGCCAGCGCGCCCGACCAGCCGAACGGGAACAGCGGTCCGCCGCCTTCCGGCAGTTCCACGGCCGCCCCGTCCGGGCCGACGCCGATATTGAGCGCCCAGCGGCTGAAGTCGAAGCTGGGGATCGCGCTGACCCAGAAGATCGCCAGCACCGCCAGCGCCGCCAGCGTGACGATCACTGAGAAGCGGAACGACATCTCCACGCCGATCAGGTTCAGCCCCACGAACACGATATAACCGGCGATCCACCAGATCGGCATGAAGGCTGTTCCCGTCTCGAATATCCCGCCCAGATATGAGCTGATGAAGAAGACGATGACGGCGGGCGTCAGCACATACTCGATGTTCTCCGCCAGGCCGGTGACGAAGCCGCCCCACGGCCCCATCGCGGTGCGGGCGAAGGAATAGGCGCCGCCCGTATGGGGCAGGGCCGGGGACATCTCCGCCAGGCTGAAGCAGAGGCCCAGATACATGGTCATGATCAGAAGCGTGGCGACGAACATGCCGCCGAATCCGCCGGCCCCCAGCCCGAAATTCCAGCCGGAGAAATGGCCGGAGATGACGGCGCCGACGCCCAGCGCCCAAAGCGACCAGACGCGGGCATGCTTGCGCAGGCTCCGGCCCTCGAAATAGGTGGCGTCCACCTTCCGGTACTGGACGCCAGAACCCTTATCCGCCTGACTCATCCTTCGTCCCCCTTGTTGGTGGGACCCAAGATCAAGGCCGCTCCGGCGCGAAAGCCCTGCTGGCCGGGGGCGGCAGGCCCCGTTTCCGCGAAAACGCTGGCCTTCCGCCGGATCGGCGTCAATCGCAATTATGGAATATTATGAGTTATCAGGAGGTTGGATCGAAAGATCGCTAGGCCGCTGTTGCGCCTCCAGCAGCACGAAGACGCGAATCGCGCTGGAAAGGTTGCGGTCCCGGTCGGCGTCGATCGCCTCGACAAGCTGGTTCAGCGACTGCCCCCGCCGCTCCGCGATCGCCCTCAGCGCGGCCCAGAACTCCGGCTCCAGCGATATGCTGGTCCGATGCCCCGCAATGGTGACGGATCGTTTGACGGAGGCGTCAACCACCCATTGCTCCCCCTGTTAGCCCTCTCCCCTCGTGGGAGAGGGTTGGGTGAGGGGGAGTTGGTTTTTAAGTCCCCTCACCCTCCCGCTTCGCGGGCCCCTCCCTCTCCCACAAGGGGAGAGGGTGAACTTACGCCCTCGGCCCGACCATGTTCTCCGGCCGGACCCATTCGTCGAACTGCTCTTCGGTCAGCAGGCCCAGCGACAGGGCCGCCTGCTTCAGGGTCGTGCCCTCGGCATGGGCCTTCTTGGCCGCCTTGGCGGCGTTGTCGTAGCCGATATGCGGATTCAGCGCGGTCACCAGCATCAGGCTTTCATGCAGAAGCTGGTCGATGCGCGGCCGGTTGGCCTTGATGCCGACGACGCAATTGTCGGCGAAGCTGCGGGCGGAATCGGCCAGCAGGCGGATCGATTGCAGCAGATTGTAGATCATCACCGGCTTGAACACGTTCAGCTCGAAATGGCCGGTCGCGCCGGCCACGGTGACGGCGGTGTGGTTGCCGATCACCTGGGCGGCCACCATCGTCATAGCCTCCGACTGGGTCGGGTTGACCTTGCCCGGCATGATCGACGATCCGGGCTCGTTCTCCGGCAGCAGCAACTCCCCGATCCCGCAGCGCGGGCCGGAGCCCAGCATGCGGATGTCGTTAGCGATCTTCATGAAGCTGGCGGCGATCGTGTTGGTCGCGCCGGACGCCTCCACGATGGCGTCATGGGCGGCCAGCGCCTCGAACTTGTTCTCCGCCGTGACGAAGGGGAAGCCGGTGATGTCGGCGACCTCCGCCGCGAACTTCTCCGCGAAGCCCACCTTGGCGTTCAGCCCCGTGCCGACGGCCGTACCGCCCTGCGCCAGTTGCAGAAGACGGGGCAAGGCGGTCCGCACGCGCTCGATGCCGTACTTCACCTGCGTGGCGTAGCCGGAGAATTCCTGCCCCAGCGTCAGCGGCGTCGCGTCCTGGAGATGGGTGCGGCCGATCTTCACGATCTCCGCGAACTCCTCTGCCTTGGCGTCCAGCGCCGCATGCAGGTGCTCCAGCGACGGCACCAGCTCGTGCTCGATTTGCTCCACCGCCGCGATGTGCATCACCGTCGGGAACGTGTCGTTGGACGACTGGCCCATATTGACATGGTCGTTGGGATGGACCGGCGACTTCGACCCGATCTCCCCCTCCAGCATCTCGATCGCGCGGTTGGAGATGACCTCGTTGGCGTTCATGTTGGTCTGGGTGCCCGATCCGGTCTGCCAGACGACCAGCGGGAAATGATCGGCCAGCGTGCCGTCGATCACCTCCTCCGCCGCCGCGACCATGGCGTTGCCCAGGCGCGGGTCCAGCACGCCCAACGCCATGTTGACCCGCGCCGCCGCCTTCTTCTGGATGCCCAGCGCGCGCACCAGCGGCTGGGGCATCCGCTCGCCCCCGATCCTGAAATTCTGCAGCGACCGCTGGGTCTGCGCGCCCCAATAGCGGTCGCCGGGGACTTCCATCTCCCCCAGACTGTCGGTTTCGATGCGGACGGACGGCTTGTCGGCCATGGGTGCTGGTTCTCCGGCGGACTGATGAATGGGCGCGCTCGCGCGCGTGGGGCTAGTAGCATATCGGCGGCCGATTGGGCAGCCCGGATTGTCCCGGCACAATCCCGGCGAAGACAGGGCTGCACGCTTCGCGCTAGATGGCGGGATGATCGCACGATGGCTTTCCGCGCCGCTGGCGCGCCTGTGGGCGTCGCCCTACATCCTCCTGTTCCTGCCGCCGCTCTTCTGGTCGGGGAACTTTGTGCTGGGGCGCGGGCTCAACGATGTCTTTCCGCCGGTCTCGCTGGCCTTCTGGCGCTGGGTGCTGGCGCTTATCATCCTCGCGCCCTTCGTTGCCCGGCCGCTCTGGCGGCAGCGGTCCGTGCTGGCGCGGGACTGGAAACTGCTGCTGCTGTTCGGCGCGCTCGGCGTCGCGGGCTACAACGCCTTCATCTATATCGCGCTCCAGACCACGCCCACGGTCAATGCCGCCGTCGTCAATTCCGCCATCCCGATCCTGATCCCGCTCTTCGTCTGGGCGGTGGCGCGGGAACGCGTGGCGAAGGCGCAGATTGCCGGCATCGCCCTGTCGGTCGCCGGCGTCCTCTGGATCGTCGCGCGCGGCGATCTGGCGACCTTCCGGACGCTCGCCTTCCAGCCGGGCGATCTGTGGATCCTGGCCGCCGTCTTCGACTGGGCGCTCTATTCCGCGATCCTGCGCTTCAAGCCGAAGGAGCTGGAGCCGCCGGTGTTCCTCGCCGCGACCATCATCTTCGGTCTCGTGGTTCTGACGCCGTTCTGGCTGTGGGAATGGCGCTCGGGCGCGGTGATGCCGACCGATCCGATGGCGCTCGTGGTGGTGTTCTATATCGGGCTGTTCGCCAGCGTGCTGGCCTTCATCTGCTGGAACCGCTGCGTGCAGTTGATCGGCGCGACAACGACCGGGCTTTCCATCCATCTGATGCCGGTCTTCGCCACGACGCTGGCGCTCCTCTTCCTGGGGGAGCGCATCTTCGCCTACCATTTGCTGGGGGCGGGCCTGATCCTTGTCGGGATAATCCTTTCCGCCCTCGGCGGCCGGCGGGCCGTCAGGATGCCCGCGGGATCAGCCGATTGACATGGCCCATCTTCCGGCCGGGGCGGGCCTCCGCCTTGCCGTAGAGATGCAGCCGCGCCCCCGGCTCCGCCAGGATCGCCGGGACCTCCAGCACATCGTCGCCGATCAAATTGGTCATCACGGCGTCGGCAACCCGTTCCGTGCCGCCCAGCGGCAGGCCGCAGATCGCGCGGACGAACTGCTCGAACTGGTCGGTCGCGCAGGCGTCCATCGTCCAGTGGCCTGAATTGTGCGGCCGGGGGGCCAGTTCGTTGACCAGCACGCGGCCGTCCAGCGTGACGAACATCTCCACCGCCAGAAGCCCCACCAGATCCAGCGCCTCGGCCAGCGTCCGGGCGATCCGCTCCGCCTCCGCCGCCAAAGCGGGCGTGATCGGGGCCGGGGCGATGGTCTGGGAAAGGATATGGTCGCGGTGCCGGTTCTCGACCGCCGGATAGCATACGACCGCGCCGTCCGCGCCGCGCGCCGCGATGACGGAGACCTCCATCGCGAAATCGACGAATCCCTCCAGCACCGCCGGCTTGCCGCCGATCTTCTCCCATGCGCCGCCGGAATCCCTCATCTGGTCCAGCCGGGTCTGGGCCTTGCCGTCATAGCCGTCGCGCGTGGTTTTTAGAATCGCGGGCAGCCCGATCGCCATCACCGCCGCTTCCAGCGCCGCCTCGGTCGGAACGGCGCTGTAGGGCGCGGTCCCGATGCCCTGCGCTGTGACGAAATCCTTCTCCGCCAGCCGGTCCTGGCACACCGCCAGCGCCTTCGCCCCCGGCCGTACCGTCGCACGCTCCGCCAGGAAGGCGACGGTGTCGTGGGGGATGTTCTCGAATTCGAAGCTGATCACGTCGACCGACCGGGCGAAGGCTTCCAGCGCCGCCTCGTCGCCATAGGAGGAAAGGGTCGCCCGGTCGGTGACCTGCGCGCAGGGGCTGTCCTGATCGGGGCAGAAGACATGGGTGCGGTAGCCCAGCTTTGCTGCGGCCAGCGCCGTCATGCGGCCAAGCTGCCCGCCGCCCAGCATCCCGATGACGCTTCCAGGAGGCAGGGGGCCGGCCGGTAGCGGGCGGTTCGCGGCGTCAGTCATTCTTCGGGACCTCCGCCACGCTTTCGGTCTGGCGGGCCCGGTAAGAATCCAGCGCTCCGGCCACGGCCGGATCGCCCAGCGCCAGGATGGAGCCGGCGAGAAGCGCCGCGTTCACCGCGCCGGCGCGGCCGATGGCGAGCGTGCCTACCGGCACACCGGCCGGCATCTGGACGATGGACAGCAGGCTGTCCTGCCCCTTCAGCGCCCGGCTTTCCACCGGCACGCCCAGCACCGGCAACGGCGTCATGGCGGCGGCCATGCCGGGAAGGTGCGCGGCCCCGCCGGCCCCGGCGATGACGATCTTCAGCCCGCGCTCGCGCGCCGTGCGGGCGTAGTCATAGAGCCTCTCTGGCGTCCGGTGGGCGGAGACGATGCGGGCCTCGAAGCCGATCCCCAGCGTCTCCAGCGTCTCGGCCGCGTGGCGCATGGTTTCCCAGTCCGACTGGCTGCCCATGATGAGGCCGACGGAGACGGGAGGCTCTGGGGAAATAGATGACATGAACAGCTTCCGCAGTATCGTCCGGCGCCTGCCGGCTCATAGGAAAGCGCGGAGTATAGGCACGGCGGCCGCGCAGGCAAGACGGGCGACCTTTCCGCGTTAGCAAGTTTTTGATCTTTTTGCGATGTACTTCCCTCGCGTCTCCGCTATTGGGAAGGCGCGAACGCCATGCAGGGATAGTTCGGGACCATCATGAAGATCACCAACGACAGGAAGTCGACGGTCGCCGTCCGCGCCCGGAACGGCGTCGCCGCCAGGGTGGCGAAGCAGGTCGACGGGCCCCTCCCGCGCCGGACCGTCGCCGACGTCGCGCAATTCCTGGGCATCACCGACGGGGAACTGACGGAAAACGTGAAGCGCGGCCTGTCGAAGCTGATCGAGGAGGTCGACCGCCTCAATACGGACAACGCCGGCAAGGACCAGCGCATCGCCTACCTGGAGCGGCTGGCCGACGAGGATTCGCTGACGCCGGTGCTGAACCGCCGTGCCTTCGTGCGCGAGCTGTCGCGTATGATGGCCTTCGCCCAGCGTTACGGCTCGCCCTCCAGCGTGCTGTTCCTCGACGTGAACGGCATGAAGGAGATCAATGACGGCCTCGGCCACGGCGCGGGCGACGCCGCGCTCAGCCATGTCGCGCAAGTGCTGGTCGACAATGTCCGCGCGACCGACGTGGTCGGGCGGCTCGGCGGCGACGAATTCGGCGTCCTGCTGGCCCAGGCGGATCAGGAGAACGCGGTGGCGAAGGGGGAGAAGCTGCGCTCGCTGATCGAAGCCGCTCCCGCCACCTATGAAGGTCAGCCGATAAGCGTGTCCGTTTCCATCGGCGCCTACGCCTTCCAGGGGCCGGGCGAACCGCAGGCGGTCCTCCAGGCGGCCGACGCCGCGATGTATCAGCAGAAGCGAAGCGCGCGGACCGGCTGAAGGCGCGGCAACGTCAGGCGATGATGTCCGGCAACAGCCGGCTCTCCAGCCGCGTGATCTGGTCCTTCAGCGCCAGCTTGCGCTTCTTCAGCCGCTGGATTTGAAGCTGGTTGACCGGACCGCCCTCGGCCAGCCGGTCGATGACGTCGTCCAGGTCGCGATGCTCCTCCCGCAGGCTCGTCAGTCGCTCGCGCAGGCTTTCGGTGTCGTCGTTCAGGCTGGTGTCCAAGGATGCCCCTCCAGATCGGGCGGGAGTATAGCAACTTTGCCGCCGGGGCAAAAACGTCCCGTGCGCGGGTGGTCCGCGCATCGCGCGGGTTGCGGGAGATTTCCGATCTGGTAACACTACGCGCCGTTTTGTTCTCCCCCCAACATCGAGACGAAAATAATATGGCAGGCGAGAAGCGAATCGGCATCCTGACCAGCGGCGGCGACTGCGCGGGTCTCAACGCCGCGATCAGGGCCGTGGTGTTCCGGGCGGCGGAGCTGGGGTGGACGGTGATCGGGATCAAGGAGGGGACCATGGGTCTCCTCTCCCGTCCGCTCCAGTACGAGGTGCTGAGGCCGGAGGATTATACCGGCAACGTGCTGCGGCAGGGCGGCACCATCCTGGGCACGACCAACAAGGGCAACCCCTTCGCCTTCCCGATGGCCGACGGCTCGATCAAGGACCGGTCGGAGGAGATCATCGGCGGCTGCCGCGAGCTGGGGCTGGACGCGCTGATCGGCATCGGCGGCGACGGCAGCTTCGCCATCCTGCGCAAGCTGGCCCAGCAGGGCGGCATCAACCTCGTCGGCATCCCGAAGACCATCGACAATGACGTCGGCCTGACGGAGGTCGCGGTCGGCTTCGACACGGCGGTCGCCGTCGCGACGGAGGCGCTGGACCGCCTGCAGCCCACCGCCGCCAGCCACGCCCGCGTGATGGTGCTTGAGGTGATGGGCCGCGATGCGGGCCATATCGCGCTGCATGCCGGCATCGCCGGCGGCGCCGACGTGATCCTGATCCCCGAACTCACCTATTCCATCGAAGGCATCGCGGCCAAGATCAGCAGGGTCCGCCAGGACGGCCGCAACTTCGCGCTGGTCGTCGTCTCCGAAGCCGTGAAGACGCTGGAAGGGTCGGCCCGCCAGAAGGAATATCATGGCGGGGAGAAGCGGTTCGGCGGCATCGGCGACTATCTCAGCGAGAAGATCGCCGGCGCGACCAACGCCGAAACGCGGGTGACGGTGCTGGGCCATGTCCAGCGCGGATCGATGCCCACCTGGCGCGATCGCCTCGTCGCCTCGGCCTTCGGCGTCCACGCCGTGGATTTGATCCGGGACGGCAAGTACGACCGGATGGTCGCCTGGTCCAACCGCCAGGTCATCGACGTGCCGATCGAAAAGGCGATCAAGGAATACCAGCAAGTCCAGATCAGCGATCCCCTGGTCACCACCGCCAAGGGCCTCGGCATCTATCTGGGCGATTGAGGGGGCGCTTCCGCCGCCGCCGTCACGGCATCTTCCGCGCCGCGTGCTTCACCGCGATGATCTCCACAATGCGGGCCGTGCTTTGCACGCGGTAGAAGATGACGTAATTCCGGTGCGCGATCAGGACACGCACATGATCCGGCATCCCCGGTCCACCGGCGCGGCCAAGTTCGGGGTGCCGGGCGAGGGGTTCGGTCTTCGCGCGCAACTCTTCGCCGAATGATCGCGCCCTGGAAGGATTGTCCCTGCCGATATGGCGGATGATGGCGCGCAGATCCTCGCGCGCTTTCGGCCGCCATTCGATCCGATAGGGCGGTTTTTCTCCGGCCACGAATCAGCCGGCCCTAGACAGCCGGATCATGCCCGTTTCTTCCGCCCCGGCCCTTGGCGGGTTGTCAGCGCGGCCAGGTCGGCTTCCATCTCCGCCATGACATCGTCGTGCGAAAGGTTCGGCCGGGCGTCGTCGACGGCATCCTGGAGTTCCGCCACCAGCCATTCGGAATAGGCGGCGGCCCTGTGCGCCTTGCGCATCGCCTCGGCGCGGCCCCTGTTGCCGGCACTCTCCTCTTTGTTGGCCGGATCCCATTCGGTAGCGTCGAACCGGCCGACTGTGATGCCGATATCGCGCAGCACGTTCAATGCCGCAGCCGGATTGCCGAAGCGGCGCGGCTCGGTGCTGCGAGCCTTCGCCAGCACGGCGTCCGAGCCGCTGCGGGTGGCGATCAGGACGAGGAAGGCTCCGCCGCAGCCCTTCAAGGTCACGCCGGTCACGCCCCCGGCGTTGCTGGCAGCGCGAAGCTGTTCAAGGGTTATGCTTTGCATGCCGCGGTCCTTGATAGTCCGGAAGACCAACAAGGTGGATTGTGCATGATTTATAGGATGCCTGAAAGCTGATTCCAGCCGCCTCGGCATCTGGGGAGTTGAGGGGTCAAAAACCCAGCTTTGCGGCCATCTTCATTGGGAGGATGAGGCGGCTGCTGTTGGGCAGTTGCCGGAAATCGTATCGTCCGTACCAGTCCGCCAGCCTCTGGTTCTTCGGGTCCACGACGACGGCGAACGAGGCGACCTGTCGCGACGCCTGCAAGGACCGGCTGAGCGCGTCCATCAGCAGGATTTCTCCCGATCCTCGCGCGGCCGTTTTCGAACGCGCCATCCGGCCCAGCAAGGTGACGGGAAGGCGTGGATAGCTTGGCAGTCTTTTCGACAGGTCCGAAGTCAGCGCTGTCAATTCGATGGAGAGGCTGGAAAGTGTGTAGTAGCCGAGGATGCTCTCCGGAGTTTCCGGCCTGGCCATGACCCAGACGACGGCGATATTGGCGCGGACATCCTGCCCCGCCCGTTGCCGCAGATAGATGTTCAGTTCCTCGACTTCGCAGGAAAACCCCGCCCGATCATGGTTGGGACCGAGAGGCGAAAACGCGTACTCCGCCGTCATCGGTCTTTGTTGCTCGTGACCTTCCTGTAGCGGGCGGCGGCCTCGTTCAGCTTTTGCCCGGGTTGCCCGTCGTCGAGCATGGCTTCCGCGAAAAGGCGGCTTTGAGCGCGGCTCAGTGTCCAGATGGCATTCTCGGAGATAATTTTCCGGGCTGCTTCATGGGCGCTGGAGATCACGAAATCCGACATCGACCGGCCGGTAAGCCGCGCCGCCGTCTCGATGATTTCCTTTGTCTCACCGGAAATGCGAGCATCGAATCGTTGATTCGAAGCCCTGCCGGAAAGAGCGTTCCCGGGCATGATTTCCCCCATCTGTTTCTGTGGACGAGAATGATATCGTACGGTTGATTTCCGTACAAGCATCTGTAACGCCAGTTCCAATTTACCTAAAATTGCCGGACCGAAGATTGCTTTTTGACAGGGGTCGGCGTTTGTCGCTTGAACCCCCATGCCGGCATCAGCAACTCTGGTAAGGTAGCTGATGACAGCTTGATGACGGACCAACGATGGGGGTACGCATGTCGCTGAAAGAGCGTATGGACTCTTTGAAATCCAAGCACGCCTTCCTGGACACCCAACTTCATCAGGAAGGCCTACGCCCTTCTCCCAGCGCAGAAGAAATCGGTAGGCTCAAACGCGAGAAACTCAAGATCAAGGATGAGATCGCCCGCCTGGACGGCAATGGCGGGAGCGCGACAATCCATTGAGCACGGAAATCCGGAACCGGAAATAAAAACGGCGCGGCCTTTGAAGGGCCGCGCCGTTTAATTTTCAGGGATTGCCCCGTCAGTTGAATGTGCCCGTCAGTTGAATGTGAAAGCGGGCAATTCGTCCTCGACCGGGCGATGCTCCGCGGTCGGGTCGTCGGCCAATGGCAGCGGCGTTACGGGCGCGCCGGCGGGACGCGCCTTCTTCAGCGCTTCGGTCAAATCGTTCTGGGTGCAGAGGCCCAGAAGGACCGGGTTGCGTGTCTTTATGTTGGTCGCGTTCCAGTGGGTCTTCTCGCGGATCGCGTTGATCGTCGGCTTGGTCGTGCCGATCAGGCGGGAGATGGCGGCGTCGCTCAGCTCCGGCGCGTGCTTCAGCAGCCAGGCGATGCCGTCGGGCTTGTCGCCGCGCTTGGTCACCGGCGTATAGCGGGGGCCCTTCTGGCGCGATGTCGGCGCCGGCAGGTCGGACTTCGCCATCTTCAGCCGCGCGGCCGGGTCGCCGGAGCAGCGGTCGATCTCCTCCTGCGTCAACTGGCCGTTGGCGATCGGGTCCATGCCGACCATGCCGACCGCGACCTCCTGGTCAGCGATCGCCTTCACCTCCAACTCGTGCAGGCCGCAGAACTCCGCGATCTGGCGGAAGGTGAGGGCCGTGTTCTCGACCAGCCACACGGCGGTAGCCTTGGGCATGAGGGGCTGGGCCATGGTCTTCTCCTACGAAAAATAGACGCGACGCCGCTTCGCCCTCGCGTCTCTCCGGAACACCGGTTCCAGGAGCGCGGCGCCTGATGGCGTCTTCAGGTTGTCAGCTTATCCCTCCGTATATAGGGAAAACCCGCACCGGCGCAAACGGTAAAGCCCTTCGATAGTGTCTCAGTTTGAATTTCGGCTTTCGACGCGAACAGCTCAAACCGAGAATAATTCGAACTCATGTCGTGAGATCCGTCGGTCGTTCGTCCTCTGAGGCGAAACAAGTGAACCTGGAGAGAAACGATGGCTAAAGTCATCATCGAAATGAGCATGTCGCTCGACGGTTTCTGCGCAGGGCCGGATGACGGAGAAGAGTTTCCCAACGGCCGGGACGGCATCAAGCATGTCTTCGGCTGGCTTTCGAGAGCCAGGGAGGAAGGCGGCGCCAACAAGGCTGAGGTCGACCGCATGTATGCCCAGTCCGGCGCCTACATTTTTGGCCGGCGAACCTACGACATCACCAATGGCTGGGGCGGCTCGCATCCGCTGAAGGGCGTTCCGCTCTTCATCCTCACCCACGAACCGCCGGCGCCTGAAACGGTACCGAAGGGCGATTCCAGGATTACCTTCGTCACCGACGGCATCGAGAGCGCCGTCTGCCAGGCGAAGGCGGCGGCCGGAGACAAGGACGTCGTCATCAGCGGCGCATCGCCCTCCCAGCAGGCATTGGACGCCGGTGTGGTCGACGAAGTTGTGGTTCATCTCGCACCGAGCCTTATCGGCAGCGGAATTCGACTGTTCGATAACTTCAAAGGGCCGATCTTGCTCGAGAAGATCTACTCGACCGATGGGCCGATGGCGACCCATGTCCGCTACCGCGTCTCCAAACACTAATTCGGAAAATAAACATGGCGTCCGGAGCGTCACGTTAGAAGATCGCTTCGGATTTGCGCCAGTAATGGGCGGCAATCTTGCTCGCGGATGACCAGAGCAACGGGTTGTCGCGTAACTCCTCACTCATTCAGCCGGTCGGCTAGTCGCGTTATCAAGTCCATACGCTCATGAAAAATCGCCACGATCAACGCGGGCGCACCTTCACGCGGCAGGCAAAACACGTAGTGACGTTCACAATGCGCCATGCGCAGCGCCGGGAAGAGCGCGCTCATGTCCTTGAAAGGGCCTTGACCGGCGGCGAGGTGCGCAATGCCTTGTTCCAGCGTGGTGATGTAGCTGCGCACCTGTGTAAGGCCCCATTGCTTGCGCGTGTAGCGGATAATCCCTCGCAAATCGGCTTCGGCCGCATCCGTCAGTACATAGTCGATCAAGGACGACCGCCCTCGGTAAGTTCTTCGCCGAGAATTTCGCCGATGCTCTTACCGGACACCTTCCCCGCCATCCCCTCATTGATACGCGTACCCAACAGGGTTTTCAGTTCCTGCCATGCCTGATCGCTATCGGGAACGTCGGGGAACAACCGTTCGAGTGTGTATTGTTTGATCGTCTTGCCTTGCAAGGCGGCCAACGCCTTCAGGCTTTGATGCTGCTGATCGGTTATGTCGATGGTTAGGCGGCTCATGTGACAACTCCCTCAGATTCCCACAAACCCACATTAGCACATATGATGTTTTGTAGCTACTTGCCGGGCTTGGATTGCTCATCCAAACGGACGCCAGGCGCTCGTGAGTTTCGCAAAAATCCTGACATTCGCGTCAGTCGGAGCGTTCTTGAATATCCAACGGAAATGCGGTCGCGAAAGTCGCTCGCGAAAGATCGCGGGTCGCTGCCGACTTTTGCGACAAGCGGCGAGGTGGGGAGGACTCTGAAGGTCAGCCTTCGCTGAGTTTTCTCCGGAAGCGGACCGACCTCTTCCCAGCCACTTCAGAAATTTAAACCGAGAGACTACCAGCCCTTCAACGGGGCATCGTCAGCACGATCTTTCCGACATGCGTGCTGGATTCCATCAGCGCCTGGGCGTCCGCCGCCTGTTCCAGCGGGAAGGTCTGGTGGATCAGCGGCCGGACCTTCCGGCTCTCCAGCAGCGGCCAGACCTTCTGCTGCAGCGTCTGTGCGATCGCGCCCTTCTGCGCGACGGTGCGCGCCCGCAGCGTGGTGCCGGTCAGCGTCAGCCGCTTGGCCATGATCTTCTGGATGTTGATCTCCGCCTTCGGCCCCCTCATGAAGGCGATGGAGACATGCCGCCCCTCGGTCGCCAGCGCCTCGATATTGCGCGGCAGGTAGTCGCCGCCGACCATGTCCAGGATCAGATCGACGCCCCTGTCGCCGGTTGCTGCCTTGACAGCCTGGACGAAATCCTCCGCCTTGTAGTCGATGGCGCGGTCGGCCCCCAGCTCCTCGCAGGCCCGGCATTTCGCCGGCCCGCCGGCGGTGGCGAAGACGGTCGCCCCGAAGGTCTTGGCGAGCTGGATCGCCGTGGTGCCGATGCCGCTCGTCCCGCCATGGACCAGGAAACTCTCCCCCTCCTTCAGCCGCCCCCGGTCGAACACGTTCGCCCAGACGGTGAAGTAGGTCTCTGGCACCGCCGCGGCCTCGACCATGGAAAGGCCCTTCGGGACGGGCAGGGTCTGCGGCGCGGGGGCGACGCAATAGGGCGCGTAGCCGCCGCCGGACACCAGCGCGCAGACCTCCTGCCCCTCCTTCAGGTGCCGGACGCCCATGCCCAGCCTGACGATCCGCCCGGCGACCTCCAGCCCCGGCAGAGGGCTGGCGCCCGGCGGCGGCGGGTAGAGGCCCTTGCGCTGCAGCACGTCCGGCCGGTTGATGCCAGCGGCCTCCACCTCGATCAGCACCTCGTTCTCCCCCGGCTCGGGCACCGGCGCTTCGGTCGGGCGGAGGGCTTCCGGACCGCCATATTCGGCGATCTCGATCGCGGTCATCGTGGAGGGGAGGGGAGAGGCCATGGCGTCGGACTCCGGCGTCGGAGGGCGGAAAGACCCTTGAAGGTGTAGCGGCCGTCGCCCAGACTGACAAGGAAGCCGGAGCAGGACCCATGGATTTCGACGATCTGGAGCCGCGCCAGAAGCCTAAGGCGCCCAAGCCGCTCGACCGCCATTCGGTGGAGGAGCTGAACGACTATATCGCCGCCCTGGAGGCGGAGATCGAACGGGCGCGGGCGGAGATCGCGAAGAAGCAAGGGCACCGATCGGCCGCCGACGCGTTCTTCAAATCCTGACCCGCTTCGCCCTCTCTTCCGACTCCCCCGACATCAAGGAATCCCCATGCTCAAAGGCAAGGTCGCCCTCGTCACCGGCTCGACCAGCGGCATCGGTCTCGGCATCGCCCGATCGCTTGCGGAAGCCGGGGCCGACATTATCCTGAACGGCTTCGGCGACGCCACGGAGATCGATGACGCCAAGCGCGCGATCGAATCGGAGTTCGGCGTGAAGGCGCGCTACAACGGCGCGGACATGACCCAGCCGGAAGCGATCGCCTCGATGATCTCGGCGGCGGAGGAGATGGGCGGCGTCGACATACTGGTCAACAATGCCGGCATCCAGCACACCGCGCCGGTGGAGGAATTCCCGCCCTCCAAATGGGACGCGATCATCGCCATCAACCTATCCTCCGTCTTCCACGCCTCGCGGGCTGTCCTGCCGTCGATGCGCAAGAAAGGCTGGGGCCGGATCATCAACACCGCCTCGGCTCACGGGTTGGTCGCCAGCCCCGAGAAATCGGCCTATGTGGCCGCGAAGCACGGCGTGATCGGGCTGACCAAGGTGATCGCGCTGGAGACGGCGGGCAGCGGCATCACCTGTAACGCCATCTGCCCCGGCTGGGTGCGCACCCCGCTGGTCGAGAAGCAGATCGAGAAGATCGCCGAGGAGGAGGGCATCTCCATCGACGAGGCCGCCGGCCGCCTGCTGGGCGGCAAGCAGCCGTCCAAGGCGTTCGCCACGCCGGAACAGATCGGCGCCTTCGCCGTCTTCCTCTCCGGCAGCGCCGCCGACCAGATCACCGGCGCCTCCCTCCCCATCGACGGCGGCTGGACGGCGCAATAGGGAAACCACCCTCACCCCCAACCCCCTCTCCCGCAAGGCAGGAGAGGGGGCTATTTGGCTCCGCTGAACTCCCTCTCCCGCTTGCGGGGGAGGGCCGGGGTGGGGGTAACCCCCCTGGACGACGCAGTCGTCGCTACCGGTCGTCCATTCCACCCGTGAAGGCCGGTGCGGCCAGCGCCCGCGCGTGATCGCGGACGTCCGTTGGCCACGCCGCCAACAGCTCATCGAACCTCATCCCGTCGCCGGCATAGAGCGCGCGGGCCGCTTCTTCGTAACCGGGTCGGTTGCCGGCCATCGCGGACATGAAACGGTCGGAGGCTTCCATGGCCCGCCTCGCCCTGTCCTGGCCGCCGCCGGCCGCGCGTGCGGTTTCGACCAGCCGACGAAGGGTCGCGGACGCGCCGCCGGGTTGGCTGGCCAGCCAGTCCCAATGGCGGGGCAGCAACGTGACTTCCCGTGCAACGACGCCCAATTTCGGGCGACCCGGCGAACGGGGCGGCGGCTCCTTGCCGCCGGCCTGGGAGAATCTCTCGATCACCTCTTCGTCCGTGCCGCGCAGATCGAAATCGACCGACCGGCCGGTGTTGTCATCGAACGTCAGCACCGCGCCGTGGTCTGCGCGCTCCATGACTTTCCTTAACGCCAGGGCGACATCCTGAAGGCGGCCGGCGACGATCCGGCGGTCGCCTTCAAAGGCCGTATATGTCGATGAAAGATCCATGGCTCCGCTTTCCTTCATATTTCGTCGGACCGACTTTTACCCGGGTAAATATAAAACGTCAATATCGTCCGGGTAAAATTTGCGGAGTCGAGCTCCTTCGAAATATTTGCCGCCCTGTCGGCACCGGGCATACTCGTTCGTCCTTGGGAAAGATCGGGAACGAACGAACATGCTCTACGCCATCCTCTGCTACGATTCCGAAGACGTCGTTGGCTCCTGGACGAAGGAGGAGGACGCGGCCGTCATGGAAAGGCTGGGCGCGGTCCAGCGGAAGCTGGCGGACCAGGGCCGACTGGGCCCGGTCGCGCGGCTGCTGCCGACGACCGCGGCGACCACCGTCCGGAAGGGCCGGGAGCCGCTGGTGATCGACGGCCCGTTCGCCGAGACCAAGGAACAGCTTCTGGGCTTCTACGTGATCGACTGCGATTCGCTCGAACATGCCATCGAGGTCGCGAGCGAGCTTGGACAGGCGAGCGGCTCGGCCGGCGCTCACGAGGTTCGTCCGCTCGCTGTCTTCCGGCCCGGAGAAGTCGCCACATGACGGACATCGCCTGGATCGACGCGGCTCTGACCTCCGCCCGCCCCCAGGCGGTCGGCGCGCTCCTGCGCTACTTCCGCGACCTGGACATAGCGGAGGAAGCCTTCCAGGACGCCTGCCTACGGGCCTTGAAAAACTGGCCCCGCAACGGTCCGCCGCGCGATCCGGCAGCCTGGCTGATCATGGTCGGGCGGAATGCCGCCATCGATTCCGTCCGGCGCCGGGGCCGGCAGGAGGCGCTGCCGGCGGAGGAACTGCTGTCGGATCTGGAGGATGCGGAGGCCGCGCTGGCCGAAAGCCTGGACGGGGCGGATTACCGGGACGACGTGCTGCGCCTGCTGTTCATCTGCTGCCATCCCGAACTGCCGGCCACCCAGCAGATCGCGCTGGCGCTGCGCATCGTTTCCGGCCTGTCGGTGAAGCAGATAGCGCGCGCCTTCCTCGTCGGTGAAAGCGCGATGGAGCAGCGCATCACCCGCGCCAAGGGCCGCATCGCCGGCGCGGAAGTCGCTTTCGAGACGCCGGGGCCGGTCGAACGGTCCGAACGGCTGGGCGTGGTCGCGGCGATGATCTATCTCGTCTTCAACGAGGGCTATTCCGCGACCGGCGACGCGGCCGAGGTGCGCGGCCGGCTCTGCGATGAGGCGATCCGGCTGGCCCGCCTGCTGCTGCGGCTTTTCCAGACGGAGCCGGAGATCATGGGCCTGGCCGCCCTGATGCTGCTCCAGCACGCCCGCATGGCAGCGCGGTTCGACGCCGGCGGCCAGATCGTGCTGCTGGACGATCAGGACCGGACGCTCTGGGACCGGAAGATGATCGTCGAGGGGATGGCCCTGATCGACAAGGCGATGCGCCATCGCCGCCCCGGTCCCTATCAGGTGCAGGCGGCAATCGCCGCGCTGCATGCCCGCGCCGCCCGGCCGGAGGACACCGACTGGGCGCAGATCGACCTGCTCTACGCGACGCTGGAACGCCTGCAGCCCTCGCCGGTCGTCACGCTCAACCGCGCGGTGGCCGTCTCGAAGCTCCAGGGCCCTGCCGTGGCGCTTGAGATGATAGAGCCGCTGGCCCCGCGCCTGTCGGGCTATTTCAACTTCTTCGGCGTCAAGGGCGCGCTGCTGATGCAGCTCGACCGCCCGAGAGAGGCGCGGAACGCCTTCGACCGCGCCATCGCGCTGGCGAACAATGCGGCGGAGGCCGCCCATATCCGCCAGCATCTCGATCGGCTGTCCCGGGATTGTGGGACGGCCGTCGCTGACAGCGCGAGATAAAAACGCTACGCCCCCTTGTCGGTCTTCCGCTCCCTTGTTCGTCCTCTGGGCATAACCAAGGGAGAAAGCCATGAACATCGCCGCTTCCGATGAATTGCGGATTCGCGAGATCATCGATGACCGTATCGTCGCCATCCGCGCCAAGGACGCCGATGGCGTTCTCAGCCATTACGCGCCGGATCTGGTGACGTTCGACCTGGCGCCGCCCCTGGCCTATGCCGGCGAAGCGGCGCTCGACCGGCAGGGGCTTGAAGGCTGGTTTGCCACCTGGCAAGGCCCGATCGGGCTGGAGGCGCGGGACGTGTATGTCAGGGTCGGCGGCGATATCGCCTTCGCCCGCGGCTTCTACAGGATCAGCGGGACGAAGACGGACGGCGAACGGCCCGATATCTGGGTCCGCGGCACCCTCTGCTTCGCCAAGGCGGATGGGGGATGGAAGATCGTGCATGAGCACATGTCCGTGCCGTTCTACATGGACGGCAGCTATCGGGCGGCGATCGACCTCAAGCCCTGATTTCCGCTATCCCGTCGCGCGCCGGAGCATCTCGTCCAGCCGGCGGACGCGGACATAGAGCCGGAGCGACCGGTCCAGCAGGCTGGCGACGGCGGCGGGCAGGTCGCTCCGGGCGCTCCAGGTCTCGTCCATGCAGACTTCCTCGCCGCCGATCGCGAATTCGTCGGACAGCGCCCGTTCGCGAGTCATCTCGCCGGTCTGCACCGCCCGCTGGCACAGCATCCAGGCCATCACCTGGGTCAGCCGGCAGGTGACGCGCATGTTCTCCTGGCTGACGATCAGGCGCAAATCGGAGGACAGGTCGCGCATGTCCGCCGCCTCCTGATAGGCGATGTAGTTCCGCGCCTCGATCAGCAGGCCGAGCGCCTCCTCGTAGGTCTTGTTGAAGAACGCCGTCGTGGCGACGAGTTCGGTCACATTCTGGGCTCCCCTTTCGGGAGAGGATCGGGCGCGAGAGCGAACGCGGTGCTTGTTATGAGCCGACGCTACCTCCGGCTGATTAACGAAGGATGGAGGGGACCGGTTTCAGCGGCGACCCTTCTTTCATTCCGAAAGCGGGCCTCTTGACGCCGATATGGGGGTTCACCAAATGAGATCAGCCGGACGCCGATGACGGGTCCGGCATGACGAAACGGGGGCTTGGCCATGGTGGCGGGCCCCTCCAGCGACGGTATCGCTCAAAGGAGGATATCCATGCGTACGTTCGACCTGACTCCGCTTTTCCGCTCGTCCGTCGGCTTCGACCGGATGACGCGTCTTCTGGACACCGCCTCGCGCCTTGACGACGGCTCGCTGTCCTACCCGCCCTACAATATCGAGAAGCGAGGCGACGACCTCTACCGGATCAGCATGGCGGTCGCCGGCTTCGGCGAATCCGACCTGGAGCTGACCCAGACCGAGAACACGCTTGTCGTGAAGGGCAAGGCCGAGAAATCTGAAGCTGAGGGCTCGTTCCTCTACCGCGGCATCGCCGGCCGGGCGTTCGAGCGGCGCTTCCAGCTCGCGGACTATATCCGCGTGACGGACGCCAGCCTTGAGAATGGCCTGCTCCACATCGACCTGGAGCGCGAGGTGCCTGAGGCGCTGAAACCCCGCACCATCCAGATCGCCGGCGGTTCGGCGAAGCGTCTGGAAAAGAAGGCGGCCTGATTGGCCAATAGGCGCGGCGGCGACGGTTTCCGTCGCCGCGCTGCCTTTATGAAGGGGTTCAAAAGCCCTTTAAAAGAAACGAGGGCCGCTTTTACGCGGCCCTCTTTTTCTTTGATGCCTCACCTGCTCAACCCGAGCGTGGGCGGCAGGGTATGCACTGCGCCATTATCCGTCAAGGCGAATCCTGAAGGTGATTCCAGGAACTGCAACTGTCTGACAATAAAAGAAAAAGAGCCGTCCAAAGGACGGCTCAGGTTCAACAGGGAGGCATCAACAATGGACCACAAAGATCGACGGCGACACGAAATCCACCGCCGATGTAACCATCCTAAAGGACGGCCTATTAAATAATGGTTAACGGCATTAGTCGATCCCATTTCTTTTTGATTTGTTTCTGACCGATTATCGCACCAATACGGATCAAATCCCGATCATCCGGCACGATTACCATAGCCGACCTTCGCCAGCGCTTCCTCGACCTCTCCCAATATCGCCGGATCGTCGATGGTCGCGGGGGCGGTGTAGTTCTCCCGGTCGGCGATCTTCTTCATGGTGCCGCGCAGCACCTTGCCCGACCGCGTCTTGGGCAGCCGATCCACGACCACGGCGGACTTGAAGGCCGCGACCGGGCCGATCTTGTCGCGGACCGACTGGACCACCTCCGCCACGATCTCCCCGTGCGGCCGGTCGACGCCGCTCTTCAGCACCAGCAGCCCGACGGGAAGCTGTCCCTTCAGATCGTCGGCCGCGCCGATGACGGCGCATTCCGCGACGGCGGGATGGGCGGCCAGGATCTCCTCCATCGCGCCGGTCGACAGGCGATGGCCGGCGACATTGATGACATCGTCGACCCTGGCCATGATGTGGACATAGCCGTCCTCGTCCACGAAACCGGCGTCGCCGGTCTTGTAGTAGCCCGGGAACTCCGTGAGATAGGCCTGCCGGTAGCGTTCGTCCGCCTGCCACAGGGTGGGGAAGGCGCCCGGCGGCAGCGGCAGCTTGCAGACCAGCGATCCCACGTCGCCGCGGCTGACCTCCTTTCCGTCCGGGGCCAGCGCCTTGATGTCCCACCCCGGCAGCGCCTTGGTGGCCGATCCGGGCTTGATCGGGAAGCGTTCGATGCCCAGCGGATTGCCGGTCATCGGCCAGCCCGTCTCCGTCTGCCACCAATGGTCGATCACGGGCACGCCCAGCATCTCCTCCGCCCAGGCGATGGTCGCCGGGTCCGACCGTTCGCCGGCCAGGAACAGGGCGCGGAAGCCGCCAAGGTCGTAGCTCTTCAGCAGCGCGCCGTCGGGGTCTTCCTTCTTGATCGCGCGGAAGGCGGTGGGCGCGGTGAACAGGGTCACCGCCTTGTGGTCGCGGATCACTCGCCAGAATGCGCCGGCGTCCGGCGTCCCGACCGGCTTGCCTTCATAGAGGACCGTGGTGCAGCCGGCCATCAGCGGCGCGTAGACGATATAGGAATGGCCGACCACCCAGCCCACGTCCGAAGCGGTCCAGAAGACCTCCCCCGGCTTGATGTCGAAGAAATATTTCATGGTCCAGGTCAGCGCCACGGCATGGCCGCCATTGTCGCGGACCACGCCCTTGGGCTGCCCCGTCGTGCCGGAGGTGTAGAGGATATAGAGCGGATCGGTCGCCGCCACCGGGACGCAAGGGTGCGGTTCGGCGTGCGCCGTCAGAGCCTCCCAGTCATGGTCGCGGCCGGGCGTCAGCGCCGCCTCCTGCTGCGGCCGCTGGGCGATGACGCAGGCTTCCGGCTTGTGCGTCGCCTGGGCTATGGCGGCATCCAGCATCGGCTTGTAGGGGATCACCCGCTTGCCCTCGATCCCGCAGGAGGCCGACACGATCGCCTTGGGCTTGGCGTCGTCGATCCGCGTCGCCAGCTCATTGGCCGCGAAACCGCCGAAGACGACCGAATGGATCGCGCCCAGCCGCGCGCAGGCCAGCATCGCGATCACCGCCTGGGGGATCATCGGCATATAGAGGACGACCCGGTCGCCCTTCGCGACCCCCAGCCCGGCCAGCGCGCCGGCGAAGCGGGCGACCTTGTCGGTCAGTTCGGCATAGGTGAAGTGCTCCACCGCGCCGGTTACCGCGCTGTCGTAGATCAGCGCGGTGCGCCCGCCGTTCCCGGCCTCGACATGCCGGTCCAGCGCGTTGTGGCAGGTGTTCAGTTCCCCGCCGGCGAACCAGCGGTAGAAGGGCGCGCGGCTGTCGTCCAGCACGCGATCCCATTTTCGGGTCCAGTCGATCGCCTCGGCCGCCTCGGCCCAGAATCCTTCCGGGTCGGCCAGCGACCGGCCATGCATCTCGTCGTAACGCCCCATTGCTCTGGTTCTTCCTCCCGGTTTGGCGGGCCCTCTGAAAGGCCTCTTCTCTTCCGGATCGAGTGTGCGACAGCGGGGGCAGGGTTGGCAAACTCCGCCGATTGACGCCGGGATGTAGCGCGCTACGCTCTGGCGGCGAAAGAAGGGAAGGGGAGGACGATCAGCCGATGACAGAGGGCAGCGCCTATGACCGCGATCTCGACCGCAATCCGGCGAACCATGTCCCGCTGAGCCCGCTTTCCTTCCTGCCCCGGACGGCCTCCGTCTTCCCGGACCGGACGGCAGTGATCCACGGGTCCGTCCGGCGAAGCTGGGCCGAAACTTATGCGCGGTGCCGGCGGCTGGCTTCGGCCCTGGCGGCGCGGGGGATCGGCGTCGGCGACACCGTCACGGTGATGGCGCCCAACATCCCGGCGCTGTTCGAGTCGCATTTCGGCGTGCCGATGGCCGGCGCGGTGCTGAACGCGCTCAACATCCGTCTGGACCCGGCCGGCATCGCCTTCATCCTCGACCATAGCGAGACGCGGGTGCTGATCGTCGACGGGGAGTTCGCCGACACGGTCGAACGGGCGCTCGACCTGGCGACCGTCAGGCCGCTGGTCGTCGACATCGACGACCAGCTGTTCCCCGAGGGGAGGCGCATCGGCGCCCTGACCTATGACGATCTGCTGGCGGAAGGCGACCCGGAGGCCGGCTGGGCGCCGCCGGACGATGAATGGCGCGCGATCTCGCTCAACTACACCTCCGGCACCACCGGCGATCCCAAGGGCGTCGTCTACCATCATCGCGGCGCTTATCTGAACGCGGTCGGCAATTCGATGGTCTGGGCGATGCCGCACCACCCGGTCTATCTCTGGACCCTGCCGATGTTCCACTGCAACGGCTGGTGCTTCCCCTGGACCGTGACGGCGATGGCGGGAACCCATGTCTGTCTTCGCCGGGTGGAGGCCGGCGCGATCTACGATGCGATCGCCGACCACAAGGTCACCCATCTCTGCGGCGCGCCGATCGTGATGGGGCTGATCCTGAACGCGGCCGATGACAAGCGCCGGATCTTCGACCACAAGGTGGCGATGATGACCGCCGCCTCCGCCCCACCGGCGGCGGTGATCGAGGGCATGGAGGCTCTGGGCTTCTCCATCACCCATGTCTACGGACTGACGGAAGTCTACGGCCCCGCCGTCGTCTGCGCCTGGCATGAGGAATGGGACGCGCTGCCGATGGCGGAGCAGGCGCGTTTCAAGGCCCGGCAGGGCGTGCCCTATCCGGTGCAGGAAGGGCTGATGGTCGCGGACGCGGAGACGATGGAACCCGTGCCGCCGGACGGCGAGACGATGGGCGAGGTCTTCATGCGCGGCAATATCGTCATGAAGGGCTACCTGAAGAACCCGACGGCGACGAAGGCCGCCTTCAGGGGCGGCTGGTTCCGCACCGGCGATCTCGGAATCGCCCATCCCAACGGCTATATCGAACTGAAGGACCGGTCGAAGGACATCATCATCTCCGGCGGGGAGAACATCTCGACGATCGAGGTCGAAGGCGCGCTCTACCGTCATCCGGCGGTGATGGAGGCGGCGGTGGTCGCCCGGCCGGATGAGAAATGGGGCGAAAGCCCGTGCGCCTTCGTCACCCTGAAGCCGGGCCGCACGGCGACGGAGGAAGAACTGATCGCCTTCTGTCGCGAAAACCTGGCCCACTACAAATGCCCCAGGACCATCGTCTTCGGCGATCTGCCCAAGACCTCCACCGGCAAGGTCCAGAAATTCATCCTGAGGGAGCAGGCGAAGGGGCTTTGAAACCGCCTTCCTTCCTCATGGTGAGCCCGTCGAACTATTCGGGCAGAGACCCTTCGACGGGCTCGCCATGAGGGGAAGAAGCGAAGACTTTCCCTTCTTCGTCATTCCGGACTTGATCCGGAATCCATGGGCCGTCGCCGCTTCACCGGCGGCGAAGGACCGGGCGCGGTCCCGAATTCCATCGACATCCTATGGATGCTGGATCAAGTCCAGCATGACGATAATTCCACCCGACTTCCTGAACGCAATCGGCATCGAACGGGAAGTCTGTTTCCGCAGGACATCCGCGCAAAACAAAAGGACGCCGAAAGGCGTCCTTTGTCCGTATCGCGCGGGAGTGCGCGGTTACTTGATGCCGAAGCCCTTGAAGCGCTGGTTGAACTTCGCGACCTGGCCGCCCCGATCCGACAGGCGGTGGACACCGGTCCAGGCCGGGTGGGACTTCGGGTCGATGTCCAGGCGCATGCTGTCGCCCTCCGCGCCCCAGGTGGTGCGCGTCTTGAACTCCGTGCCATCGGTCATGATGACCGTGATCTCATGGTACTCGGGGTGGATGTCGGCTTTCATGGCGCTCACGCTCCGGAAAATCAGGCGCGGTGTATAGCGAAGGCCGCCAGCGGATGCAACCCCGTTCTCCGCTTCGGGACGGGTGAGTCTCGCACCCGCGACGATGCGCCCCGCCCGCAGGGTGGCGGGTCGCTTGTTGGGGAAGATGACCGTTGCTATACCACGCCCGGCCGCTGGAACGGCCGGCAGGTCCGCAACCGGGTTGGCGCAAAGCTCTTGTTCCGTGAAAGCACCTATATGGAGGGCGATGCCCGGAAGCGCCGCCAGGACGGCGATGCGGGCCCGCGGCCCGGCCGCGCCGACCTGAAGCCACTGCGCCGCATCCTGCCCTATCTCGCGCCCTACAAGGCCGCCGTGGCGGGCGCGGTCGTGGCGCTGTCGGTCGCCGCCGGAACCGTTCTCGGCCTGGGGGCGGGCCTGCGCCTCCTGGTCGATCGCGGCTTCGCGGCCGGCGACGCCTCGCTGCTGAACGGCGCGCTCCTGGTGTTGCTCGGCGTGATCGTGGTGCTGGCCGCCTCCAGCTATGCGCGGTTCTACCTCGTCTCCTGGATCGGGGAACGGGTGATCGCCGATCTGCGCCGCGACGTCTACGACCATGTCGTGCGGCTGCATACCGGCTTCTTCGAGACGAACCGGACGGCAGAGATCATCTCCCGGCTGACGGCCGACACCACGGTCCTCCAGGTTGTGATCGGGTCTTCCGCGTCGGTCTTCCTGCGCAATCTGCTGATGTTCCTCGGCGGCACCGTGCTGCTGGTCGTGACCAGCCCGAAGCTGACCGGCCTCGTCGCGCTCGTGGTGCCGCTGGTGGTCGTGCCCATCATCGTCTTCGGCCGGCAGGTGCGCGGGCTCAGCCGCGACAGCCAGGACCGTATCGCCGATATGGGCGCGACGGTGGACGAGACGCTCTACGGCATCCGCACCGTCCAGGCCTTCGGGCGGGAGGGGCTGGAGCGAGACCGCTTCGCCGACAGGGTGGAGACCGCCTTCGCCACCTCCGTCCGCCGTATCCGGGCCCGCGCGCTCCTGACCGCGATCGTCATCCTGATGGTGTTCGGCGCGGTCGGGATCATCCTCTGGATCGGCGGCCATGACGTGCTGTCCGGCCGGATCACGCCGGGAGAGCTTTCCGCCTTCGTCTTCTATGCCGTGCTGGTCGCCGGCTCCGTCGGCGCGCTGTCGGAGGTGGTGGGCGACCTGCAACGGGCGGCGGGCGCGACAGAGCGGCTGTTCGGCCTGATGGAGACGCCGTCCGACATCACCGCGCCGGCAAGTCCGACGCGGCTGCCGACGCCGCCGCGCGGCGCGATCGGTTTCGACGGCGTGTCCTTCCACTACCCTTCCCGGCCCGACCAGTCGGCGCTGGAGGATTTCACGCTGGATATCGCGCCGGGGGAAAGCGTCGCCCTGGTCGGCCCTTCCGGCGCCGGGAAGACCACCGTCTTCCAGCTCCTGCTCCGGTTCTACGATCCCCAGGCCGGATCGATCCGTATGGATGGGATCGACATCCGCGACGCCGATCCGGCCGATCTCCGCTCCCGCATCGGGCTCGTTCCGCAGGACCCGACCATCTTCTCGACCAGCGCGTGGGAGAACATCCGCTACGGCCGGCCAGACGCCAGCGATGCCGAGGTCAGCAAGGCGGCGGAGGCGGCGCACGCGCTGGAGTTCATCGAGGCGCTGCCCGAAGGCTTCTCCACATATCTGGGGGAGAGGGGGGTGCGCCTCTCCGGCGGCCAGCGGCAGCGGATCGCCATCGCCCGCGCGATCCTCCGCGACCCGGTGGTGCTGCTGCTGGACGAGGCGACCAGCGCACTGGACGCCGAAAGCGAGCGGCTGGTGCAGGACGCGCTGACCCGCCTGATGGCCGACCGCACGACGCTGGTCATCGCCCACCGGCTGGCGACCGTCCAGAATGTCGACCGCATCGCCGTGCTGGATCAGGGCCGGCTGGTAGCGGCCGGCGCCCATGACGCCCTGATGGCCGAAGGCGGCCTCTACGCCCGCCTCGCCGCCCTCCAGTTCGATGCAGCCAGAGGCGCGCACCCTCCCTCGTACGTCATTCCGGACTTGATCCGGAATCCATAGGCCCTTGCCGCCTCGCCGATGGTGAGGAAACGGGCGCGATCTGTCGTTCACCGACGCCGCACGGATACTGGATCAAGTCCAGCATGACGGTTGTGAGAAGGAAGCCTCGGCCCCACCCCCTCAGTGCAGCGCGGCTTCTTCCTGCGTTGATTGCGCGCCCGGCTGCTTGCCCAGGATAATCATGCCCAGCACCTCGTCCTTGGTCACGTCCTGGGTCCGGCAGGTGCCGACCAGCTTGCCGTTCTTCATGACGCTGACCCGGTCGGAGAGGTCGAACACGTCGTGCAGATCGTGGCTGATGAGGAAGATGCCGATGCCTTCCTTCTTCAACTGGAGGATCAGCTCCGCCACCTGCTGGGTTTCCTGCGGGCCGAGCGCGGCCGTCGGCTCGTCCATGATCAGGATCTTGGCGTTGAAATGGATCGCGCGGGCGATGGCGACGGACTGGCGCTGGCCGCCGGACAGCGCGCTGACCGGGGCCTTGAACTTCTTGAAGTTGGGGTTGAGGCGATTCATCACCTCCCGCGTCGCCGCCTCCATCGCGCCGTCGTCGAGCGTGCCCATCGGGCCCATGATCTCGCGACCCAGGAACAGGTTCCCGGCGGCGTCGATATTGTCCGCCAGCGCCAGCGTCTGATAGATCGTCTCGATCCCGTACTTCTTGGCGTCGCGCGGATTCTCGATGGTCGCGGGTTCGCCATTGATGAAGATCTGGCCGGCATCGGGGCGGTAGGCCCCCGACAGCATCTTGATCAGCGTCGACTTGCCCGCGCCATTGTGGCCCAGCAGGCCCACGACCTCGCCCGGATGCAGGTCGACAGACACCTTTTCGACCGCGTGGACGCCGCCGAAGCTGATCGACATGTCGCGCATTTCGACGAGGGGAGTGGTCATCGCTTTCCCGTCCTTGTCTGGATCAGCGGGAACGGCCGGCGGATCACCGGCGCTTCCGCTGATAGACCGTATCGATATAGACCGCCGCGATCAGCACCAGCCCGATGACGATCTGCTGCAGCGGCGTGTCGATGTTCATGAGCAGCATGCCGCTCTGCAGGCTCTGCATCACCAGCGCGCCCAGCAGCGCCCCGACGATCGTGCCGACCCCGCCGGCCAGCGACGTGCCGCCGATCACCGCCGCCGCGATGGCGCTCAGCTCCAGAAGCGCGCCGGTGGCGTTCGCGCCGGCGTTCAGCCTCGCGGTCTGCACCGCACCGGCGATCGCCGCCAGCACGCCCATCAGCATGAAGACGTAGAGGATCACCCGCCGCGTGTTGACGCCGGCCAAGAGCGCCGCGTCCGGGTTGCCGCCGATGGCGAAGACGTAGCGGCCGAATTTCGTCCGTCCCGCCAGGAAGTTCATCGCCAGCGCGACGCCCAGCATGATCAGCACCGGGATCGGGATGCCCTGCGGAATGTCAGGCAGCCCTTCCCAATCCTGCAGCAGGCGGACCAGGTCGGCGCGGGAATCGGGAAGCTGGGCGATCATGCCCTCGGCTTCCGCCGGGAAGGTGGCGGCCAGGTCCTGGACCTTCGCCGAAACCTCGCCATCGCCCTCCGCGCCCTGAACCAGCTCCGCCACGATCTCCATCGCCACCGTGCGCTCCGGCCGGTATTGGGAGTTCATAACCAGGACGAATCCGACCACGGCGACGATCCCCGCGCCGACCACCAGCAGTTCCGCCCAGACCGGCTTGGTCGGGAAGCCGTAGCGGCCGCGTAGCTGGCGCGCGCGCAGGGTGGAGGCCAGGAGGTAGAGGATAGCGATGGCGCCGACGGCCCAACTCCAGAACGCGCCGATCGACCCGTCGATGCCGCCGCCCAGAAGCTGGAACGTGTCGTCCATCGGCGCCACCGTCCGGCCGGAGGTGATCCACCATGCCGCGCCGCGCCAGATCAGCAGACCGCCCAGCGTCACGATGAAGGACGGCACCTTGCCGTAGGAGATCCAGAAGCCCTGCAACGCCCCGATCAGCGCGCCGCCGACGATGCCCGCGACCAGCGCCGCGATCCAGATGATCGGATGGCCGTAGCCCAGATAGTTCGGCAGCCATTCGGTCTGGACCACCGCCATGACCATGCCCAGCACGCCCAGCACAGAGCCTACGGAAAGGTCGATGTTGCGGGTAACGATCACCAGCACCATGCCGGTCGCCACGATGGCGGTGACGGCGGTCTGGACCGACAGGTTCCAGAGGTTCCGGGCGGTCAGGAAGGTGCCGCCGGACAGGAAGTGGAACCCGATCCAGATCACGATCAGCGCCGCGGCCATGCCCAGCAGACGGGTGTCGATTTCAAGCGCGCCGATGAGATCGGCCGGCCGGCGGGAACCCCTGCCCAGGGATCGTCCGTTCCGGGGGCGGGCGGTGTCATTGCTGGTCATATTCGCGTCAACTCTCGTCCCGAAGGCGGAAGGACGCTCCCGCCGGAGGGCATGGAAGCCGCCCGGCGGGACGCATCTTCAGTGAGACGACCTCAGGGGCAGGCATCCACCCGGCCCGAGGGAACACCCTGGCAGAGCGCTTCCTCGGTGATCCAGCCGGCATCCACCACCACGCCCAGATTCTCTGCCGTGATCGGAATCGGCTCCAGGAAAATTGAGTGCAGCTCCACGCCACTGGGGCTGGTCCACATCTCCGCGCCCTCGATCTCTTCCATCGTCGCGCCTTCGGCCATGGCGATCGCGATCTCCGCCGCCTTGGCGCCCAGGTCGCGGGCGTCCTTCCAGACGCTAACGGTCTGGGTGCCCAGCGCGATGCGGTTGAGCGCCGCATGGTCGCCGTCCTGGCCGGAAACCGGCACGGTGCCTTCCATGCCCTGCGCGGTCAACGCCGCGATGACGCCGCCGGCGGTGCCGTCGTTGGAGGCGACGACCGCGTCGACCTCATTGTTGTTGGCGGTCAGGATCTGCTCCATGTTCCGCTGCGCATTCTCCGGCAGCCAGCCGTCGGTATAGGCTTCGCCGACGACGGTGATGTCGCCGGAATCGATCGCCGGCTGGAGGACCTCTAGCTGCCCGTCATGCAGGAAGTCGGCGTTGGGGTCGGCTGAGGAGCCCTTGATGAACACGTAGTTGCCCGTGGGCTGGACGTCATAGACGGCCTGCGCCTGCATCCGGCCGACCTCGACATTGTCGAAGGTCAGGTAGAAGGCGTTGGGATTGTCGATCAGCCGGTCGTAGCCGACCACGGGGATGCCGTTGGCCACCGCTTCCTCGACCGCCGGGCCGATCGCCGCGGCGTCCTGGGCCAGGATGATCAGCGCGTCCGCGCCCTGGGAGATCAGGGCCTCGACGTCGGAAAGCTGCTTGGCGGCCGAACTCTGCGCGTCGGCGCTGATATAGGTGCCGCCGGCTTCCTCGATCGCCGCCTGCATCGCCGCCTCGTCGGTCTTCCAGCGTTCTTCCTGGAAGTTGGACCAGCTCACGCCGATCACCGGGCCGTCCTGGGCAAGAGCCGGGGATACGGCCGCCACGCTCATCGCCAGGCAGGTACCCAGCAGAGCGGTCTTTACCATTTTCATAGAGTTACCTCCCTTGTTCGAACGCGCCTGACACCACGTTAGGCGCGCAGCGCACGGCCCGCAATCGGCCGAGGCGTCTCTTTTGGACTTTCATTGCCGCCAGTATCGCATAATCGCAACACGGTTCAAGAATTTGTTCGACTGTCAAACAAAACTTGTCTCAAAAACCGCGGCGGCCTGTGGAGGTTCCGAAAGTTCCCGGGGGAGTTCGATGAATTGACCCGCGCGCGCCGCTCAACGAGGATGGGGCCCTGTTTCATCGGGGCGGCCGGGGCATGAGCGGGGAAGATCGGCAGAAGGACATCGTGGAGCTGGTCCACCGGGAAGGTTTCGCGACCATCGATTCCCTGGCCGGCCGATTCGGCGTGACCCCCCAGACCATCCGCCGCGACATCAACCGGCTGTCGGCCGAAGGGCTCCTGGCCCGCTACCATGGCGGCGCGGGCGCATCGCCGGGCGGCCGCAACGCGGACTACGCCGCCCGGCGGGACAGCCTGGCGCGGGAGAAGACGTCGATCGCGGAGCTTGCCGCCGCCCATATCCCCGACGACGCCTCCCTATTCATCAATATCGGCACGACGACGGAGGCCGTTGCCCGCGCGCTGGTCCGCCATTCGGGCCTGCGCATCATCACCAACAATCTGAACGTCGCCGCCACCCTGGCCGGCCGGACGGATTTCGAGGTCATCATCGCCGGCGGGCTGGTGCGCAACAGCGATGGCGGCGTGGTGGGGGAGGCGGCGATCGACTTCATCAACCAGTTCAAGGTCGATTACGGGATCATGGGCATCAGCGGCATCGACCTGGACGGCACGCTCCTGGATTTCGACTATCGGGAGGTGCGGGTGGCGCAGGCCATCCTGAGGAACAGCCGTCGGGCCTTCCTGGTCGCCGACCACACCAAATTCGGCCGCGCCGCGATGGTGCGGCTGGGTTCGGTCGGCCAGCTCTCCGCCCTGTTCACCGACCGGCGTCCGCCGCAGCCGCTGGAAAAGGCCCTGGCGGCCGGAAAAGTGGCGCTCCACATCGCCGATCGGGACGAAAACGGAGCGGCGCCGGAACCCTCCTCGAATTGATCGCGAGGGTGCTCCGCCCAGCTAAAACGCCACAAATTGTCTCGACACGCCGCCTGGAACGCGGCTATCAACCGCTTGCTCTTTGCAGGGGCTAAGAATATTCACAGGGCTTTTCAAGGCCCGGACGCAGGGTACGGGGAACAGCGGAACCGCCACGCCGACGGCGGCCGCCAGGGGAGCGTGAATGGAATATTTCGTCCAACAGCTCATCAACGGGCTGACGCTGGGGGCTATCTACGGGCTGATCGCGATCGGCTACACGATGGTCTACGGCATCATCGGCATGATCAACTTCGCCCATGGCGACATCTACATGATCGGGGCGTTCATCTCGCTCATCACCTTCCTGGTGCTGGGCTTCGGGGGCGCGCCGCTGGTCGCCGTGCCGGTCGCCATCATGATCGTGCTGCTCGTCTCCATGGTGCTGACCAGCGTCTATGGCTGGGCGGTCGAACGGGTCGCCTACCGGCCGCTGCGCGGGTCGTTCCGCCTGGCGCCGCTGATCTCCGCGCTCGGCATGTCGATCTTCCTCCAGAATTATGTCCAGCTCGTCCAGGGCGCGCGGGTGAAGCCGCTGCCGCCGGTCGTCACGGGCGGGTTCACGGTCATGGAGCGGGCGGACGGTTTCACGGTCTCGCTCTCCTATCTCCAGATCATCATCATGGTGCTGACGGTGGTGCTGATGGTCATCTTCAGCCTCCTGATCGCCAAGACGCCGCTGGGCCGCCAGCAGCGTGCGTGTGAGCAGGACAAGACGATGGCGGCGCTTCTCGGCGTCAATGTCGACCGGACCATCTCGATGACCTTCGTCATCGGCGCGGCGCTGGCCGCCGTCGCCGGCCTGATGGTGACGATGTATTACGGCGTGGTTCACTTCTATATCGGCTTCCTGGCTGGCGTTAAGGCGTTCACGGCGGCGGTTCTGGGCGGCATCGGATCGGTCCCCGGCGCCATGCTGGGCGGCGTGCTGATCGGCCTGATCGAAGCGTTCTGGTCGGGCTATTTCTCGGTCGAATACAAGGACGTGGCGGCGTTCAGCATCCTCGTGCTGGTGCTGATCTTCCGGCCGAGCGGCCTGCTCGGCAAACCCGAGATCGAGAAGGTCTGATCCGATGAGCAGCAACGCCGCCACCGCCCCCGCCCGCTCGATCCCGTGGGGCGCGGTGTTCAAGGAAGCGCTGATCGCCGCCGGCATCGCCTTCCTCCTGACCGTCGTCATGGTCGGCCTGTTCGCGGCCGACGATGTCGGCGGTCTCCAGATCGTCACCCGCTACGATTCGGTCGCGGTCGCCGTCTTCCTGGTGTTCGTCGGCCGGCTGGGCCTCGCGCTCACGCGGGAGGGCATGCCCCTGCCGGTGCTGGTCGGTGGCATCGTCGTCGCGGCGGCCGGATACTTCCTCGACCTGCCCAGTGAGGCGCTTCGGGTCATCACCATCGCCGGCGGCCTGCTGCTGTCGATTCGCGCCGCCGTCACCTTGTGGACCCATCGCGCCTCGATCGACCGGGAGGAACGGGACCGCGCGATGGACCGGATGGGCGCGCGCGTCCAGCGGGCCACGATCTATATCGGCCCGGTCGCGATCGTGCTGGCGCTGGTCCTGCCGTTCCTGCCCTTCTCCGACCGGACGACGGTCGACACCGCGACGCTCATCCTCACCTACATCATGCTGGGCTGGGGGCTGAACATCATCGTCGGGCTGGCCGGGCTGCTGGACCTCGGCTACGTCGCCTTCTACGCCATCGGCGCCTATTCCTATGCGCTGCTGGCCTTCTATTTCGACCTCAGCTTCTGGGTCTGCCTGCCGCTCGCCGGCATCCTGGCGGCCTGCGGCGGCCTGATCCTTGGCTTCCCGGTCCTGCGCCTCCGCGGCGACTATTTCGCCATCGTCACGCTGGGTTTCGGAGAGATCGTCAGGGTCATCCTGCTGAACTGGTACGAATTCACCGGCGGCCCCAATGGCGTCGGCGGCATCCCGGAACCCAGCTTCTTCGGCTTCGCGGTGTTCACCCGCCGGCCACAGGAGGGGGAGACGGCGTTCCACCAGCTCTTCGGGCTGGAATATGATTCCATGCACGAGATGATCTTCCTCTACTACCTGATCCTCGCGCTGGCGCTGGTCGTGAACCTGTTCACCATGCGCATCCGCCGGCTGCCGATCGGACGGTCGTGGGAGGCGCTCAGGGAAGACGACATCGCCTGCCAGTCTCTCGGCATCAACCGCCGGAACATCAAGCTGGCGGCCTTCACCATGAGCGCGATGTTCGGCGGCTTCGCCGGGTCCTTCTTCGCCACCCGCCAGGGCTTCGTTAGCCCGGAGAGCTTCACCTTCATCGAATCCGCCATCATCCTGGCGATCGTGGTGCTGGGCGGCATGGGCAGTCAGGCCGGCGTGGTGCTGGCGGCGATCCTGGTCATCGGCCTGCCGGAGATCTTCCGCGAACTGGCTGAATACCGGATGCTGACCTTCGGCGGCGCCATGGTGCTGATCATGGTCTGGCGGCCGCGCGGCCTCTTGGCCCATCGCGACCCGACGATCCGGCTCGACGATCCCAAGATCAGGAAACGAACGTTGGGCGAAGCGCCCTCCGGCGGGGAGGCGCGCGCGTGATGACGGCGAACCCGCTTCTCAAGGTCGAACATCTGACCATGCGCTTCGGCGGCCTGGTCGCCGTCGACGACGTTTCCTTCGAAGCCGAACACGGCTCCATCACCGCGGTCATCGGCCCCAACGGCGCCGGCAAGACCACGATGTTCAACTGCCTGACCGGCTTCTACAAGCCGACCGAGGGCCGGCTGACGCTCGATCGCCATGGCGACTCCTTCCTCCTTGAGAGGATGGAGGGACATGAGATCAGCCAGAAGGCCAGCGTCGCCCGCACCTTCCAGAACATCCGCCTGTTCGGCCGGATGAGCGTGCTGGAGAACCTGATGGTGGCCCAGCACAACAAGCTGATGAAGGCTTCGGGCTTCTCCATCGCCGGCCTCTTCGGTCTGCCGTCCTTTCACAGGGCGGAGGCAGGGGCGCTCGATCTCGCGCGCTATTGGCTGGACAAGGTCAACCTGACCTCGCTGGCGGACACGGAGGCGGCCAACCTGCCCTATGGCGCGCAGCGCAGGCTGGAGATCGCCCGCGCCATGTGCTCCGAACCCGTGCTCCTGTGCCTGGACGAGCCAGCCGCCGGGCTCAACCCTAGGGAGACGGCGGAACTCAACGAGCTGCTGCTGACGATCAGGGAGGAGCACAAGTGCGGCGTCCTCCTGATCGAGCACGATATGAGCGTGGTGATGAAGATTTCCGACCATGTGATCGTCCTGGACTACGGCAGGAAGATCTCCGACGGCACGCCCGCCTTCGTGCGGGACGACCCGAATGTCATCCGCGCCTATCTGGGCGAGGAGGAGGACGAGGAACTGCCGCCGGAGGTGGCGTCCGACGTGGGGCTCGACCCCGCCGCCGGAACGGAGGGCCGCAACTGATGCTGTCGGTTCAGAAAGCCCATACCTTCTACGGCTCCATCGAAGCGCTGAAAGGCGTGGACGTGGAGGTCGCGCAGGGCGAGATCGTCACCCTGATCGGCGCCAACGGGGCCGGAAAGTCCACCCTTCTCATGACCATCTGCGCCAATCCGCAGGCGCGGCAGGGCCGGGTCGTCTTCGAGGGCGAGGACATCACCCGCACGCCGACCTTCGAGATCAGCCGCAAGGGTATCGCCCATTCGCCCGAGGGGCGGCGGATCTTCCCGCGCATGACGGTGATGGAGAACCTCCAGATGGGGGCCATCACCACCGATGAGAAGAATTTCGACGACGACCTCAAGAGGGTCTTCGACCTGTTCCCCCGCATGAAGGAGCGGCAGGGGCAGCGCGGCGGCACGCTCTCGGGCGGCGAACAGCAGATGCTGGCGATCGGCCGGGCGCTGATGAGCCGGCCTCGCCTGTTGCTGCTGGACGAACCGTCCCTCGGCCTGGCGCCGCTGGTCGTCAAGCAGATATTCGAGGTCATCCGGGAGATCAACGAGCAGCAGGGCGTGACGGTCTTCCTGGTGGAGCAGAACGCCTACCATGCGCTGAAGCTGGCCCATCGCGGCTATGTCATGGTCACCGGCAATATCAGGATGTCCGGGACGGGCGAGGAACTGCTGGCCAACAGCGAGGTCCGCGCGGCCTATCTGGAGGGAGGTCACTGATGTTCACCGATTTCTATGCCGGCTATATCGGCGTCTTCATCGGCCTCACTGTCGTCATCTCCGGCGGTGCTGCATGGCTTTCCGGACAGGCGCTGGCGAAGAACTGGAAGACTTTCGAGCGGACGGGGATCTTCTATTCCCTCCTGCTGGCGGCGGGGAACCGCTTCCTGGTCTTCGCGCTGTTCGGCGGGCCGCTTCTGTCGATCCCGGGATTCCTGATCGATTTCGCGGTGATCGTGACCTTCGCCTTCGTCTCCTTCCGGATGACCAAGGCGCGAACGATGGTCGCCCAGTATCCGTGGCTCTACGAACGGTCCGGCCTCTTCTCCTGGAACGAGAAGAATCAGCCGGTCTGAGACTTAAGGCCGCCGAAGAAATCCTCGATATTGTCGCCGGACAATGCGGGGTTCGGTCGCCGCGACGGTATCGTGATATCGTCGGGACGATCTCGCGGGGGAAGGGTGGCATCGCCGCCCGCCCTGCCTGAGGCCGCGTCCCGGTCGGGGGCGAAGCCTGGTCACTTTGAACAGGGAGCTGACTAGATTATGAAAACGCTGAAAACCACGCTGGTTGCCGCGGCCGCCGTTCTGGCGCTGGGCGCGACCGCGGCGCAGGCGGAAATTCCGATCGCGACGGCCGGTCCGATGACCGGCCAGTACGCGTCGTTCGGCGAACAGATGCGGCGCGGCGCGGAAGCTGCCGTCGCGGACATCAACGAGGCCGGCGGCGTGCTGGGCGAACAGCTTGTCCTCTCCGTCGGCGATGACGCCTGCGATCCTCGCCAGGCCGTCTCCGTCGCCAACAACTTCATCAATGAAGGCATCGTCTTCGTCGCCGGGCACTGGTGCTCCGGTTCGTCGATCCCGGCCAGCCAGGTCTACACCGACGAAGGCATCCTGATGATCTCGCCGGGCTCCACCAACCCGGCGCTGACCGATGATGGCGGCGACAACGTCTTCCGCATCTGCGGCCGCGACGATCAGCAGGGCGTCATCGCCGCTGCGTATCTGGCCGAGAATTACGGCGACGCGAACATCGCCATCATCCACGACAAGACCGCCTACGGCAAAGGTCTGGCCGATGCGACCAAGGCCGAGTTGAACGCGGCCGGGATCGAGGAGACGCTCTATGAGGCCTACACGGCCGGCGAGAGCGACTACACCGCGCTGGTCTCGCTGCTGAAGGAGAACGCCATCGACGTCCTCTATGTCGGCGGCTACCACACCGAGGCCGGCCTGATCGTCCGCCAGATGCGCCAGCAGGGCATGGACACCCAGATGGTCTCCGGCGACGCGATGGTGACCGACGAGTTCTGGTCGATCACCGGCGAAGCCGGCGAAGGCACGCTGATGACCTTCGGCCCCGACCCGCGCAATTTCGAAGCCGCCGCTGAGGTGGTCGCCGATTTCCGCGAAGCCGGCTATGAGCCTGAGGGCTACACCCTCTACACCTATGCGGCGATCCAGATCTTCGCCCAGGCGGCGGAGATCGCGGGCACCACCGACCTCGATCCCATGATGGACGTGCTGTACGGCGACAACACCTTCGACACGGTGCTGGGTGAAATCACCTTCAACGACAATGGCGATGTCGAGCAGCCCTCCTACGTTTGGTACCAGTGGAGCGACGGCACTTACGCCCAGCTGTAAGGCCCCGTTGTAACGACGACTAGTCCAGGGAAAGGCCCGGCGCTTCGGCTCCGGGCTTTTTCTTTCGTTAATGCTGTGGATTTAGTTGCTGGCCCGTGCGGTCGTGATAATATTGAGGCAGTCATTCAGGGATGAGGCGGCGCGGAACGCCGCCCGCCCTGCTTGAGGCGTCGCTCCCGTCGGGGCGGCGCTAATTACTTTGAACAGGGAGCTACTAAGAGATGAAAACGCTGAAATACACGCTGCTCGCCACGGCCGCCGGTCTGGCGATGGGCGCGACCGCCGCGCAGGCGGACATCCTGATCGCCACCGCGGGGCCGATGACCGGCCAGTACGCCTCGTTCGGCGAACAGATGCAGCGCGGCGCCGAACAGGCGGTCGCGGACATCAACGAAGCCGGCGGCGTGCTGGGCGAACAGCTCGTTCTCTCCGTCGGTGACGACGCCTGCGATCCGCGCCAGGCCGTCTCCGTCGCCAACAACTTCGTCAATGAAGGCGTGATCTTCGTCGCAGGCCACTTCTGCTCCGGCTCGTCGATCCCGGCCAGCCAGGTCTATACCGACGAAGGCCTCCTGATGATCTCGCCGGCGTCGACCAACCCGGCGCTGACCGACGATGGCGGCGAGAATGTCTTCCGCACCTGCGGCCGCGACGACCAGCAGGGCATCATCGCCGCCCAGTACCTGGTGGAGAATTTCCCCGACGCGAACATCGCGATCGTCCATGACAAGACCGCCTACGGCAAGGGTCTGGCCGACGCCACGCAGGCCGCGCTGCACGAGGCCGGCGCGCAGGAGACGCTCTACGAGGCCTATACGGCCGGCGAAAGCGACTACACCGCGCTGGTCTCGCTCTTGAAGGAGAACGCGATCGACGTCCTCTATGTCGGCGGCTACCACACCGAAGCCGGGCTCATGGTCCGCCAGATGCGCCAGCAGGGCATGGACACCCAGCTCATCTCCGGTGACGCGCTCGTCACCGATGAATTTTGGTCGATCACCGGAGAGGCCGGCGAGGGCACGCTGATGACCTTCGGCCCCGACCCGCGCAATTTCGAAGCCGCCGCCGACGTGGTCGCCGGCTTCCGCGAGGGAGGCTACGAGCCGGAGGGCTACACCCTCTACACCTACGCCTCCGTCCAGATGTTCGCCCAGGCGGCGGAGATCGCGGGATCGACCGACCTCGACGCCATGATCGAGGCATTGCACGGCAATTCGTTCCAGACGGTGCTGGGCGAGTTGTCCTTCGACGACAATGGCGACGTCGAGCAGCCGGCCTATGTCTGGTACCAGTGGAGCGACGGCACCTACGCCCAGATGTAAATCCGGCGCGTATCCGTAAGGCAATCCGGAAAGGCCCGGCGCTCAGGCGCCGGGTTTTTTCTTCGTTATTCGTCATTCCAGCGGAGGCTGGAATCCATAGGTCCTCGCCGTTTCACCGCCGGCGAAAGGCCGGACGCGGCCCCGGCATTCATCGCCACCGCATGGATGCTGGATCAAGTCCAGCATGACGAGAAAGTAGGGCGTGCCCGTGCGTCGCCGGCGGGCGCGATCCCAACACCGTTCCGCCTTTTCCTTGCCACGACATCCCGATAGGCGTATCCGCGAAAACCGGGTGACGGGGCCCTGGCGCAGGGGCGGCCGCCTCCCGCTGGCAGAACAGGGGCAGAAAGGCGTCCCCCATGGAACTCGGCTTCCATCCCCCCGGCATTGATCATCAGGGGCTCGACAAGGAGTCGCTGAAACGCTCCTTCCTGGAATGGCTGGTCTATTCGGTCGGCAAGGATCCCAAGCGGGCGACCAGGCGCGACTGGTTCGCCTCCGTCGCGCTGGCGGTGCGCGACCGCGTCGTCGACCGCTGGATGGAGACCTCCCGCGCGATGGACGCGGACGACCGCAAGCGGGTCTACTATCTCAGCCTGGAATTCTTGATCGGCCGGCTGCTGCACAACAACATGTCGAACCTCGGCATCGTCGATGTCTGCCGCGAGGCGCTGGAGGAGATCGGCATCGATATCGCGACCGTGATCCAGGCCGAACCCGACCAGGCGCTGGGCAATGGCGGCCTCGGGCGGCTCGCCGCCTGTTTCCTGGACAGCATGGCGACGCTGGGGATCGCCGGCTATGGCTACGGAATCCGCTATGAGTACGGCATGTTCGAACAGCGGTTCGACCATGGCTTCCAGGTGGAATCCCCCGAGAATTGGCTGGAGACCGGCAACCCCTGGGAATTCGAACGGCCTGAGGTCTCCTACCCGATCGATTTCTACGGCCATGTCGAGGAATACCGCGACAGCGACGGTGAGAAGCGCCATGGCTGGGTCAACACAGAGCGGGTCAAGGCCGTCGCCTACGATACGCCGGTGGTCGGCTGGCGCGGCCGGCGGATCAACACGCTGCGCCTCTGGTCGGCCAAGCCGACGAACGAATTCAATCTCGCCGACTTCAACAGCGGCAACTATCTGGGCGCGGTCGAACAGAAGGTGCTGTCTGAGAATCTGAGCCGCGTCCTCTACCCGAACGATTCCACGGAGGTCGGCCAGGAACTCCGGTTCAAGCAGGAATATTTCTTCACCTCCGCATCCCTCCAGGACATCCTGCGCCGCTACGTCCAGCAGCACCCGACATTCGACCGGCTGCCCGAGAAGGCAGCGATCCAGCTCAACGACACCCATCCGGCGATCGCGGTGCCGGAACTCATGCGGCTGCTGATCGATGCGCATCGCGTCTCATGGGCGAAGGCGTGGGAACTGACGCGGGCAACCATCGCCTACACCAACCACACCCTGCTGCCCGAGGCGCTGGAGGCGTGGCCGGTCGGGCTGGTGGAGCGCGTGCTGCCCCGGCACATGCAGATCATCTATGAGATCAACGCCCGCTTCCTGACCGAAGCCCGGAAGAAGCCGATCACCGACAATCCCCGCCTCGCGACGCTGTCGCTGATCGACGAGGATGGCGACCGCCGGGTCCGCATGGGCAATCTGGCGTTCCTGGGCAGCCACAAGGTCAACGGCGTCTCCGCGCTCCATACCGACCTGATGAAGCAGACGGTCTTCAAGGAGATGAACCGGGAGTTCCCCGACCGCATCGTCAACAAGACCAACGGCATCACGCCGCGCCGCTGGCTGCACCAGTGCAACCGGCCGCTGGCGGCGCTGGTGACGGAGGCGATCGGCGATGGCTGGATGGACGATCTGGAGCGGATCTCCGACCTCGCCCCCCATGCGGAGGATAGCGGCTTCCGGGAGGCCTTCTTCCAGGCCAAGCGGCGGAACAAGGAGGCGCTCGCCGGCCTGATCGCCGACCGGCTGGATGTCGCGGTCGATCCCGACGCCCTGTTCGACGTCCAGATCAAGCGCATCCACGAATATAAGCGCCAGTTCCTGAACCTTATCCAGACGGTCGCGCTCTACAACCAGATCCGCGATAACCCGACCGTCGACTGGGTGCCTAGGGTCAAGATCTTCGGCGGCAAGGCGGCGTCCAGCTACGATATCGCGAAGCTCATCATCAAGCTGGGCAACGACATCGCCCATGTCGTCAACCAGGACCCCGCCGTGCGCGGGCTGCTGAAGGTGGTCTTCCTGCCGAACTACAACGTCACCCTGGCTGAGAAGATCATCCCCGCCGCCGATCTGTCGGAGCAGATCTCAACCGCCGGCAAGGAGGCATCGGGCACCGGCAACATGAAGTTCGCGCTGAACGGCGCGCTCACCATCGGCACGCTGGACGGCGCGAATGTGGAGATCATGGAAAGGGTGGGGGCCGACAACATCTTCATCTTCGGACTGAAGGCCGATGAGGTGGAGGCGCTTCGCGCCGGCGGCGAGTTCGATCCCGGCGCCGTGATCGACGGCCACCCCGCGCTCCGCCGCGCGCTCGACATGATCGCCTCGGGCGTCTTCTCGCCGGACGATCCGTACCGCTTCCGCCCGCTGACCGACGGCCTCCGCCACCATGACAGCTATTTCGTCACCGCCGATTTCGCCGCCTATCAGGACGCGCAGAAAGAGGTCGGGCGAAACTATGTCCACCGCGAGGACTGGCTGCGCAAGGCGGTGCTGAACACCGCCAATGTCGGCTGGTTCTCCTCCGACCGCACCATCCGCGACTACGCCCGCGAAATCTGGCAGGCCATGCCGCCGATGGCGGAGGCTGCGGAGTAGGGAAACCAACGCCCCCTCACCCTCCCGCTTCGCGGGTCCCTCCCTCTCCCCGGAGGGGCGAGAGTAAGTTGGTAGCCCTCGCCCCTCCGGGGAGAGGGTTGGGTGAGGGGCGTTGGTTTACTGCCCCGACGCACTCTCCGTCGCCAGCGTGCCCAGATAGAACAGCACGCCGCCGCCGCTGGCGATGACGGCGGGGAGGTCCTTGGCCCTGACGTTCAGGAAGGGGCGGGGCGCGTCGTAGCTGCCGCGCATCGCGTAGCGCCAATCGTAGAAATCCGAAAGCGTCCGGGCGTAGGCGATCTGGGTCGCGTTGGCGTCGGGCGCAGCCTCGGCCTCGTTGGCCCAGATCTTCAGCGCGCGGTTGACCTCCCGCTGCACATAGAACTGGTCGCTGGGATAGAGGTCGATCCGGCCGATCATGAACTCTGCGGCCGCGGCATCTTCCGCCATCCCCTGTTCGCCTGAAAGATCGCGCAAGCCCACCCAGGCGTCGCGGTTGTCCGGCCAGGAAAGCGCCGCCTGGCGGTAGAGGTCGACGGCCGCGTCGGACCGCCCGGCCTCCTGGGCCGCCCGCGCCTCCGCCAGAAGCGCCTCGGACCGCGCCTCGTCGAAATCGCCTTCGACCGCCACTCCGGCGGAGGTCGGGCGCGTCTTATCGGGCGCGGCGCAGGCCGCCAGGGCGATGAGCGGAAGGGCGCAAAGGAAGGCGGCGAGGCGGCGCTTGGAGATCATGGAGGTCAATCTATCAGAGGGATGGCGGATTCGATACGGAAGCCGCGGCCTTACCGTCTGCCGGATCGGCCAGCCCGCAGCCGCGCAGCACCAGCGCCGTCACCTGCCGCGTCGCATGGTCGTGGTCGGCGTCGGTCAGCCGCTCGCGGCCCAGCACCGCCCGGACCTGGACGTCGAAATCGGCGTAGGTCTGGGTCAACGCCCACAGGCCGAAGAACAGATGGGCGGGGTCGATCGGGGCCATCCGGCCGCTGGCGATCCAGCCTTCGATGACCACACTCTTGTCCTTCACCGTCTGCCGCAGCTTGCCCGACAGATAGGGCTCGATCTGCTGCGCGCCATGGACGATCTCGTTGGCGAAGACCTTGGAGGCGAGCGGCCGGGTGCGCGACCAGTGCATCTTGTCGCTTATGTAGGCGCTCAACGCGTCGGCAGGGTCGCGGGCAGGGACGATATGGTCGAAGGCATCCACCCACATGTCCAGGATGCGCGCCAGCAGCGCCCGGTAGAGCCCCTCCTTGGTGCCGAAATAATAGTGCAGGTTGGCCTTGGGGAGCCCCGCCCGCTCCGCGATCGCCTGCATCGACGCGCCGGTGAATCCGGCTTCCGCGAACACCGCCTCCGCCGCCTCCAGGATGCGCGCCTCGTTGGCGCGGCGCGTCCGACCACCGCCCCGGCGGGACGCGCCCTCGTCAAAGGCGGTGGGGCCTCCTCGGGCCTGGATGGCTGAAAATTTCGTCATGGGGCGTCGGTTCGGTTGCGCTGTTTCTTTTGAGAGTCGTTCTTAATAAATAAATTTTGACCAATTGGTCAGGTTTTCGCTAGCCTTCCTTTCAATGGCCTCCTGCGGCAGGGCGAAAAGCCCCTGCCCGTGAAGATACCGGAAAACGGATGTGGGCCAAGGTTTGGGAAGGAAATACGTTCATGACCGCACATTCGGATATCGCGGCCGGGCGTCTCGATCCGGTCGACCTCGCGGCGAATTTCGGCGACGCCCATCCGCCGCTCGACAAGCGTCAGGCGGTGATCGAATCCAGCCGCTGCTATTTCTGCTATGACGCGCCCTGCGTCGAGGCGTGTCCGACGGACATCGACATCCCCTCCTTCATCCGGTCGATCAACACCGGCAATCTGAAGGGCGCGGCGACCACGATCCTCGAATCCAACATCATGGGCGGCATGTGCGCCCGGGTCTGCCCGGTGGAGGAACTGTGCGAGGAAGCCTGCGTGCGCAACCTCCAGGAGGAGAAGCCGGTCAATATCGGCGCCCTCCAGCGTCACGCGACCGACGCGCTGTTTGCTGCGGGCGTCCAACCCTTCACCCGCGCCGCGCCCTCCGGCAAGAGGGTGGCCGTGGTCGGGGCAGGGCCGGCGGGCATGGCCTGCGCCCATCGCGCCGCCATGCTGGGCCACGACGTCACCGTGTTCGAGGCGCGCGGGAAGGGCGGCGGGCTCAACGAATATGGCATCGCCGCCTATAAGGTCCCGAACGACTTCGCGCAGCGGGAGCTCGACTTCATCCTCTCCATCGGCGGGATCGAGATGCGCTACGGCCAGGCGCTGGGCCGCGACGTAACGCTAGCCGGGTTGCGCCGGGACTATGACGCAATCTTCCTCGGCATCGGCCACGCCGCCGTTCGCGCGCTGGGCGCGGAGGGGGAGGAGATGACGGGCGTGATGAACGCCGTCGACTATATCGCCGAACTGCGCCAGGCCGCTGACAAGGCGTCGCTGCCGGTCGGTCGCCGGGTCGTCGTCATCGGCGGCGGCAACACCGCCATCGACATCGCCACCCAGGCGAAGCGCCTGGGCGCGGAGGACGTGACGCTCGTCTACCGCAGGGGGCGGGAGAACATGTCCGCCACCTGGAAGGAACAGGAATGGGCGCAGACCAACGGCGTCCGGATCAAATACTGGGCGCAGCCCCGGCGCATCCTCGGCTGGCCCGCCAACGGCGCCGGCCCGGCCGTCAAGGAGGTGGAGTTCGAATATACCCAGCTCGACGCGAACGGCCGGCTGATGGGCACGGGCGACGGCTTCACGATCCTGGCCGACCAGGTCTTCAAGGCGATCGGCCAGTATTTCGTGCCCTCCGCCCTGGAGGACGGGCTGTCGGCCGAGCCGCTGGAGATCGCGTCGGACCGCATCATCGTCAACGCCGACCGCGAGACCTCGCTGAAAGGCGTCTTCGCTGGCGGCGACTGCGTTCCCGGGACGGATCTGACCGTCGCAGCCGTTGAGGACGGCAAGATCGCCGCCGAAGCGATCGACCGCCTGTTGCGGGGATAACAACCGCCCCTCACCCAACCCTCTCCCCGGAGGGGCGAGGGCTACCAACTTACCCTCGCCCCTCCGGGGAGAGGGAGGGACCCGCGAAGCGGGAGGGTGAGGGGTTCAAGCGTGGGAGCAAATCCATGGCCGACCTGACCAATGATTTCCTGGGCATCCGCTCCACCAATCCGTTCTGGCTGGCCTCCGCTCCGCCGACCGACAAGAAGTACAATGTCGAACGGGCGTTCCGCGCCGGATGGGGCGGTGTGGTGTGGAAGACGCTGGGCGAGGACCCGCCGATCGTCAACGTGTCCTCCCGCTACGGCGCGGTCGCCTATAACGGGACCCGCGTCGCCGGCTTCAACAATATCGAGCTGATCACCGATCGGCCGCTCGAGATCAACCTTCGGGAGATCAAGGAGGTCAAGAAGGCCTGGCCCGACCGCGCGGTCATCGTCAGCCTGATGGTCCCGTGCGAGGAGGAAAGCTGGAAGGCGATCCTGAAGCGCGTGGAGGAGACCGAGGCCGACGGGATCGAACTGAATTTCGGCTGCCCCCACGGCATGTCCGAACGCGGCATGGGCTCGGCCGTCGGCCAGGTGCCGGAATATGTCGAGATGGTCGCCCGCTGGTGCAAGCAGCACAGCCGGATGCCGGTGATCGTGAAGCTGACGCCGAACATCACCAACATCCTCGGGCCCGCCCGCGCGGCGAAGCGCGGCGGGGCGGACGCCGTCAGCCTGATCAACACCATCCAGTCCATCGTCTCGGTCGATCTGGATTTGATGGCCCCCGAACCCACCGTCGACGGCAAGGGCACCCATGGCGGCTATTGCGGCCCCGCGGTGAAGCCGATCGCGTTGCGCATGGTGGCGGAGATCGCGCGCGATCCGGAATGCCGGGGCATGGCGATCTCCGGCATCGGCGGCGTCTCCACCTGGCGGGAGGCGGCGGAGTTCATCTCGATGGGCGCCGGCAACGTCCAGGTTTGCACCGCCGCCATGACCCACGGTTTCAAGATCGTGGAGGATATGGAGAACGGGCTTTCCAACTGGATGGACCAGAAGGATTACCGGACGACGGCCGATTTCCACGGCAGGGCGGTGCCCAACTTCGTCGAATGGCAGCATCTGAACATCAACTTCAAGACCATCGCCGATATCGACCAGGACCTCTGCATTCAGTGCGGCAAGTGCCACATCGCCTGCGAGGATACCTCCCACCAGTCGATCGCGGCCCTTAGGGCCGACGGCAAGCGGCGGTATGAGGTGATCGAGGAGGAGTGCGTGGGCTGCAATCTCTGCATGCATGTCTGCCCGGTCGACAATTGCATCACCATGGTCCCGGTGGAGACGGGACTGCCCTACGCCAACTGGACGACCCACCCCAACAACCCGATGCGGGTGAAGGCGGCGGAGTAGGGGGCCGGACAGGAGACGGAGCAGGGGGCTTGCGCGGCGGCCGGAATCGCGGAACGCTTCGCTGAACGAAGAAATCACGAACGGGCCGGGCGCGACGACCACGGCTCCGGAACAGGACTGGGAGTTCCATGCACAATCTTCGCATCAACGAACAGCGCCTCTGGGACACGCTGATGGAGACGGCGGAGTTCGGGAAGACCGCCAAGGGCGGCATCAAGCGCCTGACCGTGAGCGACCTGGACCGGAAGGTGCGGGACTGGTTCGTCGCAAGGTGCGAGGAGGCGGGCTGCACCGTCACCGTCGACGATATGGGCAACATCTATGCGGTGCGGCCGGGCAAGGACAATTCCCTGCCACCGATCGCTTGCGGATCGCACCTGGACACCCAGCCGACCGGCGGGAAGTACGACGGCGTCCTAGGCGTGCTGTCTGGGCTGGAACTGGTGCGCACGCTGAACGAGGCGGGCGTGGAGACGCAAGCGCCGATCATGGTCGTCAACTGGACCAACGAGGAAGGCTCCCGCTTCGCCCCGGCGATGCTGGCGTCGGGCGTCTATGCCGGCGCGATCGACAAGCAGGAGGCCTATGCGCTGACCGACAAGGACGGGCTGAAGTTCGGGGAGGAGTTGGAGCGCATCGGCTACAAGGGCGACGAACCCTGCGGCGAGCGCCAGTTCGGGGCTTTCTTCGAGGTCCACATCGAACAGGGGCCGATCCTGGAGGCGGAGGACAAGGTGATCGGCGTCGTCGCCCACGCCCAGGGCCAGCGCTGGTACGATTGCACCATCGTCGGGCGGGAGAGCCACGCCGGCTCAACGCCCATGAAGCTGCGGAGGGACGCGCTGGCTGCCGCCGCACGGATCATCCTGGCGGTGCAGGAGATCGCGCTGTCCAAGGCTCCTTACGGCGTCGGCACGGTCGGCGTCCTGACCATCGGGGAGCCGTCGCGCAACGTCATCCCCGGCACGGTCACCTTCACCGCCGAATTCCGCCACCCCGACGATTCGACGCTGGAAGAGATGGACAAGGCGCTGAGGGAGGCGGTCGCCGAAGCGGCGAAGGCGCAGGATGTGGAGGTCGATCTCAAGGACATCTGGCACTATCCTGCCGTCCGGTTCGACAAGAGCTGCATCGATGCCGTGCAATCCGCGACCGACCATCTGGGCTATTCCAATCGGGAGATGGTGTCCGGCGCCGGGCACGACGCCTGCTACGTCAACCGCAAGGCCCCGACCTCCATGATCTTCATCCCGTGCAAGGACGGGATCAGCCATAACGAGATCGAAAGCGCGGAGTTCGACCATTGCGCCGCGGGGGCCAACGTGCTGCTGCACGCTGTGCTGGCGAAGGCGGGCGTCTGAATGGTGGCGATGATGGATCATGCCCCGGCACGGCCCGCCACGCAGGACGCGTCCTCCGCGCCGGTGGTCGAGGCCAGCGGGCTGTCGCTGGTCTTCCAGACGGCCGACACGCCGGTCAACGCCTTGTCGGAGATCGACCTGAACATCGCGCGGGGGGAGTTCGTGTCGCTGATCGGCCCGTCGGGCTGCGGCAAGACCACCCTGATGCGCGTCATCGCGGATCTTGAGCAGCCGACCGGCGGCTCCGTCCGGGTCAATGGCGGCACGCCGGAGGAAGCCCGGCGCGACCGGTCCTACGGCTATGTCTTCCAGGCCCCGGCGCTCTACCCCTGGCGGAACGTCGAGCGCAACGTCCAGCTTCCGCTGGAGATCATGGGCGCGTCGAAGGCCGAACGCGCCGCCCGCGCCGACAAGGCGCTGGAGACGGTGGGGCTGGAAGGCTTCAAGAAGAAGTTCCCCTGGCAGCTTTCCGGCGGCATGCAGCAGCGCGTGTCGATCGCCCGCGCGCTCAGCTTCGAGCCGCACCTGCTCTTGATGGACGAACCGTTCGGTGCGCTGGACGAGATCACGCGCGACAATCTCAACGTCCACCTGCTGGACCTCTGGAACCGGACCAATCTCACGGTCGTCTTCGTCACCCATTCGATCCCGGAGGCGGCGTTCCTGTCCTCCCGCATCGTGGTGATGTCGCCGCGCCCCGGCCGGATCGTGGAGGTGATCGACAGCGATTTGCCGAAGGACCGCGACCTGGATGTGCGGGAGACGCCGGAGTTCCTGTCGATCGCCCACCGCGTCCGCGAGGCGCTGCGCGAAGGCCACAGCTATGAGTAGCCGCCGCCGGAAAGATAAACGGTGACGGCGGAGGCGCTGCACGCCCCGGTCGCGGTCTCCTCCCGCTGGCGGAGGGTCCGCGACGGGCGGACGCTGCCGGTCGCGATCGTCCTGCTGGCCCTGTTCGCGGTCTGGTTCGCCGGCGCGGCCTGGCTGAACGCCCCCCGGACGATCGAGCAGTTCGAGAGGGACGAAATCACCGATTACGGGATGGTGGAGCTTCTGTCCGCCACCTGGTCGATGGAGCGGCCGGTGCTGCCCGCGCCGACCCAGGTCGCGGCCGACCTTTGGGAGAACGTGTTTCGCCAGGCCATCACCTCCAAGCGCAGCCTCGTCTACCATTCCTGGGTGACGATGAGTTCCACGCTCGCCGGTTTCGCGCTCGGTTCGGCGCTGGGCATCCTGATCGCGATCGGCATCGTCCATGTCCGCACGCTCGACCGGTCGCTGATGCCCTGGGTCATCGCCTCCCAGACCATACCGATCCTGGCCATCGCGCCGATGATCGTGGTCGTGCTCGGCAATATGGGCTTCACCGGACTCGTGCCGAAATCAATCATCTCCGCCTATCTCAGCTTCTTTCCGGTGACCATCGGCATGGTCAAGGGGCTGCGCTCGCCCGATCCGCTGCAGCTCGACCTCATGCGGACCTACAGCGCGTCCAAGGCGCAGATCTTCGCCAAGCTGCGCTGGCCGGCCTCGGTCTCCTTCCTCTTCCCCAGCCTCAAGGTCGGCATCGCGCTGGCGCTGGTCGGCGCCATCGTCGGGGAACTGCCCACCGGCGCGCAGGCCGGGATCGGCGCGCGGCTCTTGATCGGCAGCTATTACGGCCAGACGACCGCGATGTGGTCGGCGCTCATCTGCTCCGGGCTGCTGGCGATGCTGTGCATCTTCCTCGTCACGGTCGCCGAACGGGTGACGGAGAATGCGCGCGGAGGCCGGCCATGAAGCGCGCAGCTTTGGCCCTGCCGCTGCTGGGCGTGCTGCTCGGCGTCCTCTTCCTGCCGGCCGGCGAGATCGACGGGGGGACCGCGCCGATACTGATCGGCGGGGCAAGCTATCTGGTTGCCGCGCTGGCCGTGGCGGCGCTGGCCGGCGCCATGGCCTTGCCGGGGAAATCCCGCACAGCCGGCCTGCTCTTCTGCGCCGGATCGGTGCTTCTGGGCGTCGTCCTCCTGATGGCGATCCGCCAGGGCATGACCTTCGACGGTCCGGCCGGCGCGTCGTGGCTGCTGCTGATCGCCGTGGTCGCCTATCTGTGGCGCGGTCTCTCCACCCTCGCGGCTTTCGGGGACAGGCTGAGCGCGATCCTCGTGCCGGTCCTGTTCGGCGGCCTGCTGCTCTATTTCTGGGAGGTGCTGACGCTGGGGTTCGAGGTGCCGAAAATCCTGTTGCCCGCCCCCAGCGCGGTGGCGGAAATATTCTCTGCCAGCCTCTACACCCTCTGGATCGATTTCGAGCAGACCTTCATCCGGTCGGTCATCCCCGGCTATATCGCTGGTTGCTCGATCGGCTTCCTGACCGCAATCGCCATCGATCGGTCGCCCTTCCTCCAGCGCGGGCTGCTGCCGATCGGCAGCATGGTCAGCGCCATGCCCATCGTCGGCATCGCGCCGATCATGGTCATGTGGTTCGGTTTCGGCTGGGAATCCAAGGCGGCGGTGATCGTCGTCATGACCTTCTTCCCGATGATGGTGAACACGCTGGCCGGCCTCCAGGCGACCGGGCGGACGGAACGGGACCTGATGCGCTCCTACGCCGCCTCCTATCCGCAGACGTTGTGGAAGGTGCGGCTGCCGGCCGCCATGCCGTTCGTGTTCAATGCCCTAAAGCTCAACTCCACCCTCGCGCTGATCGGCGCCATCGTCGCCGAATTCTTCGGCACGCCGATCTTCGGCATGGGGTTCCGCATCTCCAGCGAAGTGGCGCGGCTGAATGTCGGCATGGTCTGGGCGACCATCGCGGTCGCGGCCGCCGCCGGCTCGCTCACCTATGGCGCACTGGTGCTGGTGGAGCGGGCGACGACCTTCTGGCATCCCTCCTACCGGAAGCAGGAGGGATAAAAGCGGAGGACGCGAACCGCCCTGAAGGCGGCGCGGAAACAGAACAGGAGAGGCGACGATCATGAAGAACAGCTTGGCGGCGTTCGCGGTTTCGGCCGCGCTGATCGGGACGGGCGGCGCGGCCCAGTCCCAGGACGAATTCACCCTTCAGCTCAAATGGCTGACCCAGGCCCAGTTCGCCGGCTATTTCGTGGCGCAGGAGAAGGGCTTCTATGAGGATGTCGGGCTGGACGTGACGATCCGGCCGGGCGGGCCGGACATCGCGCCGCCGCAGGTGCTGGCGGCCGGCGGGGCCGACGTCATGGTCGACTGGATGCCCTCGGCATTGGCCGCGCGGGAACGCGGCGTGCCGCTGGTCAACGTCGCCCAGGTCTTCGACCGGTCGGGCATGATGCTGACCTGCGACAAGGACAGCGGCATAACCTCGCCTGAGGATTTTCCCGGCCACACGCTGGGTGTCTGGTTCGCCGGCAACGAATATCCCTTCCTCTCCTGGATGGACAAGCTGGGCTATTCGACCTCCGGCCCCGACGCCGACGTGACGGTGCTGCGCCAGGGCTTCAACGTCGATCCGCTGCTTCAGGGTCAGGCGGACTGCATTTCCACCATGATCTACAATGAATATTGGCAGCTCATCGACGCCGGCATGACGGAGGATGAGCTGATCACCTTCTTCTATGAGGATCAGGGGGTGGCGACGCTGGAAGACGGGCTCTACGTGCTGGAGGAGAATCTGGAGGATCCGGAATTCGTCGACAAGCTGTCCCGCTTCATCGCGGCCTCGATGAAGGGCTGGCAGTACGCCATCGACAATGTCGAGGAATCCGCCCAGATCGTGGTCGATAACGATCCCTCCGGCGCGGCGACGCTGGAGGTCCAGGCGCGCCAGCTTGAGAACATCGCGACCCTCATCACCGACCCGACGGGCAAGGGGCTGGGCTATCTCGACCCGGAAGCCTACCGGCGCACCGTTGACGTGTTGATGACCGGCGAGAGCGACCCCGTCATTACCGAGGATCCGGGCGAGGCCGCCTGGACCCACGGGCCCTGGGAAGCGGCGATGGAGATGTGATCTCCCGGTAATCCCGGAGGCATGAAAGAGGCGGGGCCGTCGAGCCCCGCCTTTTTTCCGCCCGGTTGCTGCTGTTGGAAGGAAGCCCGTCCAGCGTCTTCCCCCCCGAACCTCGACAGGAAGCTCTTATGACCCGAGTCCTCGTCGCCGGCGGCGCCGGCTATATCGGCAGCCACGCCTGCAAGGCCCTGGCGCGCGCCGGCTTCATGCCGGTGACGCTCGACTCCCTGATCAACGGCCATGAGCAGGCGGTGCGCTGGGGGCCGCTGGTCAAGGGCGACCTTGGCGACCGCGCGCTACTCGGCCGGCTGCTGACGGAGGAGAAGATCGAGGCGGTAATGCATTTCGCCGCCTACCTCTATGTCGGCGAATCGGTGGAGCAGCCGGCCAAGTACTACGCCAACAACGTGACCAACACGCTGGGGCTGCTGGACGCGATGCGGGACGCGGGGATCTCCTCAATCGTCTTCTCCTCCTCCGCCGCCACCTATGGCACGCCGGAGCGGAACCCGATCCCGGAGGACCATCCGCAGCTTCCGATCAATCCCTACGGGGAAACCAAGCTGGCGGTGGAGCGGGCGCTGAAATGGTATGGCGGGGCCTACGGAATACGCTGGGCGGCGCTGCGCTATTTCAACGCCGCCGGAGCCGATCCGGACGGCGAAACGGGGGAAGCGCACGACCCCGAAACTCATCTCGTCCCGCTGGTGCTGGAAGCCGGCATGGGAAAGCGCCCGCCGGTCAAGCTCTTCGGGACCGATTACCCGACGCCGGATGGCACGGCCGTCCGGGACTATGTCCATGTCTCCGACCTCGCCGACGCCCATGTGCTGGCGCTGAAGCGGCTCATGGCCGGTGGGGAAAGCCTGGCCGCCAACCTGGGCACCGGCGACGGCTACTCCGTCCGCCAGATCCTGGACGAGGCCGGCCGCGCGCTGGGCTCCCCCATCCCCCACGAAAACGCCCCCCGCCGCGCCGGCGACCCGGCGGAACTGGTCGCCGACCCGTCCCTCGCCATGCGCGAACTCGGCTGGAAACCCACCCGCTCCGACCTCCCCACGATCCTGAAAACGGCCCTCGCCTGGCACCGGCGGTAGAGGACGGACGCCACGCCATTGTTTCTGTTGGTCATTCCGGACCTGATCCGGAATCCATTGGCCATAGCCGCTTCGCCATCGGCGAAGAACGGACGCGATCCGTGCCGGCTTCGATGTCCTATGGACCCCGGATCAAGTCCGGGGTGACTTCGAATTTTTCCCTTGCCCCGAGCCCGTAAGGATGTGGCGCACATAGTTTCGCACGCCATTGTTTTTGTTGGTCATTCCCGACCTGATCGGGAATCCGTAGGCCCTCGCCGCTTCACCGTTGGCGAAGAACGAAGCGCCGCTTCCTTCGGAAGGTGAGGCGCCAACATGGTTCGACAGGCTCACCATGAGGAAGAGGCGAAAATCTCCCCTTTCACCTCAATCTTGAGCTTGTCGAAGGATGCATGCCCGGAGACCGCAGCCCTCAGGCCGCCGTCATCTCCTGGAGTTCGTCCGACTGGACGGCCGGGAGGGTGATCGTGACCGCCGTGCCCTTGCCGGCGTTGCTTTCGATCTGCAATCCGCCGCCATGCAGCTCTGCCAGAGACTTGGTGACGGCGAGGCCCAGCCCCGTCCCTTCGAGCTGCTGGACCGTCTTCTGGCTGCCGCGGGCGAAGGGCCGAGTGATGTTCTCAAGGTCGGCCGGAAGGATGCCGATGCCGGAATCCACCACGCTGATCTCCAGCTTGCCGCCGCGCTGATGGGCGGTCACGCGGATGGCGCCGCCTTCCGGCGTGAACTTGACCGCGTTCGACAGGAGGTTCGTCAGCATCTGGCGCACTGCCCGGCGGTCGGCTTGGACGATGACGGCCGCGTTGATTGCGCCGAACTCGATCTTCAGCTTCTTGCTGTTGGCCCTGACCTCGATCATCCGGATGCAGTACCGGATCTCCTCATTGATATCGACCTCGGCCAGGCGAAGCTCGGTATTGCCCGACTCCACCTTGGAGAGTTCCAGAACGTCGGTGATCAGCTCATGCAGATGGGTGGCGCTGGTGTGGATGTCCTGGACGTAGGACTGGTACTTGTCGCTGCCCAGTGGGCCGAACATGTTGCCCGCCATCACTTCGGCGAAGCCGATGATGGCATTGAGCGGCGTGCGCAGCTCATGGCTCACATTGGCCAGGAACTCCGTCTGCGTCCGGTTCGCGGCCTGCGCGGCCTCCAGCGCCAGCAGAAGCTCAACGCTCCGCTCGCTCAGCTTGCGCACCGTCCCGTCTAGCTGGTCGCGTGAGGTGCGCAGCGCCCGTTCCGTCGCATATTGCTCCGTGATGTCGGTGCCGGTGCCCCGGAAGCCGGCAAAGCCGCCATGGTCGTCGAAGACCGGCATGCCGTTCAGCCGCTGCTGCCGCTTGGCGCCGGCGCGCTCCGTGATCTCGAATATCCAGTCCCGAAAAGGGCGTCGGTTCCTGAATTCCTGGGTGGCGGTGAAATCCGCTGCCTCCGGCCGCACGAAATCGCCCAGATCGCCGAAGGCGGTGCCGATGAACAGGCTGGGCGGGCAGCCGGCGATGCGGGTGAACTGGTCGGAGATGAAGGTCAGCGTGCCGTGGGTGTCGATCTCCCACATCCAGTCGGACGAGCATTCGGCGAAGTCGAAGAACCGGTGCTGCTGGCGCAGCGCGCGTTCCGCCTGGTTCACCGTCTCCCCGACATTCTGGAACAGCGCGACCAGGAACGGTTCGCCACGGTCCGCCTTCACGAACTGGTACTGGACGTCGAACTCCTGCTCGGGAAAGCCCAGCCGGTGGCGATCGGCGAAACGCGGCTCCGCCGCCAGGGCCGGGATCACCCTTTCCGTCACATGGCGGTTGAAGGCGTGAAGCTGCGGGCTGTCGTTGAAATCCTCGAACCGCAGGCTGAACAGCCGTTCGAAGCTGTTGTTGGCGAACAGGAATTGGCCCCGGCCGTCGAAGACGGTGATCGGGAATGCGCCGTCGGCCACGATACCTTCGCAGAGCGATCGCAAATTGGTCGGAACCTTCATGGAGACCGTCGCCCAATACCTCTTTCGATGCGGAGTATAGTCGCTGTACGCGAAAACGAAACAAATTTTACCTAAATTTGGATTTCGCTCTATACGTTTATCGGCTTTCTGTCAAATCCTCGATAGCTTTGGAATAGTCGGGATGGCGCGCCCAGAAACGAATGATCCTTTTGGCGCTCTCCTCAGAAATTTCATCATAAAAATCCAGCACCTTCGGCAGCAGGCTCGTCGGCGAGGCGTCCTTCCGGCCGCCGCCATGCAATAGAAGGAAAAAGGTCGCGAACTGGTTCCGGTCGAACTGGCAGGCCTTGCAGACGACGGCGATGCTCTCATGATCGTCGGACAGCAGGGTCCGGCGGGCCAACCCGTCGTTCAGCCCCGTCACGCGGCTGACGGCGGCGACGAGCGCGGGCAACCTTCCCGTCCGCAGGAGTTGCGTCAGAAGCGCCGGCGTCAGCGGGTGGACTTCCGCGATGGCGTCGACCATCCGGCGCGCCGTCTCGGCCATGGGCGTGCCCGGATCCGCCGCCGCGGCCGCCTGCGCCGCTTCCTCCAGTATCTCGTCGACGCGGAATTCGTCCAGCGGGAAGGCGCGGAGGATATGCTGCCTCAGCGCCGCCGACACCCACCAGTAGAGCCGCATGGCGAGATCCGCCGGCAGGTCGCTGCGCTGGAGGAGGGGGCGCTGCAGCCGGTCGATCCGCTGGGCCTCGGCGACCAGATACTCCATCGCCTGGGCCGATAGCCTGGCATCGGGATTGCGCAGCAGGCTTTCGATGGCGTCGATGTCGTCGGTCGCGATGATGGCGTCGGAGACCTGCTCCGAAAGGTTCTTCCGTAGCGATATGGCAAGCCGGTACTCCCGGTCCCGAAGGCGAACGATGCCGATCAGGTCCGGATCGCGAAGGGCCGGGCTTTCGACCAGGATCGGCTTGGCGATCTCGATCTCGTCATTGGCCAGCAGCAGCACCAGCTCCTGCGGCGCCTCCTCGCTGTCCTTGAGCCGGTCCGCCAGAGTCCGCCGGACCTGCCATTCGACCTCTGAGATCAGGTCGTGCAGGATCGCCGTCATCTGCGCCCGTTCACGGTCGGTCAGTCTGCCGTTCTCCCGAAGAAACAGTTCCGCGATATTGCCGAACAGGACGTGACGGCTGTCGAGCGTCTTCTGTTTTGCAAGATCGACGAAACGCGTCAGATCGGCCGTGGGTTGCGTGGACGCCGCCATCGCCATGGATACCGAAAGCCCGAATGCCCGGCGCGACGATCGTTCTCCCGACCCGGCGGGGAGAGCGATCCTCGCTCATCGATCCATGCTGGTCGATCTGTGTTTCGATCCGGTTAACGGATTTCGGCCCCGTAACGGTTGGGTCGCAAGGGAGTGGCCGGCATCAGGGCGTGACGTGGCGGCTGGGTTCCCTTTCCACCGCGCGCGGGCGGTTCGCCTCGTTGCGCTTCTGGACGGCGTCGTAGAGGACGGGGAAGGTCGGCCGGGGGATGTATTTCCCCACCCCCTGCTCGACATCCAGTTGCCCGTTCTCCCACACCACCTTGCCGTCGCTGACCGTGACCGCGCAGGTTCCGGTGACCTCCATCCCCTCGAACACGTTGAAGTCGACATTCTGGTGGTGGGTCTTCGCGCTGATCGTCCGGGTGCCCGCCGGGTCCCACACGACCAGGGCGGCGTCCGACCCTACGGCGACCCGTCCCCGCCGCGGATAGATGTTGAAGATCTGTGCGCAATTGGCCGACGTGACGGCGACGAACTCCTGCGGCGTCAGCCTGCCCTTGCGCACCCCTTCGGACCACAGCACCGCCATCCGGTCCTCGACGCCGGCGGTGCCGTTGGGAATCTTGGTGAAATCGTCGCGGCCGGCCGCCTTCTGTGGTTCGCAGAAGCAGCAATGGTCGGTGGCGGTGGTCTGGGCGGTGCCGTTCATCAGCCCCGCCCACAGCGCGTCCTGATGGTGCTTGGGCCGGAAGGGGGGGCTCATCACATGGCCCGCCGCCTGGGCCCATTCCTTGTTCCGGTAGACGCTGTCGTCCACCGCCAGATGCTGGGCCAGCACCTCGCCATAGACCCGCTGGCCGGAGGAACGGGCCCGCGCGATGGCGTCCAGGGAATCCTTGCAACTCACATGGACGATATAGAGAGGCGCTCCGACCATGCCGGCGATCGCGATGGCGCGGTTGGCGGCCTCGCCCTCGACCTCCGCGGGGCGGGAGAGGGGGTGGCCCTCCGGCCCGGTGATGCCGGCCTCCAGCAGCGCCTTCTGCATCAGGTAGACGACCTCGCCATTCTCCGCATGGACGGTCGGCACCGCGCCCAGCTCCAGGCAGCGGCGGAACGACTTCATCAGCACGTCGTCCTCGACCATGATGGCGTTCTTGTAGGCCATGAAGTGCTTGAAGCTGTTGACCCCGTTCTCCCGGGTCAGGATGCCCATCTCCTTCTCCACCTGGTCGGACCACCAGGTGACGGCGACGTGGAAGCTGTAGTCTCCGGCCGCCTTGCCGGCCTTCTGCATCCATTGCTGATAGGCGTCGATCAGCCCCTGCTCGGGGTTGGGGATGACGAAATCGATGATCATCGTGTTGCCGCCGGCCATGCCGGCCGCGGTCCCGGTGAAGAAATCTTCCGACGCGACGGTGCCCATGAAGGGCAGTTCCATATGGGTGTGCGGGTCGATGCCGCCCGGCATGACATAGCCGCCGCCGGCGTCGACGACCCTGGCGTCAATCGGCGCGTCCAGGTTCTCCCCGATCGCCTTGATGTTTCCGCCTTCGCAATAGACGTCGGCTCGAAAGGTGCTGTCGGCGTTGACGACGGTACCGCCGCGGATCAGCGTGGACATGCGTGAAACCCCCTGTTGGATTCTTGCCTGCTCGTTGCGTCCGGCGCGGCCTTTCGTTGATGCTTGTTGCGCCGAAACCTGACCGATTGGTCAAATCGTAACCCGATGCCGGGGGCGACGGCAACGCCCCGCCACCTCTGGACGGGACGGCTCTCCTTTGGCTACACCCTCCCAGACCCATCTTTCACCTACAGGCCGGGAGGCAATTGCCCCGTGAAGACCACCAACAAGGCGCTGACCGGCTTGGGAACCACCGTGTTCGAGGTGATGAGCGGCCTCGCCCGGCAGCATGACGCGATCAATCTCGGCCAGGGGTTCCCCGACGACAGGGGCCCGGCCGATGTCCTCGCCAAAGCCGCCGACGCCACGCTCAACGGCTGGAACCAGTACCCGTCGATGATGGGGGTACCTGAGCTGCGCCAGGCGGTGGCGGACCATGAGAAGCGGTTCTACGGGCTGGATGTCGACTGGCAGACGGAAACCATGGTGACGTCCGGCGCGACGGAGGCGCTGGCCGCCTGCCTCTTCGCCCTGATCGAGCCGGGGGACGAGGTGGTGCTGTTCCAGCCGCTCTACGACGCCTATGTGCCGCTGGTCCGGCGCGCCGGCGGCGTTCCGCGCTTCGTCACCCTGACCGCGCCCGACTGGGCGGTGACGCGCGAGGCTCTGGCCGCCGCCTTCTCGCCGAAGACCAAGGCGGTGCTGCTCAACAACCCGCTCAACCCCGCCGCCAAGGTGTTTGATGAGGTGGAGCTTTCGCTGATCGCGGAATTCGTCGACGGCGCCGACGCCTACGCCATCTGCGATGAGGTCTACGAGCATCTGGTCTTCGACGGCCGCGCCCATCGGCCGCTGATCGCGCTGCCGGGCATGCGGGACCGCTGCATGAAGATCGGCTCGGCCGGCAAGACCTTCTCGCTGACCGGCTGGAAGGTCGGCTACATCACCGCTGCGCCGGCGCTGCTGGCCGCTGTCAGCAAGGCCCACCAGTTCCTGACCTTCACCACGCCGCCAAACCTCCAGGCCGCGATCGCCTACGGGCTCGGCAAGGATGACAGCTATTTCGACGGCCTCGCCGCGGAGATGCAGAAGAAGCGCGACCGGCTGGGCGCGGGCCTCGCTGCGTTGGGCTTCGACGTGCTGGCCAGCCAGGGCACCTATTTCCTGAACGTTGATCTGGGCGACCGGGCCGATGAGGCGTTCTGCCGCCACATCACCGAAACCGCCCGGGTCACCGCCATCCCGGTCAGCGCCTTCTATGTCGAGGATCCCGTGACCAGCGTCGTTCGCTTCTGCTTCTCAAAGCAGGATTCCACCCTCGACGCCGCCCTGGACCGCCTGCGCGCTCACCTCTGATCCTCATCTTCCCCCGGCGGCGCCAGCAGGGCGGTAGGGGGCTTCGGCCTGGGCGGCGTCTTCACGAGGCCGAGGCGGTAGAGCAGGCCGTGCAGCCGGCCGGCGGTCGCCCTGCCGCCGCGCTCCGTGGCGTCGGCGGCCCGGACGACGGCGTGGATTTCCTCGCCATAGACCAGGCGGAGCGCCGTTCGCAGGCTCGGGATGCGGGTCGCGGCGACGGCGTGGAAGCGCCGCGCCGTCACCAGCCAGAGCGGGCTGACCAGCAGGCTGAGCGCGATGACCGCGATGGCCAGCCTCGACCCCGCCGGATCGATCGCGGCGGCCGAGACGCCGGCCGCCGCGATGACGAAGGAGAATTCGCCGAGCTGCCCCATGATGACGCCCGCCGGGAACGCCCGCTCCCAGGGCTCCCCCATCAGGCGGAGGCTGCCGATATTGATCGCGGTCTTGATCAGCACGGCGAAGAGCAGGAAAGCCAGCACCGTGCCCAGATTGTCCCAGATGTAATCGAGGTCGATCAACAGCCCGATCGACAGGAAGAAGACGACCAGCAGCACGCTCTGGATCGGCTGGGTGGCCCGGATCGTCGCCTTCCGGTCGGTCGAAGCGGCGATCACCAGCCCGGCCAGGAAGGCGCCGTAGGCGGCTGAAAGGCCCAGAAGGCCGGTCAGCGTGGCGGCGGAGAAGCAGAAGGCCAGCGCCCCCAGCGGGATCAGGTCGGGCTTGCCCTTGATCCAGTCATGGGTCGGCAGCACGATCTTCTGCCGGCGGCTGAGGAACCAGATCAGCGCCGCCAGCATCCCGATGGCGAGCGTCAACTTGCCCAGGACGGCGATGCCGACCCCGCCTTCGCCGCCCATCGCGTCGACCAGCACCAGCATCGGGACGACGCAGAGATCCTGGGCGATCAGCACCGCCACCGTGACCCGCCCGACCGGGCTGTGCAACTCGCCCACATCCTCCAGCATCTTGATCGCGACGGCTGTGCTGGACAGCGCCACCATGAAGCCCATCAGCACGGCCTGGCTGGTGCTCCAGCCCAGGATCGCCTTAAGGCCGAAGGTGACGGCGAGCGACAGCGCGATCTGCAGCAGGGCCGCGCCCAGCGCCAGCTTCAGGACGGCGGTGAAGGCCCGGAGGCTGAGTTCCATGCCGATCAGGAACAGCAGCATCAGCACCCCCAGCTCCGCCAGGACCGATACGTTCTCCGAATTCGCGACCAGCCCCAGCCCGGTCGGCCCCAGCACGACGCCCGCCAATATGTAGCCGACGATCGCCGGCTGCCTCAGCCGGGTGAGGAAAAGGCCGCACAGGACTGCGACGGTCGTCGTGAGGGCGAGGGAGGTGAGGTCGTTGGCGTGGGCTTCCATCGCGGTCTAGGCGGCGTCGATCTGTCGGGCGATCCAGCTATTGAGGCTCAGCCCTTCCGATTGGGCGCAGAGGGTGGCTTTGCGATGAAGGCTGGAATCGACGCGGACCAGGAAGTTTCCGCTATATGGCCGGTCGGGCTCCTTGCCCCTTTCCGCGCAGAAGGCGAGATAGTCCTCGATACTTTCGCGGAAGGCGGTCTTCAACTCTTCGGCGTCACGGCCGGCGAAGCTGACCACGTCACGAAGTCCGATCACGATCCCACTGAACAGGCCCTGTTCTTCATCGAATTCGATCGGGCCGGCCGAATACCCCTTATAGTCCAGGCTCATGGCTTGACTCCGGCATTCTCCAGAAAGATGCGAACCGACTTCACCGCGCCCTTGTCCGTATTAGGTTGAGGGTGGGGGCGGTGGAATACCGCCAGCACGCCATTGAGTTCGACCCGGATGCGGCTTCCATTGCCCTCGCTCAAGCTTGCATCAAGCGCCCTCAGCAACGCCTCCACGTCTCGCCACGCCAGATCTGCGGGGACGCGGTTGGCGAAAATGCGTTCCAGCGTGACGCGATGCCTGTTGTTCACCGGCAAGATGATATCGCTATGCGATATCGTTTGCAAGTAGCTCCTTCGATCGCCCGCCTTACCCCCGGCCCCCGCCCGTGACACGCAAGGCTTCCTCGTCGATGAAGTCGCTTTCCGCCTCGGGGTGGCGCGTCTGGAGGCTCCACAGCTTGGCGTAGAGGCCGCCGCGCGTCAGCAGTTCGGCGTGGGAGCCGCTCTCTACGACGCGGCCGTCCTCCATGCCGTAGATGATATCGGCGTCGCGGACGGTCGACAGGCGGTGGGCGATAACCAGGGTCGTCCGCCCCTTCATCAGCCTTTGCAGCGCCTCCTGGACCAGCCGTTCGGATTCCGTGTCGAGGGCGGAGGTCGCCTCGTCCAGAAGCAGGATCGGAGCGTCCTTCAGCATCGCCCGCGCGATCGACAGGCGCTGGCGCTGGCCGCCCGACAGCTTCACCCCCTGCTCCCCGACCATGGTGTCGTAGCCGTGGGGCAGGGACAGGATGAAATCATGTGCGGCGGCGTTGCGGGCGGCTTCCTCGACCTCCTCCTGGGTCGCGTCGGGCCGGCCATAGGCGATGTTGGCCAGCACCGTGTCGTCGAACAGCGTGACCTCCTGGCTGACCAGTGCGATCTCGTCCCTCAGCGACTTCATGGTGACGTCGCGTATGTCGCGCCCGTCGATCATGACCGCCCCCGCCGTCACGTCGTAGAAGCGGGGGATCAGGTTCAGGATCGTCGATTTGCCGGCGCCCGACGGGCCGACCAGCGCCACCGTCTTCCCTGCCGGGACATTTAGGCTCACATCGTGCAGCGCCGGGGCGTCGCCATAGGCGAATTCGACGCTCTTCAGCTCGATCCGGCCCTCGACGCGCGGCAGCGTCTCCGCGCCGTCCCGGTCGCGAATGCGCGGCTCCTCGTCGATCGTGGCGAACACCCGCTGGGCCGCCGCCATGCCTTGCTGGAGCGTGCTGTTCAGCTGCGCCAGCTTCTTCATCGGCTCATAGGCCAGGAGAAGCGCCGTGATGAAGGAGAAGAAGGACCCGGCCGTCCGCTCGCCCTCGATCACCTGGCTGCCGCCATAGAGGATGATGATGACGATGGCGATACCGCCCAGCGCCTCCATGATCGGGTGGGAGGCCGACCGGATGCGCGCCGCCTTCTGGTTCAGCCGCGCGACCTGCCAGATCAGCCCGCGCGCCCGCGCCGCCTCCCGCTCCTCGGCATTGTAGGCCTTGACGTGCCGGATGCCCTGGAACGTCTGGCCAAGCTGCGCGGTCAGTTGCCCGAATTCCGTCTGGGTCGACCGCGACACCTTCCGCATCCGCTTGCCCAGGCGGATGATCGGCAGCATCGCGGCGGGGAAGATGAAGAAGGCGGCCAGCGCCAGCCGCCAGTCAAGGCTGAACATCAGGATGACCAGCGCCGCCACCGTCAGCGCGTCCTTGCCCATGCCGGTGATGGCGTTGGCGACGGCTCCATAAAGCTGCTGCACATCGAAGGTGAAGCGGGAGACCAGCTTGCCCGACGCCGTCTCGTGGAAGGACGCGAGGTCGGCGCGCATCAGCGTGGCGAACATCCGGTCCTGCAACTCCGCGATGATCTTGCGGCCGACATTGTTCATCAGCACCGACTGGGCGTAGGTGCCGAAGCCCTTGACCAGGAAGATCGCCAGCACGGCGGCGGCAACGGGAACCAGCATGTCGCCCCGCCGCTCGGTGAAGATGGTGTCGATGATGGGCTCCATCATCTTCGCCATCGCGGCGGTGGAGGCGGCGACCAGCGCCATGCACAGGATGGCGAGCGCGATCGTGCCCAGGTGATGGCGCAGATGCTCCCGATAGAGCCGCCGGACCAGGCGGCCGCTATTCTCTTCGCCGTCGCTGGAAAAGGGTGTGGGGGACAAGTCTGGACATACCTCGCGCCGTGCCGGGCATCGCGGAAGCCGGGGACCGCGAAACGCCCCACACCTTCGCTCAACCACGACGGAAATGACAGGCACTTGGGGGCTGGGTGGCGGTGGGACAAGGCATCCGGCCGTCACACCTCCCGTTCCGCCGGCCTGGCGAACGCCATCAACGGGCCCATGTCGCCCCTGTCGGCGGCGCGCAGGGCAGCGATATACGCGATCCGTCGCTCGTTCATCTTCTGGAGATCGTGTCCGCCGGCCCAACCTATGGCCGCCGCGCCATAGATCTGCTTCAGGACAGTGTCGGCCAGGATGCGGGCGTGCCGTCCGTTGCCGTTCGGAAAGGGATGGATGGACACCATGCGGTGATGAAGGCGCAAGGCCGCCTCGACGGGTTGGTAGGTGCCGTTGTCCGCCCAGTAGCGGGCATCATCCATCAGCGTTCTCAACTCCACCGCTATGTGGATCGGGTCCACGCCGATGTTCTTGCCAGTGCGGCGGAACGCGCCGGCCCACTTCCACACCTCTCCGAACAGGCGCTTGTGCAGCGTGATGGCGAACTCATCGGTCAGTATATCCTTGCGGCGCAGGCGTGCGAGCCAGAGCAGTCCGGATTCGATGTTCGCCTGCTCCAGCTCGTCCAGTTCGCCGCGCGTGGCGACATGCCTGAACCGGAGCCCCTCCATCTCGTCGGGATCCAGCGGCGTGGCGCCGTCGGGATACTCCATGACCGGAATCACCCGTCATCCCAGAAGTCGGATGGCATCTCGTGGAGGAGGTCGCCGGCGATGCGGGATATCTCCTGCTCCATCTTTTCCTCGGGCAGGGCCTGGTCCTCCAGCGCCATGTGTCCGCTGGCCGAAGCGACAATCGCCGCGGCCTTCTTCCGGGCCTGGCCCTGGATGACATCCTCCACGGCCCGTGGCGGGACGATGGCGTAGACGAACCGGCAGCCCATCGCCTCCGCGGTCGCCTGCATCGACCTCAGCGTCACGCCGCCATCGAGTTCGGCCTGTTCGATCTTGGCGATGCGCGCGCGCGTCACCCCCATCCGGCGCGCAAGCTGGGCGCCGGACATGCCCAGAGCCTTCCTGACGGTCCGCAGCCAGCCTTCGGGCGGCATCCGTAACGAGGCGGAGCGCAGGGCGACGCGGTTCACCATCGCCTGATATTGGTGCAGAGCCGTTTGTTTCACGCTCATGATGTAAGCTTATATATTGACGTTATATAGCATATAGTAAACATATTTATATACGATTTTTGATCTTATGTCAATATATATGTATACCTAATGAAGGCCCGACTTTCGTCCATCCTTGTCGCTCCCCGCGTTCGACCCTATACCGGATTCCAACTCATCCGGACGTAAGATCCGGACATCGGACTTGAACGGGAGGCATCCATGGGCGACGACATCGCCGGTACGACGGAACATCCCTGGCTGAAATCCTATCCCGAGGGGGTGGAATGGGGCCGGATCATTGAACCCAAACCGCTCCACACCATCCTCGACGACGCCGCCGCGAAATTCGGCGACCGCGTCTGCGCGGATTTCATGGACAAGACCTTCACCTACCGGCAGATCGCCGATCTGGTGAACCGCACCGTGAAGGGGCTCCAGGCCCACGGCGTGAAGAAGGGCAGCCGCGTCGGCCTCTTCCTGCCCAATTCGCCCTATTTCGTGATCTTCTATTATGCGGTGCTGAAGGCCGGCGGCACGGTCGTCAACTTCAACCCGCTCTATGCGGAGAAGGAGATCGCCCACCAGATCACCGACAGCGGCGTCGAGATCATGGTGACGCTGGACCTGAAGGCGCTCTACGACAAGATCGGCCACATGCTGGCGAAGACCGATCTCCGCCGCATCATCGTCTGCCGCATGACCGGCATCCTGCCCTTCCCGAAGAACCTGCTGTTCCCGATCGCCAAGAGGAAGGAAGTCGCGAGGATCCCGTCCGACGACCGGCATGTCTGGTTCCATGACCTGGCGCGCAATGACGGCGCCTTCTCTCCCGTCGCGGTCACGGCCGATGATCTGGGCGTGCTGCAATATACCGGCGGCACGACGGGCGTGCCCAAGGGCGCGATGCTCAGCCACGCCAACCTCTACGCCAACACGGTCCAGGCGGTGCGCTGGTTCAAGGAGGCGCAGCCGGGGCAGGAGACGATGCTGGGTGTGCTGCCCTTCTTCCACGTCTTCGCCATGACGGCGGTGATGAACCTGTCGATCTATCTGGGCGCGACCATCCTGATGCTGCCTAGGTTCGAGATCGGCACGGTGATGAAGACGATCGACCGGAAGAAGCCGACCCTGTTCCCCGCGGTGCCGACGATCTACACCGCCATCAACAACCACAAGGAACGGGACAAGTATGATCTCGCCTCGATCAAGTTCTGCATCTCCGGCGGCGCGCCGCTGCCGATCGAGGTCAAGCAGGATTTCGAGAAGCTGACCGGCTGCCGGCTCGTGGAAGGGTACGGGCTGTCGGAATGCTCCCCGGTCGCCACCTGCAATCCGGTGGCCGGCAAGAACAAGACCGGCTCCATCGGCCTGCCGCTGCCCGGCACGACGATCGAGATCGTGTCGCTTGACGAGCCGCGCCGCGTTCTGGGTCTCAATGAGCGGGGGGAGGTCTGCGTCCGCGGCCCGCAGGTCATGCTGGGCTACTGGAACAAGCCGGAGGAGACGGCCAGGACGCTGGTCGACGGCCGGCTGCACACCGGCGATGTCGGCTATCTCGACGATGAGGGTTATACCTTCATCGTCGACCGCATCAAGGACCTGATCCTGGCCGGCGGCTACAACATCTATCCTCGCAATGTGGAGGAGGCGATCTACCAGCACCCGGCGGTGGCGGAATGCGTCGTGGCCGGCGTGCCGGACCAGTATCGCGGCCAGACGGTGAAAGCCTACATCAAGCTGAAGGAAGGCCAGCCCCTCGACGCCGACGGGCTGAAGGCCTTCCTCAAGGACCATCTCTCCGCGATCGAGATGCCCAAGCAGGTGGAGTTTCGGGACGAACTGCCGAAGACCATGATCGGCAAGCTGTCGCGCAAGGCGCTTCTGGAGGAGGAAGCCGCCAAGGCCGCCGGCCGGTGAGGCGGCCAAGGTCTATGGATGCTGGATCAAGTCCAGCATGACGTTGTTTTTGTTGGTCATTCCGGACTTGATCCGGAATCCATACGATGTCGATGGCGGCCGGGACGGTGACAGTCTTACGCCATCGGCGACGCGGCGATAGCCTATGGATTCCTGATCAAGTCGGGAATGACCGACCAAACCCCCGGCGGCCGGTCAGTGATCGGCCGCCGGGGCCGCGGGCCTTCCCGGCGGGCTCGCGGCGTGTTTCGGGGACCGCAGCAGCAGCAGCAGCGGCGCCGCCGCCAGCGTCACCACCATCATCAGCTTGAAGTCGTTCAGGAAGGCGATCTGCGTCGCCTGCCGCGTGATTTCCGCGTTCAGCGCCGCCAGCCCGGCCGGCGCGTCCAGCGACCAGGCGTCGGGCAGCCAGGGCCGCTGGAGCATCTCGTTGAACGGGGTGACATGCTCGGTCAGCGTCGCATGGTTGATAGTCCCGTTCCGGCTCAGGAGGCTCATCACGATCGAGATGCCGACGCTCGACCCGATGTTCCGGATCAGGCTGAACAGCCCCGCCGCCTCCGTCCGCGCCCGCGTCGGCAGGGTGGCGAAGGTCATGGTGCTCAAGGGCACGAAGATCAGCCCCAGCCCCGCCCCCTGGATCAGGCCGCTCACCACGATGTCGCGGATGCCCACCTCCATGGTGAAGCCCGCCATCTGGTGGAGCGACAGGGCGGTCAGCATCAGGCCCGCCAGGATGGGGAACCGGGCGTCGACCTTGCCCAATATGCGGCCGACCACGATCATCGAGATCATGGTGCCGACGCCACGCGGGGCCAGCACCAGCCCCGTCGTCATCACCGGATAGCCCATCAGTTGCTGGAGGAAGGGCGGCAGCAGCGCCAGCGTCGCCAGCAGCACGATCCCGACGATGAAGATGAAGACCGATCCGCTGGCGAAGTTGCGGTCCTTGAACAGGCCAAGATCGACGAAGGGCGTTTTCGCGGTCCTGGCGTGGACAAGGAACATCCAGAAGCAGGCGAAGGCCAGCCCCGCCTCCACCTTGATCTCGGTCGAGGCGAACCAGTCCAGCGACTCGCCCCGGTCCAGCATCATCTGGAACGCGCCGACCGCAAGGCTGAGGAACGCGAAGCCGGCGAAATCGAACGGCCGGTCGTTCGGCGTGCTGTCGGGAATCGAAGCGGCGACGCCCAGGAAGGCCAGGATGCCGACCGGCACATTGATGAAGAACACCCAGTGCCAGCTGTAATATTCGGTCAGGTAGCCGCCCACCGTCGGCCCCAGGATCGGTCCCACCATGATGCCCACGCCCCACAGCGCCATGGCCTGGCCATGCTTCTCCGGCGGATAGGCGTTCAAGAGCGTGGATTGCGACAGCGGCACCAGCGCCGCGCCGAAGAGTCCCTGCAGGATGCGGAAGGCCACCATGGACCCGATCGACCCGGCGAACCCGCACAGCACCGACGCCGTGGTGAAGCCGGTGATGCAGATCAGGAACAGCCGGCGGCGGCCCAGCCGCTCGGCCAGCCAGCCGGTCGGCGGCGTCATGATGGCCGCCGCGACGATATAGGAGGTCAGGACCCAGGATATCTGGTCGCGCGTCGCCGACAGGCTGCCCTGCATCTCCGGCAGGGCGACGTTGGCGATGGTGGTGTCGATCACCTGCATGATCGTCGCCAGCATCACCGAGACGACGAGCAGTCCCCGGCCTGCCGTCTCCTTGCCGGCCGCGCCCGCGGAAGCGCTCACGGCTAGGACCCGACGCCCGCGAAGGCGAGGGCGGAGGAAACGATCTCCGGCGTCTGCCGGTGGGTGGAGCCGGTGTCGATCGTGACTTCGACGCTCATGCCGGACCGCAGGACGACCGCCGCTTGCGCGTCGTCGAACGCCAGCCGCACCGGCACGCGCTGCACGACCTTGACCCAGTTGCCGCTGGCGTTCTGGGCGGGAAGGATGGAGAACTCCGCCCCCGTCGCCGGGCTGATGCTCGCGACATGGGCGTGGAACGTCCGGTCCGGATAGGCGTCGACCACGATCTCCGCCTCCTGCCCGACCGCCAGATGGGTCAGGTCGGTTTCCTTCAGGTTCGCTTCCACCCACGGCGTTTCCGCCGCCAGCAGCGCGAAGGCCGGCTCGCTCGCCTGGATGTATTCGCCGACCTGAAGGTCGACATTGCTCGCGATCCCGTCCGTCGGGGCGGTGATCGTGGCATGGCGGAGGTCCAGCGCCGCCTGGTCCCTGGCCGCTTCGGCGGCGAGGACGGCGGGCAGTTCCTCGATCGGCGTCTCCGGATCGCCGCCCAGCCGCGCGACGATGCTGGCAAGCTCCGCGCGTGCGACGGCAAGCCGGCTCTCGGCCTGCCGCAGGACGTGCCGCGCATCGTCCAGCGCGCTCTGGCTGTTGACGCCCTCCGCGCGCAGCCGCTGTTGCCGCTCGAACTCGCTGCTGGCGTAGGCTACCGTCTCTTCGGCATTGACCAGCGTCGCCTCGACCTGGGTGTGCTCCGCCTTCAGGGCGGCCATCTCGGCCCGCGCGGACGCCACCTTGGCCGCGGCTTCGCGCAGCGCGATCTCGAACGGCAGGGGATCGATGCGGAACAGCGTGTCTCCGGCCTCGACGGGCTGGTTCTCCGACACCGCGATCTCGACCGTCCGTCCGGACACGTCGGCGCTGACCATGATCATGTCGGCCTGGAGATAGGCGTTCTCCGTGGCGATGTAGCGTCCGCTCGTCAGCCACAAATAGCCGCCGACCGCCAGCGCCAGCAGCGGTCCGGCCAGCAGCAGGGCCAGCCTTTTCCGCCGGCGCGGGCGCGGCGGCGGGATCGGCGAGGTCGTTCCGGCTTCGGGAAGCGTTTCGGGCGTGCTGGTGTCAGGCATTTTTGGAATCGCGCGATGGGTGGGTGGGCAATGGATTGGTGGAATGAGAAGGGCGGTCCTCGTTCAGGAGGTTCGTCTTGATGTGGCTCAGCATGTCGAGCAGCCGTTCCCTGTCCTCTTCCGGCAGGCCTTCCGTCGCCACGCCCCGGACCTCCGCGGCCAGCGCCTTCATCCGGGCGATCATCGGCCGCGCCTTCTCCGTCAAATAGAGGCAGCGGGCGCGGCGGTCGGTCGGGTCCGGACGCCGTTCCACCCAGCCGCCTTCCTCCAGCCGGTCCAGCAGGCGGACCAGCGTGATCGGCTCGATCTCCAGGATATCCGCCAGCTTGGTCTGCCGGATGCCTTCCTTCCGGTAGAGGTTGGCCAGCACCGAATACTGGGCGCGGGACAGGCCCAGCTCCTGGCTCCGCCGCTCGAAGGATCGGCGGAGCAGCCGGGCCACGTCGTTCAGCAGGAAGCCGAGATAACGGTTGGGATCGTCGGGCATTTATATGCGAAGTGAAATTATGAGCTTGCTTATTATAAGCAGCCTATCTGTTTCGCCTATAGTCGGAAATGTGGTGGCAGGCACGCATTGGATGCATACTTCATCCGGCGAACTTGACACTCCAGTCCCCCGCGTCTTACTTTACGTTTACGTAAACGTCATGCCTGTGGCCTCGCCATCGGCCATGACCAGAAAGGAAGCCCGCCAGTGAGCATCGGCCCCACGATCGACCTTCGTACCGCTGAAGGCGGCTCCGCGGACGACACGTTCACGATCAGCGAGTTGGCCGCGGAATTCGGCATCACCCCCCGGACCATCCGTTTCTATGAGGATGAGGGGCTGATGGCGCCCGGCAGGGCCGGGACCGCGCGGGTCTACAGCCGTCCCGACCGGGCGCGGCTGATGCTGATCTGCCGGGGCAAGCGGCTGGGCTTCTCGCTGGCGGAGATCAAGGAGTTCCTCGATCTCTACGATACCGACCCGGATCAGATCGGGCAGATGTCCTACGCGCTGAAGCGCGCCCGCCAGCGCATCGCGTCGCTGGAACGCCAGCTTCTGGATGTGCAGGAGACGCTGGCCGATTTGCGGGAGATCGAAACGGCGATGGCCGATCATCTGAAGGCGCATGGTGCGGACACGACCGACGCCTGACTTCGGATCGTCGGCCGCCCCTTTTCGCGGCGAAAGCCGACAAAAGCCTACAAAAGCCGACGCCAGAGCGGCCGACCATCGAATATCAAGGAGCGTTTGGACCATGAACAAGGACGTCGTCATCGCGGGCTACGCCCGTTCGCCGTTCCACATCGCCAACAAGGGCAGCCTCACGAAGGTCCGGCCGGACGAACTCGCCGCCCAGGTGGTGAAGGCCCTCGTCGACCGCACCGGAATCGAGGTGAAGGATATCGAGGATCTGATCGTCGGCTGCGCCTTCCCGGAGGGGGAGCAGGGCTTCAACGTCGCGAAACTGATCGGGATGCTGGCGGACCTGCCGCAGGCGGTCGGCGGGACCACCGTCAACCGCTTCTGCGGTTCCTCCATGCAGGCGATCCACATGGCCGCCGGCGCGATTCAAATGGATGCCGGCGACGTCTTCATCTGCGCCGGGGTGGAAAGCATGACCCGCGTGCCGATGATGGGCTTCAACCCCGCGCCCAACCCGGCGCTGGCGGAGGAAAGCCCCGGCGCCTACATGCCCATGGGCACGACGGCGGAGAATCTGGCGCGCAAGTACCAGTTCACCCGTAAGGCGCAGGAGGAATTCGCGGTCGAAAGCCACCGCAAGGCCGCCGCCGCGCAGGCCGAAGGCAGGCTGGATGACGAGATCGTGCCGATCCGCGCCAATGGCGGCATGGTGGAGAAGGATGGCGGCATCCGGCCCGACGCGAACCTTGAGACGCTGGCGACCCTGAAGCCCGCCTTCGACGCCGAAGGTACGGTGACGGCCGGCACCTCCTCCCCGCTGACCGACGGCGCGTCGGCCGTCCTCGTCACCACGGCGGAATACGCCAAGGCCCACGGGCTGACGGTGCTGGCGAAGATCCGCGCCATCGCCATCAATGGCTGCGACCCGACCATCATGGGCATCGGCCCGGTCGGCGCCACCCGCAAGGCGCTGAAGCGCGCCGGGCTGAATGTCGAGGATCTGGACATCATCGAATCCAACGAGGCGTTCGCCGTCCAGTCCATGTCGGTCGCGCAGGAGCTGGGGTTCGACCCGTCGAAGACGAACCTTGACGGCGGCGCGCTCGCCATCGGCCATCCGCTGGGGGCGACCGGTGCGCGTATCACCGGCAAGGCGGCCAGCCTGCTGAAGCGCGAAGGGAAGGAACTGGCGCTGTCCACCCAATGCATCGGCGGCGGGCAGGGCATCGCGACCATCCTCGAAGCGGTTTGACCGGGAGCAACCCCATGGAAATCAGGAAAGCCGCAGTGATTGGCGCGGGCGTCATGGGAAGCGGCATCGCGGCCCATCTCGCCAATGCCGGCATCCCGGTGATGCTCCTGGACATCGTCCCGAAGGGAGCGGAGAACCGCAACGTCATCGCCGAAGGCGCGCTGGAGCGCATGAGGAAGGCCGATCCCGCGCCCTTCATGTCCAGGCGCGCGGCGAAGCTGGTCACGCCCGGCAATACCGAGGACGACCTGGACAAGCTGGCTGACTGCGACTGGATCGTGGAGGCGGTGCTGGAGGACCCGAAGGTCAAACAGGACCTCTACGCCCGGCTGGAGAAGGTGCGGAAGCCGGACGCGATCGTCTCCTCCAACACCTCGACCATCCCGCTCCATATCCTGACCGAAGGCCGGTCGGACGCCTTCAGGGCGCATTTCCTCATCACCCATTTCTTCAACCCGCCCCGCTACATGCGGCTGCTGGAGCTGGTGACGGGGCCGGAGACGGATGAAGGGGCGGCGGAAGCCATCCGCCGCTTCGCCGATATCGGCCTCGGCAAGGGCGTGGTCGCCTGCAAGGACACGCCGGGCTTCATCGCCAACCGCATCGGCACCTACTGGATCCAGTCCGCGGTCAACGGCGCGTTCGATCTCGGCCTGACGGTGGAGGAAGCCGACGCCGTGGTCGGCCGCCCGATGGGCATCCCCAAGACCGGCGTGTTCGGCCTGATCGACCTGGTCGGGCTCGACCTGATGCCGCATATCGCCAAGAGCCTGCTGGCGACCCTGCCGGAGAAGGATGCCTATCGCGACCTCTACCGGGTGGAGCCGCTGATCGAGAAGCTGATCGCCGACGGCTATACCGGCCGCAAGGGCAAGGGCGGCTTCTACCGGCTGAACCGCGAAGGCGGCGGCAAGGTCAAGGAAAGCATCGATCTTGCGACCGGCGCCTTCGCGAAATCCGAGAAACCCAGGGTCGAGGCCGCCGACGCCGCGCGCAAGGGCGGGCTCGCCGCGCTGGTCGCCCATGACAGCCCCGCCGGCCGCTATGGCCGCCGGGTGCTGGCGCAGACGCTGGCCTATGCCGCCAGCCTCGTGCCGGAGATTTCCGATACGATCCTCGGCGTCGATGAGGCGATGAAGCTCGGCTACAACTGGAAATTCGGCCCGTTCGAACTGATCGACCAGCTCGGCATCGACGCCTTCGCCGACATGCTGAAGGAGGAAGGCGTGCCGGTCCCGCCGCTGGTCGAGGCGGCGCGGGGCCGCAGCTTCTACCGCGTCGAAGAGGGCAGGCTGCAATATCTGACGCTCGACGGCGATTATGCGGATGTCGAGCGGCCGGACGGCGTGCTGCTGCTGGCCGATATCAAACGTGTCTCCGAACCGCTGCTGAAGAACGGCTCGGCCGCCCTCTGGGATATCGGCGACGGCGTCACCTGCCTGGAATTCACCGGGAAGATGAACGCGCTGGACGACCAGGTGATGGATTTGCTGGGCAAGGCGCTGGCGCTCACCGGCCGCTCCCACAAGGCTATGGTCGTCTACAATGAAGGCTCCAACTTCTCCGTCGGCGCCAATCTGGGCCTCGCCCTCTTCGCCGTGAACGTCGCGCTCTGGCCGCAGATCGAGGCGCTGGTCCAGGGCGGGCAGGACGCCTACAAGGCCGTCAAATACGCGCCCTTCCCGGTGGTCGCCGCGCCGTCCGGCATGGCGCTGGGCGGGGGCTGCGAGATCCTGCTCCATTCCGCGGCCGTCCAGGCCCATGCGGAAACCTATTGCGGGCTGGTGGAGGTCGGCGTCGGCCTCGTCCCCGGCTGGGGCGGCTGCAAGGAGATGCTGCTGCGCGCCATCGCCGACAAGCGCCGGCCCGGCGGCCCGATGCCGCCCGTCGCCCGGACGTTCGAGACGATCGGCACCGCCAAGGTCGCCAAATCGGCGATGGAGGCTCAGGAGCTTCAGTATTTCCGGCCGACCGACGGCATCACCATGAACCGCGACCGGCTGCTGGCCGACGCCAAGGCCCGCGCGCTCGCCATGGCCGCGGAAGGCTACCAGCCGCCCAAGCCGCCGGAGGAAATCCGCCTGCCGGGCCCGACCGCTCGCGTAGCGCTGCAGATGGCGGTCGCCAGCCTCGCCGCGTCGGGCAAGGCGACGCCCCATGACGTCACCGTCTCCAACGGCCTCGCCCGCGTCCTGTCTGGCGGCGACACCGACATCACCGAAACGCTGACCGAAGACGACCTCCTGGCGCTGGAGCGGGAAGCATTCATGGAACTCGCCCGCACCCCCGGATCGATCGCCCGGATCGAACACATGCTGGAAACCGGCAAGCCGCTCAGGAACTAGGAAACCAACGGCCCCCTAACTGACCCTCTCCCCTCGTGGGAGAGGGAGGGACCCGACCCGAAGGGGCGGGAGGGTGAGGGGGCTAAGGAGAGATCAAGCCATGCCCACCTATACCGCGCCCCTGGAGGATGTCCGCTTCGTCCTGCATGAGCTGCTGGAGGCCGAAAGCCATCTCGCCGCCCTGCCGGGCTATGAGGAATCCTCGGCCGACCTGATCGACGCGGTGCTGGAGGAAGGCGCGAAGCTGGCGGAGAACGAGCTGTTCCCGCTCAACCAGCCGGGCGACGCCGAAGGCTGCCATTTCGAGAATGGCGTTGTCCGCACGCCGGCCGGCTTCAAGGAAGCCTACGCCAGATTCATCGAGGGCGGCTGGACTGGCATCGCAGCCGATCCGAACTATGGCGGGCAGGGCCTGCCGAAGGTCGTGAACTTCGTGATGGAGGAGATCCTGTCCTCCGCCAACATGTCCTTCGCCATGTATCCCGGCCTCTCCCAGGGCGCCTACAACGCGCTTGAAACCTACGGCACGGACGAGCAGAAATCCCTCTACCTGCCAAAGCTCGCCAGCGGAATCTGGTCGGGCACCATGTGCCTGACGGAGCCCCAGTGCGGAACGGATCTCGGCCTCATCCGCACGAAGGCGGAGCCGGCGGAGGACGGGCGCTACCGCATCACCGGCACGAAGATCTTCATCTCCGCCGGCGAGCATGACCTGACGGAGAACATCGTCCATCTGGTGCTGGCGAAGCTGCCGGACGCGCCGCCGGGCATCAAGGGTATCAGTCTCTTCGTCGTGCCCAAGTTCCTGCCGAAAGAGGAAGGCGGCGACCACCGCCTCGGCCCGCGCAACGGCGTCGCCTGCGGGTCGATCGAACACAAGATGGGCATCAAGGCCTCCTCCACCTGCGTCATGAATTTCGACGAGGCGGAGGGCTGGCTGGTCGGCGAGCCGCACAAGGGCATGCGGGCGATGTTCGTGATGATGAACGCCGCACGCCTCGGCGTCGGCCTCCAGGGGCTGGGCATCGCGGAGGTCAGCTATCAGAACGCGCTCGCCTACGCCAAGGACCGCATCCAGGGCCGCGCCCTCGGCGGGGCGAAGATGCCGGAGCAGGCGGCGGACTCGATCATCGTCCATCCCGACGTGCGCAGGAACCTGCTGACCATGAAGGCGTTCGGCGAGGGCGCACGGGCGCTGGCCTATTGGGTCGGCCTCAACATCGACGTCTATACGAAGCACCCCGATCCCGCCGTCCGGCAGGAGGCGGAGGATCTGGTCTCCCTGATGACCCCGATCGTGAAGGCCTACTTCACCGACATGGGATACGAGGCGACCAATATCGGCATGCAGGTGCTGGGCGGCCACGGCTACATCCACGAATGGGGGATGGAGCAGTACGCCCGCGACGCCCGCATCGCGCAGATCTATGAAGGCGCGAACGGCATCCAGGCGCTCGACCTCGTCGGGCGCAAGCTGCCTTCCCATATGGGCCGCAGCCTCCGCCGCTTCTTCCATCCGGTCGACCGGTTCGTGCAGGAGAACCTTGAAAATCCGGAACTGATTGAATTCGTCGGACCGCTCGCCAAAGCCTTCGGCAAGCTCCAGCAGGCGACGGTGACGGTCGCCCAGAAGGGCATGAAGGACCCGGAGGAGGCGGGCGCGGCGTCGACCGACTATCTGCGCCTCTTCGCGCTGGTCGCCGTCGGCTACATGTGGGCCCGGATGGCGAAGCTCGCGCTGGAGAAGAAGGGCCAGGCGAACGGCCGGGACTCCTTCTACGACGCCAAGCTGAAGACCGCGCGCTTCTTCTTCGCCCGCATGATGCCTGAGGCGAACGGCCGCTTCATCGCGCTGATGGGCGGGGCGAAGCCGCTGATGGACATGGATGTCGATCAGTTCTGATGAACCTGATCGTCCGGCTGATAAAGACGCTGGTCCTGGCTTTCCTGGCGCGGCGGATCGATCTCCTCGACCGGTCCTCCGTGAGCTTCCGCGTCTGGCCGAACGATCTCGACTTCAACCTCCACATGAACAACGGGCGCTATCTGACGCTGATGGATCTCGGCCGCACCGATCTCATGATCCGCAGCGGCTTCGCCCGCGTCGCGTTCGCCCGGCGCTGGATGCCGGTGCTGGCCGGCGCCACCATCCGCTACCGCCGCTCGCTGGCCCCGTTCCAGAGGTTCCAGCTGGAAAGCCGTCTCGTCGGCTGGGACGACAAATGGCTCTACCTGGAGCAGCGGTTCGAGACGATGGACGGAAAGTCCGCCGCCTCCGCGATGGTCCGCGCGGTCTTCCTCGGCGGCGGCCACACCATCCCCACGGCGGAAATCATCGCCGCCGCCGACATCTCCCCCACATCCCCCGCCCTCCCACCCGACTTCGCCGCCTGGATCGCCGCGGAGGATGGTGGGCGGGAGGTTATGCCATAAAAATTGGCAAGGTTTGCCAGAACGCGCTATGCTGATGGCTGAAAGGAGTCTCCATCCATGGCGACGATGAACATCTCTCTACCTGATCCGATGAAGGTCTGGGTTGAAAGCCAGACCGACGGCGTCCGGTACGGCAATGCAAGCGACTATATGCGCGACCTGATCCGGAAGGATCAGGAACGTCAGGCCGCGATTGCGTCATTGCAGGCGGCTATTACGGAAGGCGTCGAAAGCGGCGAGGCCGAACCGTTCGACGCGACGGCCTTCAAGCTGCGCATGCGCGAGCGGCATGTCGTCCGATAGGCTCACTCATTACCGGCTTCTCCCGAAAACGCTCGACGATCTTGATGAGATATGGCGCTACAGCGCCGAAACCTGGTCGCTCGACCAAGCCGACCGTTACATCGACGATCTCACCCGGACATTCGAATCCCTGACGTCCATGCCGACCATCGCGAGGGAACGGAGCGAATTCAATCCGCCCGTCCGCATTCACGTCCATGGGGCGCATCTCGTCATCTACACGATCGCCGAGGATCATATCGCGATCCTGCGTATTCTTGGCGGCCGGCAGGATTGGCGAAAACTTCTCCAGGCGCTGGATTGATCCTGGAGCAGTCGTCTTTCCCAGTTGCGCAACCGCGATCAAACGGGGCGCGTCTCCATCTTCCTTAATCGGCCTCGAAGCGCGATCATCGGGAGAGGGAGCCATGACACCGTCCGACGACATCCTCGACTTCTACGCCCGCCAGTCGGCCATGACTGATCCCGGCCGCCACGGGGAAAGGTTCAGAGACCTTCCTGGCGATCCGGCCGGGACCATGCAGGCGGTCCAGGGGCTGATGATCTATGAGCGCGTGGCGCAGGAATATTACGGCGTCCGCCTGACCGACCAGCGGCGTGAGGAGAGCCATATCCGCGGCGTCGCGGAGATGCTGGACGTGCTGCTTGCGCTCGACGACCGCCTCTTGTCGGAAGCGCGCCCGCCGGAGCGGCGGCTGGCCGGCATCTGCCGGAACTTCGCGACACTGATGGTCTCGATGCTGAGGGCGAAGGGCGTTCCGGCGCGGCTGCGCGGTGGGTTCGGGACCTACTTCAATCCCGGCTGGTTCGAGGATCACTGGGTCTGCGAATATTGGGACGCCGGGGCGGGGTGCTGGCGTCTCGCCGATCCGCAGTTCGACGCCGTGTGGATGGAACGGTTCGGCATCGACCACGACGTTCTGGATGTTCCCCGCGACCGCTTCATCGCCGCCCCGGACGCCTGGCGCATGTGCCGCGCCGGAGAGGCCGATCCCGACAGGTTCGGCATCGCCTTCAACGGCCTGCGCGGGCTGTGGTTCGTCGCCGGTGACCTGCTGCGCGACCTCGCCGCCCTCAACGGCCGGGAGATGCTGCCCTGGGACGTCTGGGGCGATCTGCCGATGCCGGACTGGCGGCCGGACGATGCCGAACTTGCCTTCCTCGACCGGCTGGCGGGGCTGACGGCGACGCCGGATCGCCATTTCCATGAGTGGCGCACGCTCTATCTGGAGGATGATCGCCTCCCCGTGCCGGCCAAGGTCTTTAACGCGCTCCGGCAGCGGGAGGAGGCGGTGGCCGCATGACGGCGCGGGCGACTGCGACGAGGCGGGGCCGTATCGAACGGGCGCTCTGGTTCATCGAGAGCCACCACGCCGAGCCGATCACGCTCAACCAGATCGCGGAGATCTGCGCCCTGTCCCGGTGGGAGATGTCGCGAGCCTTCCATGGCGAGATGGGCATGTCTTTCTCCGCCTATCTCCGCGGTCGCCGGCTGACGGAGGCGGCGCGCAACCTCGCCGCCGGGACGTCGGACATCTTCGACGTAGCGCTGGAGGCGGGCTACGGCTCCCGCGAGGCCTTCGCCCGCGCCTTCCGTTCCCGCTTCGGCCTGACGCCCGGCGAGGTCCGAGCCCGACAATCGGTTGAAGGGCTGGACCTTGTCCGGCCGGTAAGGCGGCAATGCCCGTCGCCGGTGCTGAAGGAACCGGCGATCAGGGCCGTGCGCCCCCTGTCGATCGCCGGGATTTCCGGCCGGCTGCCCGCTGGCGGCCATGCCGGCATTCCGGCGCTGTGGCAGCGCCTCCACCAGAAGATGGGCTTCATCGCCGATCAGGTGGGGGAGCAGGGCTACGGCATATGCTCCGGCGGGGCGGATGGCGGCTACGATTATCTGGCCGGCGTGGAAGTCGCCGATCTCTCGGAGCTCCCGGCGGGGATGACGGCCATCCGCCTTCCCGCCGGACGCTATGCGGTCTTCGGGCATCGGGGACATGTCACTGACCTGGCGATTCTGGCGGAGACGATATTCACTCGCTGGCTGCCCGGCTCCGGCCACAGCGTCGCCGGCTTCCCCGATCTAGTGGAACGGTACGACCGGGCGTTCGATCCCTGGACCGGCTGGGGGCGGGTGGAAATCTGGGTTCCGCTCGCTTCCCCTCCATAATGGTCATGCCGGACCATGATCCGGCATTCATGCGGCGTCGACAGTGGGCGAAGCCGCACCCGGTTCTTCGCCCTTCGGCGAAACGGCGAGGGCCAATGGATTCCGGCTCGGGGGCCGGAATGACCAACAAAAACAAGGTCATGCTGGACTTGATCCAGCATCCATGCGGTGTTGAAGGAAGCCAGAATCTCGCCAGATCCTCGCCTGACCGGCCTTCAGAACAGCTTCGGATAGATCCTCCGCGGCGTGCCGAAGGAATCGCCGGCGGCGTAATCCTCCATCGCCAGGCACAGATCGATGGTCGAGCCGTCGCGGGCCAGCGGCAGCATGCAGAATTCCGAATGCAGCGGCGCCCCGTCCGGCATGATGACGAAATCCCGGCCGAAGATCGGTTCGCCCGTCTCCAGCATCTCCTCATAGAGCCGCCGCCAGGCTGAATTGTCGTCGGCGAAGGGCGTGTCGTCCAGATAGCGGCGCGTGAAGTCCAGCCCGGTCCGCGCCACCACGCCGGTGCCCACCACGCGGTACCAGACACGCAAGGGCTCGCGTTCGATCTCCGTCAGCATCAGATTGGGCAGGAGGCGGACGATGTCGGCCGGATCGATGTCGGCGCGGCGGGGGAATTGCCGGTCGCCGCGCGCGGCGCGCCAATAATCGTGAAGCTCGATCACCTTTTCCGACGACAATTGATCGACGGACAGACGTTCGAATGCGTCGGTCTGCGACATGCCGGCAGCTTAGTGCAAAATCGAAAGGATTTGACTAAAGAACCGGTTCGCCTGCGGAAGGAATCTCCCGCCGCTCGACGGCATAGTTCCGTCGAGGCTCCGGGAAACGGTCCTCCCCGACGCTGTCGAAATCCTCGATGCTCAGGCATTGGGCGATGTCCGGCCCGCCGGCCGACAGGGGGAACATCGCGAATTCGTAGCGGGCGGGCTTGCCCCTGGCGGTGATGACGTAGTCCGCGCCGAAGATCGGCGCCGCGGTCTCGATCATCTCCGCATAGAGATCCAGCCACATGTCCGCCTCCGCGGCGAACCCCGTCTCCCGTATGCTCAGGTCGGTGTAGTCGTAGCCCGCGCCGGCGACGCAGGCCGTCCCGACCAGCCGGAAGCGGACGTCCAGCGGGTCTTGCCGGATCTCGCTCAGGATCAGATAGGGCAGGACCGGCTTCATCTCGATGGGGTCCAAATCCCGCCGGTCGGGATAGGGCCGGTCCAGGCTCTTCTCCCGCCAATGGGCGAGAAGCCATTTCACGCGCGGAGAGGCGACCTCGTCCACCGTCAGGCGCTCGACTGTACCGGTCTGGCTCGAAACCTCGGTCATGGGGACCCGATCGGCTGATGCAACTTGACCAGCCTATCGGGGGAGCATGAACAACCTATGAATGATCGGCCTTCAGGCCGACTCCAGGCGGCGCACCTCGATCCATTGCCGGCCCTTCAAATGGGGACATGTGCGGGAGAGGGCGACCGCCTCGTCGTAATCGTCGGCCTCGATGACGAAGACGCCGGTGATCGCGTCCGCCGTTTCCGCGAATGGACCTTCGCCTTCCGTCACCTCGTCATCCTCCACCCTGAGATGGCGTCCGCCGTCATTGGTCAGCTTCTCGCCGCCGCGCATCTTGCCTTTGGCGGCGACGCTTTCGGCCCATCTCTTGTAGTCCTCGATAGCGGCGGTCGCCTCGTCCGGGGTCGACGCCAAGGCGTCGGCCGGCCGTTCGTGGAAGAAGAGCATGAAATGCGGCATCCCGGTTCCTGTTCCTTATCAGCGGTTCGGGGTCTGCGGCCCGAGCCTAAGCATCCACGGCGCGCTGACAAGGGGCTAGGAGAAGGAGCCTCAGCGGCGGCCTGCGACGATGGCGTTGATGTCGGCGTAGGAAAGCGCCTCCCGCAGGTCATCCTTGCCGATGAAATCGGCGGCCAGCGCCGCGGTATGGCGCCAGATCTCCTCCGCGATCGACGATCCGGCGCTCAACCGTCGCACGCCCAGATCCTTGAGGTCGGCCGGAGAGGGCAGGGTCGGGCGCGCCATGATATTGACCGGCAGGTCGGTCCCTTGGACCACCTCGCCGATGCCGGCCGGGTCGGTCAGCCCCGGAACGAACAGCCCGTCCGCGCCGGCCTCGCGATAGCGCCGCGCCCGGTCCAGCGTCTCTGCCACGGCCTTCCCCTCGCCGGCCAGCCCGCGCAGAAAGACATCCGTCCGCGCATTGACGAAGACGTCGACCCCCGTCCGCGCGCAATCCCGCTTCACCCGCTCGATCTTCGCGCAGAGAAGGTCGGGCGATTCCGTTCCGTCCTCGATATTGATCCCCACCGCGCCGGCATCGGCCAGCCGCGCCACATTCTCGCCGACCAGCGCGGGATCGTCCGAATAACCACCCTCGACATCGACAGTCAGCGGCGCGCGGACGATCCGCGCGATGCCGGCGACGGTCGCGGCCAGAAGCTCGACCGGCAGCGCGTCGCCGTCCGGATAGCCATGCGCCCAGGCGACCCCGGCGCTGGTCGTCGCAATCGCCGGCGCGCCCAGACTCTCGATCAATCGCGCGCTGCCCGGATCCCAGGCATTGGCGAGCAACAGCAGGTCGGGTCCTTCATGGAGCCGGCGGAAGAGAGCGGCGGTATCGGTCATCGGTGTCTCCTTCGTGAAAAAAGCCCCTCACCCTCCCGCTTCGCGGGTCCCTCCCTCTCCCACAAGTGGGAGAGGGTCAAGTTGGTAGCCCTCGCCCCTCCGTGGGAGAGGGTTGGGTGAGGGGGAGGTTGGTTTACCCCAGCGGCAGTTCCGGGTCGGCGCGGAGGCAGCCTTCATGGGCCAGCAGCCAGCGCTTGCGCTCCATGCCGCCGCCATAGCCGGTCAGCGATCCGTCCGATCCGATGACGCGATGGCAGGGCACGACGATCCCGACGGGGTTGGCCCCGTTGGCGAGGCCGACCGCCCGCACCGCCGCCGGGCGGCCGATCCGCCGGGCCAGCGTGCCGTAGGAGATCGTCTCCCCGCACGGGATGTCCCGCAGCGCCCGCCAGACGGAATTCTGGAAGTCCGTCCCGCCGGTCTTCACCGGCAGGCCGTCTATGGCCTCCAGCTCGCCCTCGAAATAGCGCGCCATCGCGTCGGTCAGGCCGCCGGGATTGCGCGCCTCCGTCAGCGTTCCGCTCTCCGGCCCGTACTGCCGGCGCATCAGCAGCGACATCCGGTCCTCATAGTCGGTCCAGTCCGTCGCCCGCAGGCGCCCTTCCTCGTCGGCGACGATGACCAGGGCGCCGATCGGCGTCTTCAGCCGGTCGACCAGAAGGCGAAGGGGTTCAGGCATGTATCGTCTCTCCCGTAAAGGGTCTCGCCGCCGCATCGGCGGCCCATAGATGCTGGGCGGCGTAGGCGCGCCAGGGCCGCCAGGGCTCCGCCAGGCCGGAAAGCTCCGCCGGGCTCGGCCGCGCTCCGTCCGGCCGCGCCGCCCCGCGCAGCAGGCCGATATCGCTGGCCGGGAAGGCGTCGGTCTCCCGCACGGCGCGCAGCGCGATGTAATGGGCGGTCCAGTCGCCGATGCCCCTGATGGCGCGAAGCCGGGCGACCGTCTCCTCCACCGTGCCCTGCGGCTGGAACAGCAGCGGGTTCGCCAGCGCCGCCTCCGCCACCGCGATCAGCGCCGTCTTGCGCGCGCCGGGCATTCCCATCGGCGAAAGGTCCGCCGCCGCGACCTGGGCGGCGGTCGGGAAGGCCAGGGCCAGCGTCGGGTCGTGCCGTTCGGCCTCTGGTACGGCCGCGCCGCATAGCACCGCCAGCCTGCCGGCCAGCCGCCGCCCGGCCTCCACCGTCACCTGTTGGCCCAGCACGGCGCGCACCGCCAGTTCGAACCCGTCCCAGCCGCCGGGCGCGCGCAACCCCGGCCGTTCGGCGACCAGCGGGGCCAGGAGCGGGTCGCGCGCCAGATGGGCGCCGATGGTGGCGACATCCGCGCCCATGTCGAACACCCGGCGGATGCGCGCGACGATCGCCGGCAGCGCCTTGACGCAGGGGAAGCGGATGGTCGCCGACAGGCAGTCCCGCTCCGGCAGATGCGCGATCTCCACCGTTCCCAGCCTGCCGTCATGCAGCACGGTCCGGCGGTAGGTCTGGCCCTCCACCCGCTCCACCCCGTCGACGGCGCGGGCGCGCAGATAGTCCAGCATCGCTGGCCAGTCATAGGGCGGACGGTAGCGGAGGCGGAGGACGACTCCCGACACAGCGGCCGTTCCCGCCACCTGGTCGGAAACGCCCTTGCGGCGCAGCGCGCCCGGCGGCCGGCGGAAAAGCTGCTGGAATGTCTCGTTGAACCGCCGGACACTGCCGAAGCCCGACGCCAGCGCGATTTCGGCCATCGGCATGGCGGTGTCGTGGATAAGCTGCTTGGCGAACAGGACGCGCCGCGTCTGCGCCACCGCGACGGGGGATGCGCCCAGATGCTGCTTGAACAGGCGGCGGAGCTGCCGGCCGCCGACGCCCAGCCTTTCGGCCAGCGCCTCGACATTCGTCTCTTCGCCGTCCAGCGCCCCGTCGGCGATCAGCGCCAGCCCCCGGCTGACGGTGTTCGACGTGCCGCGCCATGAACCAAGGTCCGGCGCGGTCTCCGGCCGGCAGCGCAGGCAGGGCCGGAAGCCCGCCTCCTGCGCCGACGCGGCCGAAGGGTAGAACCGGCAATTCTCGAATTTCGGCGTCCGCGCCGGGCAGATCGGCCGGCAGTAGATGCCGGTCGAGGTGACGCCCACGAACAGGCGGCCGTCAAACCGCGCATCGCGGCTTTGCAGCGTCCTGTAGCAGGCTAGGGGATCGAGTGGATCGAGCTGTTCCATGGCCGGAGGATGCCACGGCCCGGCCGGGCGCGCTCGCGGTTTTCGGACTCCAACGATCCACCTTGGCGATCCGCCCGGCCGGCATTCACGATTGCGGGATCAGCGTTTCGCGTATTGCTCCTTGCCGAACAGGACCGCCTTGTCCTCGTCGGTCATCGGCTTTCGCCGATCGGCCATCACCTGGACGCCGCGCTGCACGGCCGGCCGCGCGTCGATCGCCTCATACCACCGCTTGACGTTCGGGAAATCGTCCAGCTTGTGGCCCTGGTTCTCGATCGATCGCGCCCAGGGGAAGATCGCCATGTCGGCGATGGTGTAGTCCGCCCCGGCGACGTACGCCGCCTCGCCCAGCCGCTTGTCCAGCACGCCATAGAGCCGACCCGCCTCGTTGGTGTAGCGGTCGATCGCGTAGGGCACCTGCTCCGGCGCGTACTGGCGGAAATGGTGGGCCTGGCCCAGCATCGGGCCGAACCCGCCCATCTGCCACATCAGCCACTGGACCGTGTCGTACCGGGCCGGCATCTCCTGCGGCCAGAATTTGCCTGTCTTCTCCGCCAGGTACATCAGGATGGCACCGCTCTCGAACAGCGATACCTGCCGGCCGTCCGGACCGTCATGGTCGACCATCGCCGGCATCTTGTTGTTCGGGCTGATCTTCAGGAAATCGGGCTTGAACTGGTCCCCCGCCCCGATATCGACGGCATGCGTCGCGTAAGGCAGCCCCGTCTCCTCCAGCAGGATCGTCACCTTGAAGGCGTTGGGCGTCGGCCAGATGTAGAGATCGATCATTCGGCATGTCTCCAGCGTGTCGGAAGAAAGCCGCCCGGACGGGCGTTCACATCTCCATATGGCATCGCCCCGCCGCCGGGAAAGCAGTGATGGTGTTCACAATGCCCGGCCCCTATATCTCCGGCGGCCATCGTCGAGCGCCGTGCAGCACGCGGAGGATTGTGACGCAGTCCGCCATCACACGGTAGGCGGCGATGTACGGCGTGCGGTAGACGACCAGTTCTCTCACGCCCGGCAGCCGGCCCTCCCGGCCGCTCAGCGGATAGCGCTCCAGCCGTCTCGCCTGACCGATGATCTCCTCGTGGATGTCATAGGCGGCGGCCGGATTGTCCTCAGCGATACGGGTGACGATGTTGATTAGGTCGGCGCTGGCCGACGGATGCCATTCGATCCTCAAGGTCCGCGGCTACGCTTCGGAGCTTCCGGCGGCCTTCCGCGCCGCGATGCGGTCTATGACAGCACGCGCTTCCTCCGCGACGGTCTCATGCGGTATGCCGGGGCGGGGATCGTCCAGAGCCTTGCGGACCTCCCGCCGGAACCAGGAATCATGCTCGCGTGCCTCCCGCCGGCGGCGAACGAAGTCCCTCATGAACTCCCGCATGATCTGGGAGGCAGGGCGATCGGCACTGGCCGCCTCGGCCATGAAGGCGTCGCGCAGGTCCGCTTCCAGCTTCATGGTAAAAATGGCGTCCTTTGCCATGACGGCCTCCAGCGGTAGTGAGGAAGACCATACTTCGTCATTACCTCGCCGCGATCAAGCCTCTTCCCTCCACGCCCACACCGCCACCGGGCGCTCGCGGCCGCGCAGCGGTTGGGGCGGGAGGGGGCGGAAGCGGGCGGCGGCCTGGCTGCCGCCGGCGGCGCGGGCGGCGTCGATCAGCGCGTCCGACGCCACGATGGTTGCGCCCAGGTCGCGGGTCAGCCCCTGAAGGCGGCTGGCGACGTTCATCGCGTCGCCGATGGCGGAGAAGCTGAACTGCCGATCCCCGCCGACATCGCCGACCAGCACCGGGCCGTAATGGAGTCCGATGCCGACCGCGACCGGCGGGCCGCCCTCCTGCCGCAGGGCTTCGTCCCAGCCGGCGACGCGGCGGGCCAGGTCCTCCGCCGCCTCCAGGGCGGAGAGCGGGGCCGAGGGCGAGGGTTCGGGAACGCCGAACAGCGCCAGCGCGCCGTCGCCCATCAGCTTGTCCAGCGTGCCCTCATGGGCAAAGACCGAAGCTTCGACCAGCCGGTAATAGTGGCGCAGAACGGTCATCGCCTCCGCCGGAGCGAGGCGTTCGCTGAGCGCGGTGAAGCCGACTAGGTCGACGAACAGGATGGCGGCGTGCTGGACCCGGTCGTCCAGCCCCGGCGCGCCGCTGTCCATCAGCCGTTCGGCCACGCCTGGCGAGAAATAGCGCATCAGGTTGGCCCGCTGGCGTTCCGTCCGGCGGCGCGCCCGGCGGTCTTGGAGAAGCCGCCAGCCGGCGAAGACCGCAAAGTTCAGCAGCGCGGACAGGATGGGCGCGGCGACCGAAAGCCAGACATGGCCGGAACCGAAGGCCCAGGCCGTCAGCGCGAACCAGCCTGCGGCCAGCAATCCCGCGCCCGCGACCGCCAGCATCGGCGGCAGCAGGAGCACTGCCGCCCCCGCCGCCGCGCCGAGAATGAAGACCGCGCCGATATCGATGGCCAGCGTCGCGCCGCCGGCGACCGGGGAACGGGCGGTCAGGATGTTGTCGATGACCGTGGCGTGATGCTCCGCCGCCGGCAGCGTGCCGGAGAAGGGCGTGGCGAAGCTGTCGCCGACGCCGCTCGCCGAGGCGCCGACGATCACGATCCTGCCCTCCGCCGCGCCCGGCGGCAGCGCGCCCGACAGCAGGTCGGCGAATGAAACCGTGGGGAAGGAGCCGTCGGGGCCATAATGGTTCACCGGCAGGCTGAGCGCCGGGTTTGTGGCGACGAATCGGCCGCCGATATCGACGCCTTGCCCCAGATGCAGGGCCATGTCCTGCCGCGCCACGCCGTCATGCAGTCGGATCGCCTCCACCGACAGGCTGGGGAACCAGCGGTCGGCCAGGCCGATGGCGAGCTGTTCGCGGCGAAGCGTCCCGTCCTGCTGGAGCAGCACCGTCACATGGCCGAGCCCCGAAGCGGCCTCCGCCAGCGCCGGGGCGGGCGGCGCGATGCCGGAGGGCCGGACGGCCCGGTGGACCGGAATGCCCGGCCGGCCGACGATCGCGAAGGCGGCTTCTTCCATGAAGGCCGCGTCATCCTCTGTCACGGCGGGAACCGGCTGGAAGGTGAAGGCGAAGGGCAGCGCCGCCATGCCCGCCGCCTCCAGTGCGGCGGCGAAGGCGGGGTCGGCGGGATCGGACGGGAACAGCAGGTCGAAGACGACGACCCGCGCCCCATCCTCCGCCAGTGCGTCCAGCGCCTCGGCGAAGAGCTGGCGATCGAGCGGCCAGCCGCCCAGCGCCGCCAGCGTCGGATCGTCGATCATCGCCAGCAGCACCTCCTCCCCCGGCGGGATGGGGCCGCGCAGGCGATAGCGCCAGTCGAGCGTCTGGGTCTCCAGGTCGCGGAGGATGGCGGGTTCGGGCCCGGCGGCGTGGAGGAGGGCGAGAAACGCCGGCAGCAGAAGCACGAGCGCCAGCCGGCGCGGAGAGGTCATGCGGAACCGTCGACGATCAGAGGCCGATCAGGGAAAGCGTCCGGGCGCGGCGTTCCTCGCCCCATCGGACCGGCGGCGTCGGCGGCTGGCCGGCTGCGACGTCCGTGCCTTCGCCCGGTTCCAGAACGACCTCGCCCCCGGCCCGGCCGGCCACGGCGACCGTGCCGTCCAGCACCAGCACCGCCGTGGTGCCCGGCGCGACCTCGACCGTCCAGTCGGTGGAGCGGGCGGACGCGATGGCGGTTTCGGTCCTGACCTCGAACCCGCCGGCCTGGGCGGGATTGACGATCGCCCGCACGATGCCCTGGAGCAGGGTCAGCGCGGCGGAGAGACGGCCGCCCTTGGGATCGGTCGTGAACTCGTCGATGGAGAGCGCGCATCCCGGCCCAAGCACGACGCTGCTGCCGTCGGCGAATTCGATGGTCAGGCGGGTGTCGGCCTCGGTCGTCACATGGTCGGCCCGGAAGATCGGCGCGCCGACGATCAGCGGGGCGGGAACGCGGTTCCGCAGCACGGTGGCCGCGCCCGTCTGGCCGGCGATCCAGCCGATGGGCGCAAGCTCTTGCGCCATGGCGGCCGGCGACTGTGCCAGAACGCACAAGAGAGCCATCAGCGCCCATAGGACGCCGGCTGGATGCGCACGCTCTGCCCTCACGACCCTTCGCCCCTCCTGTCAAAGACCGTTAACCATGATCGCCCCATCCCTTGCTCGACGCAACCGCGAGTCGGGCTGGCGCGGGCTGCGCAAATGGGTTAGCCACGCGCCATCATGATCGCGATCTTCCAGGCGCTTGCGCCGATCTTCCTCCTCATCCTGCTGGGCGCGGCGCTCAGGGCGCGCGGCTTCGTGCCGGACCTGTTCTGGCCGTCGGTCGAAAAGCTGGTCTATTTCGTCTTCTTCCCCTGCCTGCTGGTGGGAACGCTGGTCCGGGCCGATCTGGCGCTGGGCGCGGTGGCCCCGATGGCGCTCGCCATGGCGGGCGGCATGGTGCTGACCGCCGCCTTCGTGCTGGCGATCCGGCCCTGGACCGCGACCGACGATCCGGGCTTCTCCTCCGTCTTCCAGGGGGCTATCCGGCCGAACAACTATGTCAGCCTGGCCGCCGCCGCGACCCTGTTCGGGGCGGAGGGGCTTGGGCTGATGGCGGTCGGGATCGCGGCCATCGTGCCGCTGGCCAACGTGCTGTCGGTGTCGGTGCTGCAACGCTACGGCGCCAACGGCCAGCGCGGATTGAAGGCGACCGCGATGGCGCTGGCCCGCAACCCGCTGATCCTGGCGGTGGCGGCGGGGCTGGCGCTCAACCTGCTGGGCGTGCGCCTGCCGGGCGTGGTCGAGGACACGATGGAGGCGCTGGGCGGCGTCTCCCTGCCGCTGGGCCTGCTGGCGGTGGGGGCGGGGGTCAACCTCCGCGCCATCGGCACCGCCCCGCGCCCCACCGCGATCAGCGCGGCGGCGAAGCTGGTCGGCGTGCCGTCGGCCACCGCGCTCTGCTGCTGGGCGCTGGGGGTGGACGGTACCGAGGCCATGGTGGCGATCCTCTACCACGCCGTGCCGACGGCCGCCGCCTCCTACGTGCTGGCCCGCCAGATGGGCGGCGACGGCCCTCTGATGGCGGGCATCATCACCGTCGCCACCATCGCCGCCGCCGTGACCATGCCGATCTTCCTGACGATCGCCGGATCGGTCCCTATGTGACGTTGTTTTTATTGGTCATTCCCGACTTGATCGGGAATCCATAGGCCCGTCGTCGCTCCACCGGTGGCGAAGGATAAAGCGTCGCCGTCCTGCGATCCCTACTGTCCAATGGCTTTCTCCAGGCGAAGGCGGAAAATCTCCCCGTAAGGCTGATCGGTAAGCAGATAGACCGCGCCGTCGGGTCCTTCGGTCAGGTCGCGGATGCGGGCGCCGAACTCGATCCGCTCCTCGCCTATCACCGTCTCGCCGCGCAGCGTCAGGCGGAAGAGGGATTGGGAGGAAAGTCCGCCGATCAGCAGATTGCCTTTCCAGGCCGGTATCTCGGATCCGCCGTAGAAGATCATGCCGGAGGGTGAGATCACCGGCGTCCAGTGGAAGATCGAAGAAGCGAATTCCGGCCGCATCGGCGGGTCGGGGATGGTCTCGCCGGAATAGTGGCGGCCCCAACTCACCACAGGCCAGCCGTGATTCTCTCCGGCCTCGGGAATGTTCAACTCGTCGCCGCCCCACGGCCCGAACTCATGAATCCAGAGCTGCCCCGTCTCCGGATGCATGGCGCCACCTCCGATATTGCGGTGGCCCCAGGACCATATCGACGGATCGTAGCCCTCCGTATCGACGAAAGGATTGTCGGGCGGAATGTCGCCATTCCTCTCGATCCGGGCGATGACGCCGATTGTGTTGGAAGGGTCCTGCACCAGATCGTGCGCGAAGCGATCGCCGGTCATCACGAAGAGCCGACCGTCCGGAGCAAAGGTCAGCCGCCCGCCGAAATTCCTCACATCCTCTACCTTCGGGCTTTGCCGCCAGATCGTTTCCACCTCTTCAAGACGGCCTTCGGCGAGGCGGCCGCGGCCGACGGACAGGCCTGAGGTGCCGTTCTCTCCCGGTTCGGAGTAGGCGAAGTAGATGAGGCTGTTCGCTTCGAAGTCGGGATCGAGCGCCAGGCCCAGGAGTCCGCCATTCCCTTCGGAGAATATCTCGGGCAATCCGTCGATGGGATCGCCGACGCTCCCGTCGGGGGAGACGCGCCTGAGCCGCCCGGGATGCTTCTCCGAAACCAGCATGTCGCCGTCCGGAAGAAAGATAAGGCTCCACGGATAGCTCAGCCCCGCCGCGACCGTCTCGACATGGAGGGTGCCGGCCGCGACCTCGAGCGTCCGCTTCGGCGGCTCCTGCGTCGGGGCGACGGGCGACCAGAAAGCGACGATGGCACTGAGGAACGCCGCGCCAAGCAGCCGCCAATGGATGCCGGAAACCTTCGGGTGCCTGGCCTTTGCCATCACGACTGCCTCCCCGGTGCTGCTGGACCGGTAATCGTCTTGGCGTCGGGAAGTTCCGGACGGAATCGGCGGCAGACAGGCCCAAACCGCCTCAGTCGACCAGCTTCTCCGGCGTGATCGGCAGGTCGCGGATGCGCTTGCCGGTGGCGGCGAAGACGGCGTTGGCGACCGCCGCGGCGACGCCGGTCGCGCCCAACTCGCCGATGCCCTTGCCGCCGATCGGGCTCGCTATCTCGTCCACCTCGTCCACGAAATGGATAGTGATGTCCGAGGGGATATCGGCATTGACCGGGATGGCGACGCCGGCCAGGTTCTTCGACAGGAAGCGGCCCAGCGCCGGGTCGAACGGGCTCTGCTCCATCGCGGCCATGCCCCAGCCCCAGATGATCCCGCCGGTCATCTGCGACCTCGCGGTGCGCGGGTTGATGATGCGGCCGGCGCTGTAGCTGCCGACGGCGCGGCGCAGCCTCAGCAGCCCCAGCTCCGGGTCCACCCCGACCTCCACGAACACCGCGCCGAAGGTGCGCATGGCGTAGCCTGCGCCATGGCTGCCCGGATCGAAGGAGCCTATGCCCGTAACCTCCGCCACGCCGGCGGCGCGCATCGCGTCCCCGATCGCCTGTCCTTCCGCCGCGCCCCTCCGGCGGATGCGGCCGCCTTCCATCTCCACATCGTCCGGCGGCAGGTTGGCAAGGCGCGCCAGCTTCGCCCGGGCGTCCCTTGCCGCCTGAAGGACCGCCGCGCCCACCCCCATGGTGGAGGAGGAGCCGTAGGTCGGCCCCGCCTCGGGAAGCTCCGTGTCGCCCAGCGCCAGCGTCACTTTCTCCAGCGGCAGGCCCAGAATGTCGGCGGCGATCTGCGGGAAGATGGTGGCGGTGCCTGTGCCGATATCCTGCGTTCCGGTGCGGACGACAGCACCGCCATCGGCCTTCAGCACGATCTCCGCCCCCGGCGTCGGCATCCGGAAGCAGCCCATGGTGCAGGTCGCCATGCCGTGGCCGACCAGCCAGTCGCCGTCGCGGGAAGGCCGCCGGGACCGGTCGCGCCAGCCGAAAAGCCGCGCGCCCTCCTCGTACGCTTCCTTCAGCTTCTTCGACGACCAGGGCTCCCCCGTCGCCGGATCCTCGTCGGCATGGTTGGCGAGGCGAAGATCGAGCGGATCCATCCCCAGATCGTGGGCCAGCTCGTCCATCGCGCTTTCCAGCGCCCAGAGACCCGGCCCCTCGACCGGCGAACGCATCGCCGTCGGCATGGCCACGTTGGCGCGCTCCATGCGCTGGGAGGTCACGATCGCCGGGCTGGCATAGACCCCCTTCGACGCCTCGGTCGCGTATTCGGTGAAATCGTCGGTGACCGTGGTGAGGTTGACCACGTCATGGCGGAGCGCCGTCAGTCGTCCGCCCGAACCGGCGCCGAGCGTCATCTTCTGCGCGATGCGCGGCTGGTAACCCAGGAAGGCGTACATGTCGGCGCGGCTCAGCGCCAGCTTCACCGGCCGGCCCGCGACCTTCGCGGCCGCCGCCGAAAGGAACTGCTGCGGCCATATCCAGCCCTTGACGCCGAACCCGCCGCCGGTGTGCGGGCAGATGACGCGCACCTTCTCCGGCGGCATTCCGAACAGGCTGGCGACGACCAGCCGGACGCCATAGACATGCTGGGTGGAATCATGGAGCGTCAGCCGGTCGCCCTCCCAGACTGCGAGCGTGGCCGAAGGCTCCATCGGGTTGTGATGGCGCGGCGGCTGCAGGTAGGCCGCTTCCAGTCGGCGGTCGCCGCCGGTCAGCCCCGCCTCCAGGTCGCCCTTGGCGAAATCCGGCTCGAAATAGAGGAAGCCGCTCTGCCTCGGCTTGCCGGCGGCGCGGTCGATCGTCGCCCAGTCGGCCTCGGCCGGCGACCGCGCATTGGAGGCTTCGTAGCGCATCTCCACCAGCCGCGCGCCCTCCTGCGCTTCCTCCAGCGTCTCCGCCAGCACGATGGCGATCGGCTGGCCCTGGTAGCGGATATCGTCGTCCTGCATCGGGATGTGGGTCTGCGCCATCATCGGCGCGTCCGCCTTTCCGAAGCGCGGCATGTCGCGCTGGGTCAGGACGTGGACTGCGCCGGCTTCCCCGAGCGCCCGCGCGGCGTCGATCGCGACGATCCTTCCCGCCGCGATGGAGGCGGAGACGATGGCGGCGTGGAGCATCCCCGGCGCGTCCTGGTCGGCGGCGTAGCGGGCCGCTCCCGTCACCTTGGCGAATCCGTCGGGACGGGGGAGGGGCTGTCCGATGGTCATGGTGTCGTCCTCCCCGCAATCTCGATAACCCTGAGGGCTGCGTTTTTCGCCAGCGGGATCTTGTAGGCGTTGTGGGAAAGCGGACGGGCGTCGGTGAAGGACATCTCGATCGCCCGCCGCAGCGCCTCGCGGTCGCCGATGTCGACCCCGGCGAGGCGCGCCTCCGCCGCGTCCAGCCGCCAGGGCCGATAGGCGACGGAGCCGAGCGCGATCCGCGCCCGGCGGATGGTCGCGCCCTCCATCTCCAGCGCCGCAGCGGCGGAGACGGTGGCGTATCCGTAGGATTCGCGCTCCCTCACCTTCAGATAGGCGGAGCGCGGGGCCGGGGCCGGCAGTTCGATGGCGGTGATCAGCTCGCCTTGCCGTAGGATCGTGTGATCTTGCGGCCGTTCCCGCGACAGGATGTGGAACTCCGTCGCCGGAATACGGCGTCCGCCGTCCCGGTGCGCGGTCACGAAGTTTGCATCCAGCGCTGCCAGCGCGACCGCCGGGTCGGAGGGCTGGGTCGCCACGCATTCCTCAATCCAGCCGAAGATGGCGTGCCGGTCGTTGAGGCCGTGGAGCGCGGAGCAGCCGGAACCCGGCTCCCGCCTGTTGCAGGGCAGCTTCTCTTCCGCTCGGAAATAGGCGCAGCGCGTCTTCTGGAGCGGATTGCCGCCGACGGTGGCGAGGTTGCGGAGCTGCGCGGAAGCGGCTTTCAGGATCGCCTGGCTCAGCACCGGATAGTCGCGCGCCACATCCTCGTGCTGCGCGGCGTCGTTGAGCCGGGCCAGCGCACCGATGCGCAGCCCGCCATCGGGCAGGCGCTCGATCCGGTCCAGCCCCTCCAGCCGGGTGATGTCGATGACCCTGGCCGGCCCGGCGATGCCGAGGCGCAGCCAGTTCAGCAGTTCCGTGCCGCCCGCCAGGAACGCGGTGTCCCACTCAGCGCCGGCGGCGATCGTCTCGTCCAGATGGCTCGCGCGGGCATAGGCGAAGGGGGTCATCGGCCGTTCCTCCCGGCGCCGGCGGCGGCGCGCACGGCGTCGACGATCTGCGGATAGGCCGAACAGCGGCAGAGATTGCCGCTCATCCATTCGCGGATCTCGGTGTCGGAGCCGGCATGGCCTTCGTCGATCAGCGCGACGGCCGACATCACCTGCCCCGGCGTGCAGAAGCCGCACTGGAAGCCGTCATGGTCGATGAAGGCCTGCTGCACCGGATGCAGCGCGCCCTCCTTCGCCAGCCCCTCGATCGTCGTCACCTCCCGACCGTCGGTCGAGGCGGCCAGCACCATGCAGGAATTGACCCGCCTGCCGTCGAGATGCACCGTGCAGGCCCCGCACTCGCCGAAATTGCAGCCCTTCTTCGTGCCGGTGAGCGCCAGCTTCTCCCGCAACAGGTCCAGGAGCGTGGTCCGGGGGTCGAGGCCGGGCAGCCTGTGATCCTCGCCATTTATCCGCACCGTCAGATCGTGCCGATCGTGGAAGTCCATGGGGCTCGCCTTTCAGGAAGGAAATGTCGGGATGAATCCGCAACGCCGGCGCGCCGCGGCCGAAAGGAACGAAACCGTACCGGCGGGGCCGTATCGGTTAAACACCCCTATTCAACAAGCGGTCTTGAGAGAAGTTTCATAATGCGTCGCGATCAACTCACCGGCATCGGCGCCTTCGCGGCGGTTGCCGAACGGCGGAGCTTCACTGCCGCCGCGGCGGCGCTCGGCGTCTCCCCCTCCGCCCTCAGCCATGCTGTCCGGGCGCTGGAGGAACGGCTGGGCATCCGGCTACTGGACCGGTCGACCCGAAGCGTCGGGCTGACGGAGGCCGGGGAACGCTATCTGGCGCGCGTTCGCCCGGCGCTGGATGAGCTGGCGACGGCGGCCGAGGAACTGGACGAACTGCGTGACACGCCCTCGGGCGTGCTGAGGCTCGACGTCTCCCGGCCGGCTTATTTCTCCGTCCTCTCGCCCAGGCTCGCCGCCTTCCGGGCGGCCTATCCGGACATCAGGCTGGAACTGACGCTGGCGGATTCGCTGTCGGACATCGTCGCCAATGGCTGCGACGCCGGCATCCGATTGGGCGAGACGCTGCAGCAGGACATGGTGGCCGTGCGGATCGGGGAAGGGCTGGAGACGGTGATCGCCGCCGCGCCGGCCTATTTCGCCGGCAGGCCGAAGCCGCTGCGGCCGGAGGATCTGGCCGGCCACGAATGCCTCAATTTCCGCTTCCCCTCCAGCGGCGCGATCTATCGCTGGGAGTTCGAACGGGAGGGCCACGAAGTCGACATCGCCGTCCCCGGCGCGATCGTCGCCAACGACGCCCTCGTCCTGCGCGACATGGCTCTCGCCGGCCTCGGGCTCGGCTACTTCCTCAGCGACATGGTCGCGGACGACCTCGCCTCCGGCCGCCTCGTCCGCGTCCTGGAGGACTGGTCCCCGCGCTTCCCCGGTCACTGCCTCTACTACTCCAGCCGCCGCCTCCCGCCCGCCAAGCTGCGGGCGCTTATCGACACGTTGAGGGGGTGAGGCTTCGTTATTGATCATTCTCCAGCGAACGCCGGAACCCATAGGCCCTGACCGCCGATTTCACCTCATCCTGAGCCCGTCGAAGGATGCGTGCCCACATGGTTCGACAAGCTCACCATGAGGGAGAGGGGCGGCGATGAAATGGCCGCGCCGCCTCACTTAAAGCTGTTGTCGACTTTCGCGGCGCGGGCGATATCGGCTATCGAGCGGAACGAGAACTCCCCGGCGTCCGCCTGCTTCAGCCCTGCCGCGATCTCGCGCCGAAGCACGGCCAGCTTTTCCAATTCGTCTGTCCGGCTGACACTGGTAGCGGGCATCCCAATCTCCCTCGGAATCTGCCGCCGGAAGCGCCAGTTGCGCTTCCGGCGGCGGTCGCCCTCAGTGCAGTTCGATCCAGACCGTCTTCAGGTCGGTGAACTTGTCCATGGCGTGCATGCTCTTGTCGCGGCCGAAGCCGGATTGCTTGAAGCCGCCGAAGGGGGTGGTGATGTCGCCGCCGTCGAAGCAGTTGATCCAGACCGATCCGGCGCGTAGCGCGCGGGCCGCCTTCATCGCCTTGTTGACGTCGGAGGTCCAGACCGCGGCGGCCAGGCCGTAGATCGTGTCGTTGGCGATCTTCATCGCCTCCTCCTCGTCCTTGAAGGTCAGGGTCGCCAGGACAGGGCCGAAGATCTCCTCCCGCGCGATCGTCATGTCGTTGGCGACATTGTCGAAGATCGTGGGCTCGACATAGAAGCCACCGCTGTCGGAACGGGCGCGGACGCCGCCCATGCGCAGATTGGCGCCGCCTTCCTTGCCCTTCTCGATATAGCCCAGCACCCGCTCCATCTGCTGCTCGTCGACGATGGCGCCCATCGTCGTCTTCGGGTCCAGCGGGTTGCCGGGAGCCATCTTGCGGCCCCAGTCCATCACCTTCTCAAGGAACGCGTCCTTGATCGTCTCATGGACCAGCAGGCGGGAGCCGGCATTGCAGACCTCCCCCTGGTTGAAGAAGATGCCGAAGGCCGCGTTCTTTGCCGCGATGTCCAGGTCGTGGGCGTCGGGCAGCACGATATGCGGGGTCTTGCCGCCGCATTCCAGCGCCACCCGCTTCATGTTGCTTTCGCCGGAATATTTCAGGAAGAACTTGCCGACCTCCGTCGATCCGGTGAAGGTCAGTGCGTCCACGTCCATATGGCGGCCGATCGCCTGGCCGGCTTCCTCGCCCAGCCCCGGAACGACGTTCAGAACGCCCTCGGGCAGCCCCGCCTCGACCGCCAGTTCGGCCAGCCGGAGGGCGGTCAGGGAGGATTGCTCCGCCGGCTTCAACACCACCGAATTGCCGGTCGCCAGCGCCGGCCCCAGCTTCCAGGCGGCCATGATCATCGGGAAGTTCCACGGCACCACCGCGCCGACGACGCCCAGCGGCTCCCGCAGGATCATCGCCACCACGTTGGACGCGGTCGGGGCGACCTCGTCATAAACCTTGTCGATGGCCTCCGCGTAATACTGGATGCAGCCGGCCGTTGCGGGCACGTCGATCGAGCTGGAATCGGCGATCGGCTTGCCCATGTCCAGCGTCTCCAGCAGCGCCAACTCCGTCCCGTGGGCGCGGATGGCGTCGGCGAAGGCGAGCATCACCTTCTTCCGATCGCGGGGCGCCATCTTCGCCCAGACGCCGCTTTCGAACGCCTTGCGGCCCGACGCCACCGCGCGGTCGACATCCTCGACATCGCCGCTCGCCACCTGGGTCAGCACCTTGCCGTCGACAGGGCTGATGCAGTCGAAGGTTCGGCCGGACGCGGCCGGCGCGAACTTTCCGTCGATGAAGCACTGGTTGCGGTAATTGAGCGTTGCCGCCTGGCCGCGCCAATCGTCCAGCGAGAGGGCTGCGGACATGGGATTCCTCCATAGGATTAAGGTTTCGCGTTATCGCGGTGAAGCCAGTCTAGGGGGCGGCCTCTCCGTCCCGCAAGGGGGGCTTAGGGGCAGGCACCTAAGGTAGTCCGTATCGTTCCCGATATTTGTCATGGGCGCTTGGCACCACCCGCTGAAGACCGCAGACCATGGTGATGCCCTCGACATCGTCGGCCGCCTGCACGGCCAGGTCCTCGACATCGACCATGAAGCATTCGCTGTGGTCGGACTGGACGCCGGCGGCACAGGCCGACAGCAGGGCGCCCGCGATCAGAAGAGAGGGAAGGGGGGAGGGCATGAGAACGGCTCCGTCCAGTGAAAGAAGCTATGGGCGTGAATACTCCAACGGCCCTGATACGGATGCGTTTCGCCAGTTGGTGCAAACAGGCATCGCGCTCTGCTATTCCTCATTCTCAAACCACATTGCGGCGGCCGCGCCCGATGACAAGAGATGGACGGGAGGAAACCGGACGGATGTTCGACAAGATTCTGGTCGCCAACAGGGGCGAGATCGCCTGCCGGGTCATTCGCACCGCCCGCCGCATGGGCATCGCGACGGTCGCGGTCCATTCCGAAGCGGACGCCGACGCGCTGCATGTCCGCATGGCGGACGAGGCGGTGGCCATCGGGCCCTCGGCCTCGGCGCAATCCTATCTGGTGATCGACCGTATCCTCGATGCCTGCCGCCAGACCGGGGCGCAGGCCGTCCATCCCGGCTACGGCTTCCTGTCGGAGAATGCGCGCTTCGCCGACGCGCTGGCGGAAGCCGGCATCGCCTTCATCGGGCCGGGGCCGGCGGCCATCCGCGCCATGGGCGACAAGATCGAAAGCAAGAAGCTGGCGAAGGCGGCTGGCGTCAGCACCGTGCCCGGCCATCCCGACGCGGTGGCGGACGATGAAGAGGCGCTGGCCGTGGCGCGGGAGATCGGGTTTCCCGTAATGCTGAAGGCCTCGGCCGGCGGCGGCGGCAAGGGCATGCGCATCGCCTGGAGCGAGGCGGAGGTGAAGGAGAGCTTCCGCTCCGCCGCCAGCGAGGCGCGGAACGCGTTCGGCGACGATCGCGTCTTCGTCGAGAAGTTCGTGACCCAGCCCCGCCATATCGAGATCCAGGTGCTGGGCGACGCCCACGGCAATGTCGTCTACCTGCATGAGCGGGAATGCTCCATCCAGCGCCGCCACCAGAAGGTGATCGAGGAAGCGCCGTCCCCCTTCCTCGACCCCGCTACCCGCGAGGCGATGGGCGAGCAGGCGGTCGCGCTCGCGAAGGCCGTGGACTACAAATCCGCCGGCACGGTGGAGTTCATCGTCGACGGCGCCCGCAATTTCTATTTCCTGGAGATGAACACGCGGCTCCAGGTCGAACATCCGGTGACGGAGAAGATCACCGGCCTCGACCTCGTGGAATGCATGATCCGCGTCGCGGCGGGGGAGAAGCTGTGGTTCGGCCAGCAGGATATCCGGCTGGATGGCTGGGCGATGGAGGCGCGGGTCTATGCAGAGGACCCTGTGCGCGGCTTCCTGCCCTCGACCGGCCGGGTAACGCGCTACCTTCCGCCCGCCGAGGACGACCATGTCCGCGTCGACACCGGCATCCATGAGGGCGGCGAGATATCGATGTTCTACGACCCGATGATCGCCAAGCTAGTGACCCATGGCGGCGATCGGGCGGAGGCGATCGGCCATATGGTCCGGGCGCTCGATGCCTTCGTCATCGGCGGCGTGCGCCACAATATCCCGTTCCTGGCGACGCTGATGGCCCATCCGCGCTTCGCCGCCGGGGAGATGACCACCGGCTTCATCGCGGAGGAATTCCCCGAAGGCTTCCACGGCCGCGACCTGCCGCCGCGCGACCGGGAGCGCATCGTCGCGGTCGCCGCGGCGCTCCACCGCCACTATGTCGACCGCAACCGCCAGGTCAGCGGCCAGGTCGCCGTCCACCGCACGCCGCCCTTCACGGACTGGATCGTCCGCATCGACCGGGAGAACGTGGCTGTCACCATCCGGCCGATCGACGGCGGATACCGCGTGGCGGAAGGGGAGGGCGCGCCGGTCGATGTTGTGGGTGACTGGTCGCCCGGCCAACCCCTCTTCGACGGATCGGTGGGCGGGGAGCCGATGGTCGTCCAGGTGAAGATGACCGGGATCGGCTACCGGCTCGTCCATGGCGGCGCGACGGTGGACGCGCTGGTGCTGACCCCGCGCGCCGGCGCGCTGGCGGATCTGATGCCGGTGAAGGAGCCGCCGGACCTCTCCCGCTTCCTCCTGTCGCCCATGCCGGGGCTGCTCGTCTCGCTCGCCGTGGAGGAGGGACAGGATGTCGATGCCGGGGAGCCGCTGGCCGTGGTGGAGGCGATGAAGATGGAGAACGTGCTGCGCGCCGAACGGCGCGGCCGCGTCTCCGTCCTCCACGCCGCGGCCGGCGACAGCCTGTCGGTCGACCAGAAGATCCTTGAATTCGAATAGGCCCCGCTCTTGTTCGCCGCCCAGCCACCCGAACCGGCCCATTGGGAAGGCCGCGTGCGATGGCTGCACAATGTGCTGGCCGACGCCCGGGACCGGCAGGATGCCGAAATCGGCGACCACACCGCCGCCCTGCTGGCGGAGCTGGAGACGGTGTTCGCGGCCGGGGCCTGGGTCGCCACGGTCATCCTCGCCGCCTCCATCGTGGAGGCGCATCTGCGGGCCTCGATGCCGGAGATCGGGCCCTATGGCAACGCCGTCTCCCTGTTCGGGGAGGCGGGGCTGACCGAGGAACATGACTGGCTCCGCCGCCGCCGGAACCGGCTGCTCTACGTCTCCGACCCGCCGGCCCTGACGCCGGACATGCACTGGTTCCAGGCCGAGGAGTTGGAGGCCGACGCCCGCCGCGCCGTCACGCTGATGGCCGACGCGCTGTTCCGGCCGCTCTACAGGCCGCTCTGAGGGACATTGCCGTAAGCGCTACGAGCGGTCACAGTCGCGAAATGACCGATGCTCCCCAACCCGACCGCCTGTCGGTCCGTCTCCTCATCGCCGGCCGCGTGCAGGGCGTCTTCTTCCGCAACTGGATGATCGCCGAGGCCAATCGCCTGAACCTCGACGGCTGGGTCCGCAACCGCGCCGACGGCACGGTCGAAGCCGTCATCGCCGGCCCGCGACCGGCCGTGGAGGAACTGGCCGAACTCTGCCGGCAAGGCCCGGACTCGGCCCAAGTCGCCTCCATCGACCGCACCCCCGCCCCCGACCCCGGCGCGAAAGGCTTCACCAAGGCGGCGACGGCCTAGCGGTCCACCGGATCGGCCTCCTCGAAGACCTCGTCCCAGGCGGCGCGCAGGGCCACATCCATGTCGGCCATCGTCACCGGCAGGCCGAGGTCGACCAGCGACGTCACGCCGTGCCCCCCGATGCCACCCTGGATGCCGCAGGGGACGATGCCCGCGAAGTGGGTGAGGTCGGGCTCGACGTTCAGCGATATCCCGTGGAAGGTCACCCACCGCCGCACCCGCACGCCGATCGCCGCGATCTTGTCCTCCTGTCCGGCCCGGCCGCCGCGCCTTCCCCTGTCGACCCAGATGCCGACGCGGCCGTCGCGCCGCTCTCCCTCGACATTGAACCGCGCGAGCGAGCGGATCAGCCACTCCTCAAGGTTCCGCACGAAGACGCGCAGGTCCGGCCCGCGCCGGTGCAGGTCCAGCATCACATAGGCCACGCGCTGGCCGGGGCCGTGATAGGTGAATTGCCCGCCGCGCCCGGTTCGATGGACGGGGAACCGTGTCGGCTCCAGCAGATCCTCGTCACGGGCCGACGTGCCGGCGGTATAGAGCGGCGGGTGCTCCAGCAGCCACACCAGCTCCGGCGCCTCGCCGCGCGCGATCCGGTCGACCCGCGCCTCCATCTCCGCGACGGCCTCTTCATAGGGGATCAGCCCTTCGGAAATCCGCCATTCCAGCCCCGGAGCCGGACTTTCGCCGACGGGCGCGCACAACTTCTTGATCGAGGTCATGCGATTTGGTATTCCCCCGTCACCTCGAAGGCAAGGTCCGTCTGATGGGCTTGCCTGACCGGTGCGGTCGTGGCGGAATTGGTAGACGCGCAGCGTTGAGGTCGCTGTGGGCTAACCCCCGTGGAAGTTCGAGTCTTCTCGACCGCACCAATCTTCTTTTCGAGAAATTCCGTCATGCCGGACTTGATCCGGCGTCGATGGCCGCAGGGACGCGGCCCGGTTCTTCGCCGACGGTGAAGCGGCGATGACCCATGGATTCCGGATCAAGTCCGGAATGACCAATAAAAACAATGTGGTGCCCCAACCAGCACAACGTCATGCCGGACCTGATCCGGCATCCATGCGGCGTCGAAGGCCGCCGGACGCGGCCCAGTTCTTCGCCGACGGTGAAGCGGCGCTGACCCATGGATTCCGGATCAAGTCCGGAATGACCAATAAAAACAATGTGGTGTCCCAACCAGCACAACGTCATGCCGGACTTGATCCGGCATCCATGGGAAGTCGACACCGCATGGATTCCGGCTCGGGGGCCGGAATGACCGAAAAGGAAACCTCATGGTGAGCCCGTCGAACCATGTGTGCACACACCTTTCGACAAGCTCAAGGTGAGGAGGTTCTCTCCCCCGCTCACTGCGTTATCGAATTGTACGCCGCCGTGAAGCCGATCAGGGAAAGGTCGATCCGCACCTGTCGCTGGTCGGCGGCGATATAGCTGATCGTCGCCTCGTCGCCGGCCCCGAACTGCTCGATCAGGTCGTTCGCCGTGGCCCCGGTGATCGACCCTCGGCAGATGTCCCCCGAACAGGAAGGCAGCGAGGCGAGCAGCGGCTCCTGCCCGTCCACGCCGAGCCCGAATCCGGTGCTCTGCTGCGCATGGATCAGTTCGATAACCAGCGCCATCTGCTGGCTTGAATCCGGTCCAAGCGCGATCCTCGCGCCAAGCGGGCCGGCATCCGTGGCCAGACCGTTCTGGGTATAGATCACGCAAGGACGCGTGGTGTTCTCTCCGGGGGCCGGGCAGTTGCTGCGCCACTGCTGGAAGGCCTCTTCGACGCCGTCCTGCGCCTGCGCGCCGCCAGCCGCCAGGGCCAGGATGAAGGCGGAGATCAGGGGGATGGTGGAATGTCTCATGGCTTCCTCGCGTTCCTCTTTCAGGTGGTGGTCAGGATTCCAGGCACATCATCATCGGCGTCGGCGCCGATGCGCCCGGCAGGCATACCGGCTGAATCCCGCAACTGCCCGCGGGCTGCGGCTCCGTCTGCGGCAGATCGTCCAGCCGGGCCCGGCAGATGGGGGTGACTTCGCGGGCGGACTGGTCGGCCACCGCCTGGGCGGCCTGCTCCAGCCCCCGGCCCGCCTCGTAAGGCGCGCCCATGCCCAGCGCGTCGGACGATGGCGCGCCGCCGCCGACCAGCGCGCTGACCGCCGTCCCGACCAGCGCCGCCGTCACGCAGCCGCCCAGCGTCGCCGAGGCTAAAACCAGCAGCGCCGCCGCCGCCATTTCGGGCCTGCGCCTCACAGCCTTTCTCCGGCATGGGCCGCGCCGTTCATGCCGGCCGCGCGATCGGTCCGTCCCAGGGCCCAGATCGCCGCCTGGGTCCGGTTGCCGACATGGATCTTCTTCAGCAACCGCCGCACCTGGACCTTCACCGTCGCCTCGGCGATGCCCAGCCGGCGCGCGATGACCTTGTTGGGCTCGCCCTCCACCAGATGCTGCAGGATCTCCGCCTCCCGCGGCGTCAGCCGGGGTCCCGGATGCCCCGGCGTCGCGGCGGCGCGCGGCGGCGCGGTCCCACCGATCAGCCGCGCCGCCAGCCGCGTCGGAAAGACGTTCTCGCCCAGCATCACCAGCGCGATGGACTGGATCAGCGCCTCCTTGGAGATGCCGCGCGGCAGCAGGGCGTGGAATCCCAGATCGAGCGCCAGCATCAGCTGGTCCATCGATTCCTCCGAGACGAGGACGACCAGGCGCAAGGTGGGACGCTCCGCCATCAGCCGTTTCAGCCCGGCGGCGGGAGAAGGGTCGATCGGTGGCATGTCGAGGAAGATCGCCACCGTCATGTCGGCCGGCGACGCGTCGCCGGCGTTGCCGATCAGCGCCTCGAAGCCGGGCAGGCTGCCGGTCACGCGGATCGGCGAATCTTTCAGGAGATGGCGTAGCCCGTCCCGGAACAGCACCTCGCCGCCCACCAGCGTCGCGTCGATGGTATTGGTCCGGTCCATGACATCCTCGGCTCCCCGGTTTCTTCGGGCTTTGCGTCAGTCGCTGGCGGTTTCGCCATTCAGCGCGTCGGTGACGGTGTCGACGGGGGAGTTGGAGTTGGAGGTCGCGGTCTGGTCGCCATCGCTCGCCTGGTCCGCGCCGATATCCGCGTTCGCGCCCTTGCCGACGAAGATGCAGGCCATGTTGGATGTCGCGCTGCCGGTCTGCCCGTCGGCGCCGCCGCAGATGACCTGCGTGACCTCTCCCGAGCTCCCGCCCGATCCGTTCTGGTCCTCTCTGTCCTCCACCGCCCGCATTGAGAAGGCGATGCCCACCCGGTCGCGTGGCTGGAAGTTGTAGGGCCGTTCCATCATCTGCGCCTGCGCGGCGCCGGAAGCGCCGAGCATCAGGAGCGCGACCAGTGAAACCGTCGAACGACGCATGATGTCCTCCTGTCCTGTTTCCTCTGGAAAAAGGAGGGGAGCGGCCGAAACCGCTCCCCCGAACCATGGATTACTCTTCACCGCCTTCTTCGCCGGGCTCCGGAACTTCGATGGCGCCGACGCTGACGCTGATGTTGTTGCCAACGGCCGTGGCGATCGAGGACACGATCGGCCGGCCCAGAACGTCGAGATCGTCATTGGCCAGCTCGTCCACGCCCAGGTTGTAGTAGCCCTGGAGGGTCACGTCGTGGACGTTGGACACCGCATTGACGTTGGCGTGGCTGTACTGGCTGATGTTCGCCGTGACCACCGCGTCGTCGGGCGTGGCGGGATCGACGGTCAGGCTGTAATTGTTGCCCACCGCCGTCGCCGTGCTGTCGACCGTCGCATTCAGGATGTAGGAGACATCCGAAACGGCTTCGACCTTGGCCGCGTCGAAGTACCAGTCGCCATACAGACTCTGCTCGGCGTCGGCGTTGACCGCGACCGTGCTCTCGATCGAGGCGTTGTTGCCCACGGCCGTGGCCGTGCTGATGACCTCCGGCAGTTGGCTGATCGCGTTGGCGACGAAGCCGGTCGGCACATAGACGTTGCCGGAGACGGTCACGTCGAGTTCGCCGCTGGTCGTGCCGACGACATCCAGGCCGTTCGGCTCATCGCCGTTAACGCCGCCGGTTACGGTTCCAGCAACGTCCGACTGGTTCGTGCCCGCCGGCTGTCCGGCGATGCCCACAAGCCCGTTGATCGCCTGCTGATTGGACGATGTGCCGTTCGCGCCGGTGCTGTCGATGTCCACGAAGCCGGTGGCGTTGCCGGTGACGTCCAGCGAGCCCGAAGTGGTTCCGGTCAGCGTGACCGGGACCAATTCATATTCCACCGGCTGATGGTTGTAGATGCCGTAGACGGTGGAATAGGCGGTGACGTCGCCCTTCTGGATCTGAACGGTTTCGACCGTCACCATGCCCGACGGATCGAAGTAGGAATAGACGTCGACCTCGATATCGATGTCGGTCCAGACATCCAGGTACCAGTCCCAATGGGAGTGGTCGAACGCCTGGGCCGAGCCGGCCCCGAGGCCGACGGCCAGCGCGCATGCCGCGGTGGCGGTCGCCAGTACGAGTTTACGTGTTGCCATTGTCAGAGTTCCTCTCTTCTAGAACGCCGTCCATGTACCCGGTCTCCACGAGGGCGCAGTTGGGGCCCGCGGGGAGACCGAGGAATTCCGTCATGATCTGGTGCACACCCATTTCCACGACGGACCTGACGCCGAGCTGGAGCGGCTCGTTCTGGATTCTCCCGGCGTCAAACTCGACAAGCGTGTCCCCGAAGAAGCGGAAGACGTTGGCTTCCACCTCATAGCCGAGGATCTGCTTCTGAAGGCTGGTGACGTAGCGGACCGCGAAGGTCCGGGCGTCGACGACGCGCATGTCCAGCGCGACGTTGATGATGACCGTCCGCGCCCCGGCGCCGATGCCCGACACGTAGAGGCCGGCGCCCTCGCTGACGATGTTGTAGTTCAGCTCCGTCAGCGCGCCGAGGATCAGGAAATCGAACGGCGCGATCTGGAAATCCTGCTTGCCGATCGGCAGCATTCCCTGCTCGGCCATCCGCACCTCGGCCAGCGGGACCCGCAGGTCGAACCGCTCCACCAGATGCGCCTTGCCGGTCTTGAAGAGCGCGCTCATGACCATTTCCGACACGCCCTGGGTCAGGGCGTTGCCGTTCTCGTCATAGTTGATCTGCCCCGTCTTGTCGGCAACCTCACCGACGGAGAAGGTCGGCAGGTTGTTCGCCGCGATCTGCTGCATTGAGCGCAGGCATTGCGAATAGGGCGTGTCGTTGTCGGTGACGGGGAAGCTGTAGACCGGCTGCACGCCATTATCCGGATAGACGCCGGTGCCGGCGCAGGCGGACAGAAGCATGGTCGCCGCCGAGATGGTCAGTGCTGCGCGGATCCCATGCATGCGTCTCTCCCTGCCCCGGCCCGGACCTGTGGCGTTACCGGTCTCGCTTGGCGGCGCCGGCGCTTCAGGTCAGGAAATTTTTGAATTCATGGCCTCGATTTGGCGCAGTAATTGTGCGCGAAATGCCCCGGATCGGAAGCACGCTTTGGTATCGGCGGAAGGCAATTCCGGCGGGCGGGCGTTAACGATTAATTAACTAAAATGCGCCGGAAGGTGGATATCCGTTGGGCTAGGCAAGCGCGGAAGACGGTGGAAGGAAACCCTTCCGGATAGCGTCCAAAGAGAATCGGCCCGCTACCTCATCGACGTTCGTTCTGTGGATTGCGCCGTCTACTCTGGAAGAGCGGTGGGATTTTCAGCGAGGCCGGAGCGTGCCATGTCCTGTGAAGACGCCTTCGCGGCACGGCCGCAGATCCTGATCGTCGTCGACCGGCTGCAGCGGTCCCGCCGGCTGGCCCGCATCTTCGGTGGCGGCGGGGTCGCGATCGGCGGCATCGTCCGCCGGTTGGCCGACCTGTCCGACGCCCTGGCGCGGCAGAGGGTGGACGCGGTGGTGACATCGCCGCGCTTCCTGGGGGCCGTGGCGTCGCGGCTGTCCCAGCCTGCCGTCTCCGCCCCTGCCAATGCCAAGCCGCTGATCCTGCTGCTGCTGAGAAACCCGGCCGATCTGGGCGTCATCGGCAGCGCCCAGAAAGCCGACGGCTGGATATTCGAGGATTGGGAGATCGGCCGGCTGCGCCAGGCCCTGCTGCTGGCGCGCTTCGGCCTCACCGTGCTGCCCGACATCCGCCGGCTGCTGGGCGGCCGCATGGCGCGGCGGCGGACGTCACGGCTGGATGATCTGTCTGACCTTCAGCGGCGGACCCTGAAGATGCTGTCGCACGGCCTCTCCAACAAGGACATCGCGGTCGCCCTCTCCGTCGGCGAGGCGACGGTGAAGGCCGCCGTGCGCGGCATCATCATCAGGCTGGGCCTGCGCAACAGGACGGAGGCCGCGGTGTTCGCGGCCTCCCATTATCGCAGGATGGAGACGGAGAGGCCTACATGACGTCCAGCATCGCGATCCACTGGTCGATCGACGCGGACCATCTGGAATGCAGGCCGGGGGTGCCGTTCAAGCCATCCGCCACCGCCACGCGCCGGTACAGGCTGTCGGAGATCGAGCTGGCGCTGTCGCTGTAATAGGGGAAGGGGCCAAGCCCCTCCGCCCCGCGCGACGGGCCCATCACGGCGGACCGGGGCAGCAGCACGCCGCTCAGCGTTCGGATATGGGCCTCATTGTCCTTGCCCTCCACCACCGTCACCAGCGATCCGTCGAAGGCCCTCAGCATGTCGTCGGGGCGCACGCCGTCGATCTCATCCAGCAGGATCGCCTGGCGATAGGCGTTGCTCATGCCGATGTCCGAAAGCCCGCCGGGTCTCGGGAAATTGTAGGGCTCGTTGAAAAGCTGCGCGTCGGCTGCCTTCGGGACGACGGTCGATCCGATCGCCGCGACGGCGAGGGCGCAGAGCAGAAAACGAACAAGCCTCATGGCGACTCCTTCTCCCATCATCGGGATCGCAATCTCTTTCGACTTTAGAATAAGGCTCCCCCTCAGCCGATAGGCAAGACTCGCTACCTCTTCTGCGTCGGCTCTTACCTCTTTGTGATTACTGGAAAGGCGCGGTCTTTCTCTTGTTCAGCGAGAACGGAATTCCTCACGCGGGCTCGACCATGGTTAAAATAATATGGCAATCAGACAGTCAACAGCGCATAATAATTATAATCTTGTCGAAAACTGAATATAATGCGGCCAAATTCTCTTCCGTCCTGTTCCTTGCGGGAAAACCTGAGGCTCAACTGACAGGAAGAATGCCGATGACTGATGGACAGGCCCGCTGCCTCATCGTTGGCGGCGACCAGCTTCTTCGCGAAGGATTGCAGCGGGTCCTCTCCGGCGTGGTCGATGTGGTCGACATGTTCGACACGCTCATCCACGGCATGAACGGCCGGTCCGAACCGCCCGCCGTCGATATCGTCCTCCTTCTGGAATGGCATCCGGGCGACCTCCAGTTCCTCGAATGCCTCCGCCGCCTGCGGTCGGGGTCTCCCAAGCGGCGGGTGGTCATCCTCGGCCGCGACCTCGACGCGTGGAGCATCCGGGTTGCCCTGAAGGAAGGGGTGGACGGCTATCTCGTCAGGGATTTCGGCGCGCCGGCACTTCTCCACTCGCTTCATCTGGTGCTGCTGGGCGAAGGCGTCTTCCCCCGGCGCGTGGTCCAGCAGCTCCTCCAGGGCGGGGTGGAGAATGGCGGCCTCTCACGCCATGGGGAGATGCCGGTCCTCTCCAACCGCCAGACGGAGATCCTGGAGCGGATCGCCAACGGCCAGTCCAACAAGGAGATCGCCCGCGGCCTCGGCACCAGCGAGGCCACGGTGAAGGTCCATGTCCGCTCCGTCTTGCGCAAGATCGGGGTGGAGAACAGGACCCAGGCCGCCATCTGGGCGCATGCCCACGGCGTCGGCCAGGGTGAGCTGACTCCCCGTCCTTCCGCGGCGGCCGCTCCGGTCTAGTGCCCCCGCCTAGTGCAGCGTAGCCGATCCGGCGTGAAGGGTCGCTTCCCGTGAATGGCCGAAAGCCCGCTCCGGCGGGATATCGACCGGCGGGAAGACCATCCCGGCGTCGGAGAAGACGCGCCCGATATCCCGAAGGATGCCGCCCGCCGCCCGGCAGGCCGTCTCCGTCAGCATCGAGTGCAGCAGCAAGGGGCCCTCCAGGCTTGCGCCGCCCTGATAGAGCGCCGCCAGGTCCAGGATGCGCCGTTCGTCCTCCGACAGCCCCTTCTGGCACGGGCAGTTGATGTCCAGCTGCCGGATCGCGCCATGGCCGACGACGACCATCAGATTGTCGACCAGCCCCACAGCGCGCGGCGCGCCGGCCCGCGAATAGGCCTCATGCAGTTTCTCGCCCACCGGAATGCGCTTCTGAAGGCCGACCACCCAGATGCGCATCGACCACAGAAGCATCTGCTCCGCGAAGCTCAGCATGTCGCTGCTCCAGGCTCTGTCGTCCTGGGATGAAAGATGGTTCGCCAACGGATCCTCCTCGACGGGAGCGATCATGATAATGAGAATGATTATCATTTTCCAGCGACATTTCCGGGACGCCAGTCGGCCAATCCGGCCCCGAGCCGGCATCCACGCAGTGTCGGTACCCTATGGATGCTGGATCAAGTCCAGCATGACATTGTTTTTGTTGGTCATTCCGGACTTGATCCGGAATCCATGGGCCGTTGCCGCGTCACCGGCGGCGAAGGACCGGGCGCCGTCCCGGCGGCCATCGACGCCGCATGGATGCCGGATCGGGGTCCGGCATGACGGCTTTCTTCTCGAAAACCTCACCTTGAGCCTGTCGAAAGGTGCGTACCCGCATGGTTCGACAGGCTCACCATGAGGAAGAGAGGTCAGGCCCTGCCATCCCTCACGACCGCTGCACGAACGCGCCGGCCATCTGGCTGAGGAGGAACAGCGACAGCGCCGCCACCACGACCGACGGGCCGGACGGCGTGTCCCAGAGGAGGGAGGCGAGGATGCCGCCGGCGACCGACGCTGCGCCCGCCAGGCTGGCCATCGCGGCCATCTGCTCCGGCGTCCGGGCGAAGCGCCGCGCCGTGGCCGCCGGGATGATCAGCAGGGAGGTGATCAGCAATATGCCCACCACCTTCATCGCGATCGCGATCACCGTCGCCAGAAGCAGGGTGAAGACCAGCCGGACGGCCAGCGCGTTGACCCCTTCGGCCCGCGCCAGCTCGTCGCTGACGGTGATCGCCAGCATCCGCCGCCAGATCAGCGCCAGCACCGCCAGAACGGCCGCGCCGCCGGCATAGATCCAGGCCAGGTCGGTGATCCCCACGGACAGGATATCGCCGAACAGATAGGCCATCAAATCGATCCGGAGCCCGTCGAGGAAGCTGATCGTCACCAGCCCCAGCGCCAGCGCGGAATGCGACAGCAACCCCAGCAGCGTGTCGGTCGCAAAACGCTGCTGCTCCTGCAGGAAGACGATGACCAGGGCCAGCGCGGCGCAGGTGAAGACCACCCCGATCGTCAAATCGACCGAAAGGAGGAAGCCCAGCGCGACGCCCAGCAGCGCCGAATGGGACAGGCTGTCGCCGAAATAGGCCATCCGCCGCCAGACCACGAAGCAGCCCAGCGGCCCCGCCACCAGCGCCACCCCGATGCCGGCCAGCAGCGCGCGGACCACGAAATCGTCAAGCATCGCCGCGCCCTCCATCGGGGCCGTGCTCGTGCATATGCCCATGATCATGCCCGCACCCGTCCTCCAGCGGCGCCACCTCGCCGGACAATGTGTGGGCGTGGGCATGATCGTGCCGGTAGACGGCCACGCTGCGCGATCCTTGCGCGCCGAACAGCGCCTGATATTCCGGATGCTCGCTGACCGCCTCGGGCGTGCCGGCGCAGCAGACATGACCGTTGAGGCACAGCACGCTGTCGGTCGCCGCCATCACGACATGCAGATCGTGGGACACGAGCATGACGCCGCAGCCATGGCGGTCGCGGATGCGGCGGATCAGCTCGTAGAGGTCGGCCTGTCCGGCATAGTCGACATTCTGCGTCGGCTCGTCCAGGACCAGCAGCGCCGGCTCCCGGATCAGGGCGCGAGCCAGCAGCACCCGCTGCGTCTCGCCGCCCGACAGGGTCTGGACTTCGCGGTCCAGCAGATGCTCCGCGCCGACCTCCGCCAGGCTCCGCCGCGCCGCCTCTTGGGCGACCGGCCGGGGCAGGGACATCAGCCGCGCCACGCTCATCGGCAGCACCGGATCGATCGACAGGCGCTGGGGCACATAGCCGACGGTCAGCCCCTCGGCCCGCCGGACGGAGCCCTGCGTCGGTTTCAGAAGGCCAAGCACGATCCGCGCCAGCGTCGTCTTGCCGGCCCCGTTCGGCCCGATCAGCGTCAGGATCTCACCCGGCCTGACGGAAAGCGAGATATCGTGCAGCACCCGCCGGTCACGGAACCTCATGCCGACGCCGCGGAGCGCGACGAGGTCGTGGAAATCTGACTTTCTGGCCGACAAGAGGGCTTCCCCCGAAATGCGTCGGCGCCTGGTATAGCGATCGGGAAGCGTGATGTCTCGGGCGTGCATCGGGAACCGGATGGGTGACGGAACGGGGTGGACTGGATAAGAAACGTTATACTATAACATTTCTGTTCGTCATGATTTTTCTTCCCCCGATGATGTCGAGGCAGCCCCCGATGCGGAAACTTCCCCCCTTCGCCGCCGCGCTCTTCCTTCTGGGCGCGGCGTCGCCTCTCCCCGCGCTGGCCGAAGCGCCGTCCGTGGCGGTCAGCATAAAGCCGCTGCATTCGCTGGTCGCCGGCGTGATGGGCGATCTCGGCCAGCCTGACCTGCTGGTGGAGGGGGCGGGGTCGCCCCACACCTATTCCCTCCGCCCGTCCGACGCCAGGGCGTTGGCCGACGCCGATCTTGTCGTCTGGACGGGGCCGGCCCTGGAGACCTTCCTGATCGGTCCGCTGGAGACCCTGGCGGAAGATGCGCGGACGTTGGCCGTCGCCGATGCGGAGGGCGTGGAGCTTCTCCCCGTCCGCTCCACCGGCGCGTGGGAAGGCCATCATCATGAGCATGATCATGAAGGGGAGGATCACGGCCACGATCATTCCGCCGCCTATGACGCTCATCTCTGGCTCGATCCGCACAACGCGGCGGCCATCGTGGAATCGGTCGCCGACGCCCTGTCTGAACTGGATGCGGAGAATGCCGCCGCCTACGCCGCCAACGCCGATTCCGTGCTGGAGCGGCTGGACGCGCTGGACGCCGATCTGCGCGCCCGCCTCGCGCCGGTAGGGGACGCGCCCTTCGTCGTCTTCCACGACGCCTACCAGTATTTCGGGGCCCATTACGGGCTGAACGCCGTCGGCTCGATCACCGTCAGTCCGGAGCTTCCGCCGGGCGCGCAGCGTCTGCGGGAGATCCAGCACACGATCGCCGAAAGCGGGGCGCGCTGCGTCTTCAGCGAACCGCAGTTCGAACCCGACCTGGTCGATACGGTGGTCGAAGGAACCGATGTCCGCCGCGGCCAGCTCGATCCGCTGGGCGTCGCCGTGGAGGAAGGGCCCGAACAGTATTTCCGGCTGATGACAGACCTCGCCGACAACCTCGTCGCCTGCCTGTCCGACGCGTCATAACGGGACGGGCAGGGGGCGGGCCCGCCGAGGCTCGCCCCCTGCCGGTCAGTCGTTCGCGCCGCGGATCGCCTCGCACACCGCGTCGGTGACTTCTTGCGTGGTCGCCTTGCCGCCGATGTCCGGCGTCCGGACGCCTTCACCCGTCACCTGCTCAACCGCCCGCATCAGCCGGGCGGCCGCCGCGCCTTCGCCCAGATGCTCCAGCATCTGGGCCGCCGTCCAGAAGGTCGCGACCGGATTGGCGATGCCCTTTCCGGTGATATCGAAGGCGGAACCGTGGATCGGCTCGAACATCGAGGGGAAGCGCCGCTCCGGATCGATGTTCGCCGTCGGCGCGACGCCCAGCGAACCGGCCAGCGCGCCGGCGAGGTCTGAAAGGATGTCGGCATGGAGGTTGGTGGCGACGATGGTGTCCAGGCTGCGGGGCTTCAGCGTCATGCGCACCGTCATGGCGTCGACCAGCATCTTGTCCCAGGTCACGTCCGGGAATTCGGCCGCGACCTCCGCTGCGATCTCGTCCCACATCACCATGCCGTGGCGCTGGGCGTTGGACTTGGTCACGACGGTCAGATGCTTTCGCGGCCGCGACTGCGCCAGTTTGAACGCGTAGCGCATGATGCGCGTGACGCCGACGCGGGTGAAGATGGCGACCTCGGTGCCGACTTCCTCCGGCATGCCGCGATGGGCGCGCCCGCCATTCCCGGAATATTCGCCTTCGGAATTCTCGCGCACGATCACCCAGTCCAGATCGCCCGGCCCGATGCCCGACAGCGGCGATGCGATGCCCGGCAGGATCCTGGTCGGGCGCACATTGGCGTACTGGTCGAAGCCCTGGCAGATCGGCAGCCGGAGGCCCCAGAGCGTGATGTGGTCGGGCACGTCCGGCGCGCCGACGGCGCCGAAGAAGATCGCGTCGAAACCCTTGAGCCGCTCCAGCCCGTCCTCGGGCATCATGCGCCCATGGGCCTTGTAGTGGTCGGAGCCCCAGTCGAAGCTCCGGACGTCCAGCCGGAAATCGTCGCCGCGCTTCTCCAGCACCTCCAGGACCTGGAGGCCGGAGTCGATGACCTCGGGGCCTATGCCGTCCGCGGGGATGGCCGCGATCCTGTACTGCCTCATGGGTTTCCCGTTCCGTATGGCCGCACGACTCCCTGTCGCGCGGCCTGTTTACAGTCAACTGCTGGAGCGCGATGCGATCAGGTTGGTTCAACCTGATCGCTGAATCGCACTCCACTTATCAAGCTTAATTCGCCGAAACGCCGGCTTCCTCAATAACCTGCGCCCACCTGTCGATTTCCGACTGGAGCTTCTGGCCCAGCGCCTCGGGCGTCGCCTGTTCGTGCGACACCGGCTGCGCGCCCAGGTCAGTCAGGCGCTCGATGACGGCGGGGTCCTTCAGCGCCTCCTGCAAGGCGGCGGACAGCGTGTCGATCACCGCCTCCGGCGTGCCCGCCGGAGCCCAGAGCGCGTGCCAGGCGCTCACCTCGAAGCCCTCCATGCCGGAATCGTCCAGCGTCGGAAGGTCGGGCAGGGCGTCGACCGGCTCCGGCGTGGTGACCGCATAGGCCTTCACCTCGCCGGATTCGATCTGGCCCATCGTGTTGGTGCTCTGGTCGCACATCAAATCGACCTCGCCGGCGATCAGGTCGGTCAGCGCCGGTCCGGTGCCGGGATAGGGCACTTCGATGAACTGCACGCCAAGCTCCTGCATCAGCAGCATGCCGCAGAGATGCGACGCCGCGCCGATGCCGGCATGGGAGTAGGTGACATCCGAACCGTTCTGCTTCAGATAGTCGATCAGCGCAGTCACGTCCTCGGGCTCGAAATCCTGCCGCGCGATGACGGTCATCGGCACGTCGGCGACCTGGCCCACCGGCGCGAAGGCCTCGCCCGGATCGTAGGGCAGGTCGTCATAGAGTGAGGCGCTGGTCGCGACGCCGATATGGTAGAGCAGCAGCGTATAGCCGTCCGCCGGGGCGTTCGCGACCCGCGCCGCGCCCAGCGTGCCGCCGGCGCCGCCCATGTTCTGGACCACGATCTGCTGCCCGAGCTGTTCCGACATGGCTTCGGCGACGATGCGGGTCACCGTGTCGCTCGGCCCGCCGGCCGCGGCGGGAACCATGATGGTGACGGGACTTTCCGGATAGGCGTCCTGCGCCATGGCGGGGCCCGCCACGGTCACCGCCGCCGTTCCAAGCGCGATCAGAAGATTTCGGTTCATGTCATCCTCCCGGAGGATTGTGATGGCGGCGGTTCGCCGGGCTTTTTCATCCGCAAGGGCCAGCCGTATCATGCGTTCCAACTTGCATGCAAAATTAAACGCAAGTGGACGGGCGCGCGATCTTTTGCCATTCATGAACGGATGGGGAAGGAACTCGAATGAACGGCAAGGCAGGTTCGGTTTCCAGGCGGGGCGTCGCCGGGAACGAGGATGCGCTTTCGACGGCCGTAGAGCCCGCGGCGGAGGAAGGCCGGGCGGACGCCGCCTATCGTTTCCTGCGCAACGCGATCCTGTCGAACGAACTGCCGGCCGGATTCCAGGCGGCGGAGAATGAGATCGCCGCGCGGCTCGGCATGAGCCGCACCCCGGTCCACGAGGCTATGGCGCGTCTCCAGGAGGAAGGATTCGTCCAGATCCTTCCCCGGAAAGGCATCCTGGTAAAGGCGCTGTCGCCCGCCGACCTGCTTGAGATCTACGACGTGCTGATCGCGCTGGAGGGTGCGGCCGCCGAACGGCTGGCCGGCGGCCATGTGGCGGATGTGGCGTCCGTCCTGGACGAGTTGGCCGCCCGGACGGCCGATATGGAAGCCGCCCTGCGGGATGGCGATCTGGAACGCTGGGCGCAGGATGACGAAGCCTTCCACGACACGCTGGTCGCGCGCTGCGGCAATGGCCGCATCAGGCGCATGGCGGCGACGGTCACGGGCCAGTCGCACCGGGCCCGGCGGCTGACGCTCCATCTAAGACCGCTCCCCCTCGGCTCGGCCGCCGAGCATCGGGCGATCATCGATGCCATCCGCTCGGGCGACGCCGCGGCGGCCGGAACCGCCGCGCGGAGCCACCGCAGCCATGCAAGGGACCAACTCGTCCCGATCCTCGACCGCCTGAAATTCGCGACGCTCTGAAGGGGAGGATCAGTCCGGCTCGCCCCCGATCCAGGTCCGGCGGACGGCAAGATCGTCGTCGAGCAATACCAGATCGGCGCGGTAACCCGGCGCGATGCGGCCCAGCCGGTCGTCCAGCCCCAGGAAGGCGGCGGGGTAGAGGGAGGCCATGCGCAGCGCCTCCTCCACCGTCTGGCCCAGCCAGGCGATGGTGTTGCGCACCGCCGAGGCCATATCCAGCGCCGATCCGGCCAGCGTCCCGTCCTCGGTGGCGCAACGGCCGTCGATCTCGGTGATCTTCTCTCCCTTGAGGACGAAGCTCGGATCGGCCGCGCCCACCGTGGCCATGGCGTCGGTGACCAGCATCATCCGCCCGCGCGGCTTGGCGGCCAGCGCCACCCTGAGGCTCGCGGGATGGACATGGTGGCCGTCCACGATGATGCCGCACCAGGTGCCGGGATCGTCCAGCGCCGCGCCGACCACCCCCGGCTCCCGGCTGTCGAACGGGGCCATGGCGTTGAACAGATGGGTGAAGCCGCGCAAGCCCTCCGCGATCGCGGCTCGGATCGCGTCGTAGGGGCCGACCGTATGTCCCGCGCAGACCAGCACCCCCGCCTCGGCCAGTCGGCGGACGGTCCCCGCCGGGGCCTGCTCCGGGGCCAGCGTCACCAGCGTCTTCCCAGTCTCCAGCGACATGACGACCGCCATGTCCTCCTCCGCGATCGGCCGGATCAGGCGCGGGTCGTGGACGCCCTTGCGCGCCACATTCAGGAACGGCCCCTCCAGATGGATTCCGAGGATTCCCGGAACCGCCTCCGCCATCGCCCGCCGCACCGCGTCGATCGCCGCCGGCATCTTGTCCGGCGCGTCGGTGATCAGGGTCGGCAGCATCCCTGTCGTGCCGAACCGGCGGTGGGCTTCCGCGATCGTGCGGACGCCGTCGATCGTGGGGCTGTCGTTCAGCATCACGCCGCCGCCGCCATTCACCTGCACGTCGATGAAGCCCGGCGTCAGCAGCCCGCCCTCCAGCGCCACGCGCTGGGCATCCCGTGGAATGTCGGGTTCGGGGACCAGCGCCTCTATGCGCCCGTCCGCGATCAGGACGGCCTGTCCCTTGACGATCCGGTCTCCGTCGAAGACCCGGCCGCCGATCAGCGCCTGGAGGTCGTCGCTCATCTCGTCTCCGTCACCTTGCGCAGATGCCTGGGCTCATCCGGGTCCAACCCCCGCCGGACCGACAGCCGGGCGGCCGCGCGGTAGAAGGCCAGGATCATCGGCAGCGAATCGCAGGCAGGATGAAGCGGGCGGGGGACCGGTAGCCGGTCGGCCGCGCCCTCCGTCTCGGCGATCAGGACGCGCCCGCCCTGGGCGCGGATCGTCGCCGCCAGCTCCCGCACGCTGGCGCGGGTCTCGTCTTCCGGGCTGAAGACGACGACCGGATAATCCTGGCCGACCAGCGCGACCGGTCCATGCATCACCTCCGCCGCGCTGAACGCCTCCGAATGCAGCCCACAGGTCTCCTTCAGCTTCAGCGCCGCCTCCTGCGCGATCGCCAGATTGGTCCCGCGCCCCAGGATCAGCAGGTCCCGCGCGTCGGCCAGCGCGTCGACCATCGGGCTCCAGTCCAGATCCAGCGCCTCCTCCAGCCGTCCCGGCAGTTGGGTCAGCGCCCGGGTCAGCGCCTCGTCGCCGGTCCAGGCGGCGGTCAGGTGCAGTAGCGCGGCGAGCGAGCCGATATAGCTCTTGGTCGCGGCGACGCTGGTCTCCGCCCCGGCATGGAGCGGCAGGACCGTGTCGCAGACGGCCGCCAGCGGCGATTCCGAATCGTTGACCAGCGCCACGGTCAGCGCCCCGCCTGCCTTCGCGCGTTCCGTCATGTCGATCAGGTCGGGGCTGCGGCCGGACTGGCTGATCGCGATGAACAGCGCCCCCTCCATGGCCAGCGTGCGGTTATAGATCGTGGCGACCGACGGCGCGGCCGACGCCGTCACCAGCCCCAGCCGCGTCTCGATCAGATATTTCGCGAAGGTCGCGGCATGGTCTGAACTGCCGCGCGCCCCGGTGACGACGAAGCGCGGCGGGGCCGCGCGCAGCCTTTCGGCCAGCGTAGCGACGGCGTCGGCGTTCCGCTCGAACTGCCGGGCGACGATGCGGGGCGTCTCCGACGCTTCGGCCAACATTCTCGAAGTCTTCTGGGTCTTGCTCATGGTCTCGATCATTCGGGCTTGTGGTTGGCGGGGCCGGCGTCGACGCGCAGCTCCGTCACGAAATCGTAGAGGTCGCCGCGATAGCGCGAGCGGGTGAATTCGACCGGCGTTCCGTCGGCCCGGAAGGCCCTGCGCTCGATCGACAGGATGGCGGTCCCGGCGGGAACGTGAAGCTGCCGGGCGTCCGTCTCGTCGATCAATTCTGCGCGCAGCCTCTGCAACGCCCGGACCGGCCGTGCGCCATGGGCCGCCATCGCGTCGTAGAGCGAGGGGCCGACATCCTTCGGATCTGCCAGGAACTGGCGGGGGACAGTCGCCCGCTCCAGCGCCATCGGCGTGTCGTCGGCCGTCCTCACCCGCGCGATGCGGACGACCTCCGTGCCCGGCGGCAGGTCCAGCGCCATCGCCTCCTCCGGCGTCGCCCGGCCGAAACCGCGCTCCAGCCACACCGATCCGGGCTTCAGCCCACGGGCCAGCATGTCTTCGGAAAAGCTGGTCAGCAGCGACAGCGGCTGTTCGACCCGTGTCGCCACGAAGGTCCCGGCACCCTGCTTCTGGATCAGCAGCCCATCGACCACCAGATCGTCGATCGCCCGCCGCACGGTGACCCGCGACACGCCCAGCAGGCTCGCCAGATAGCGTTCCCCCGGCAGAGCATCCCCGACCCTCAGCGCCCCGCTCTCGACCGCTTGGCGCAGGCGGTACTGGAGTTGCAGATAGAGCGGCGTCGGGCTGTCGGGGTCCAGCTTGAGACTTTCCACCGGGCCGGGTCTGGCCGTTCTCGTCACGCTCATCGGCCCGTCTCCGCCCCTGTTTCCGCCATGGTTCGCCGGGCGATCAGGATGGCGCCCTTCAGCGCGTCGCCCTTCGCCGGGGCCAGATAGGGCTGCTCTTCCTCCGGCAGCCATCCGGCGATGGGGCCGGCCAGCCCGCCCATCAGGCAGACCGTCGGCGCGCCGGCCCGGCGCAGCGTTGCTGTCATCGCTCCCAGATCGCGGCCCGCCTCGCGCAGCAGGTCGGCGGCCACCCGGTCGCCGCCGGCGGCTGCGTCCAGGATCGACGGCGCGAACGCGGCCCAGTCCCTCGGATGCGCGGATTGGGAGAAGGCGACGATCGCCTCCGGATCGTCGCCGAAATGCTTCATGATCCCGACGGTGAAGGGCGTGGCGAGGGTAACGCCGTCATAAGCGAACAGCGCCCGCCGCACGGCCTCCAGCCCCAGCCACGCCCCGCTGCCATGGTCCGACGCCGGGAATCCCCACCCGCCGACGCGGGTCTCCTCGCCGTCGACGATGGCGCAGCCGCACGATCCCGTACCGACGATCATGATCGCCCCGTCGCCGCCCTCATGGGCGCCCAGGCAGGCGGCGTGGGCGTCGGTCCGAAGCGTCATGGTGCGGAAGGGGTGGGACCAGGCCAGCATCTGGCCGCGCTCCCTCGCCTGGCCGGTCCCGGCCAGCCCCAGCCCGGCATGGGTTCGGGCCAGATCGGCCTCGATCAGGCCGGCGACCTCAAGCGCCTGCCGGGTCGCCAGCAGGATTTCCCCGATCGCGGCGTCCAGCCCCCAGCGCGGATTGGCGCTGCCGGCCCGCCCTTCGCCCAGCAGGTTCCCATCGGAATCCTCCAGCCGCGCGCGGCAGCTCGTGGCGCCGCCATCTATACCCAGGAACAGGGCGGGAGGGGTCATGGGCAGGATCCGTAAAGCCGGTGGGGACGGGCGCGTTCCGCGAAAGCCAGGCGGTCCGGCTCCCACGATCGCAGCATATCATCGACGCCCGCGCCCTCGCATTCCAGCCACTCGCCCAGCGCCGGCCCGCCAGCCAGCAGCGCCAGATGGCCGTTCACCGCCAGCGCATCGGGGGCCTCGTCGCGGACGAAGGCCAGGATGTCCAGCGCCACCGGCAGGGCGCGATAGGCCCGCCGGTCGGCGATGTAGAGTTCCACGCCGTCGCAGACCGTCCCGGCGTGCTTGGAGAAGCTGGGCCGGAACCAGGTCGCCCAGGCCTCCAGCCCCGGATGCCGCGACAGCCGGTCGGCCAGCGCGACCCCGTCCAGCCCCGGCGCGCCGATCGTGGTGAAGGGGCGGGTGGTGCCCCGCCCTTCGGACAGGCCGGTGCCCTCGACCAGCACCGTCCCCGGATAGGCCAGCGCCGCCATGGAGGTCGGCAGGTTGGGGGAGGGGGCGAGCCACCGCCGGTCCGGGGCCACCGGCTCTCCGGTCCAGCCCTCGCAGGGCGCCACTGTCGGCGGCGGCAGGGCGTTCTCCGCGCAATGGAGACGCGCGATCTCCCCGAGCGTCAGCCCGTGGCGCAGCGGCGCGTCCATCGGCGCGACGAAGTTCAGCGAATCGGCCGCCACGCCGCCGCCCTCGATGATCCGGCCCAGCGGGTTGGGCCGGTCCAGGATGATGATGTCGATCCCTGCCTCGGCCGCTCCGGCGCAGAGCCGAAGCAGCGTCGCAAGATAGGTGTAGGCCCGCACACCGACATCCTGGATGTCGTAGACGATCGCATCCAGCCCCTCGAAATGGCTGGTTTCGGGCGTCAGGCGCGGGCCGTAGAGCGAGATGACGGGAAGGCCCGTCTGGCCGTCCGTGCCGTCCGCCGCCTTCTCCCCGTCCTGCAGCACGCCGTGCAGCCCGTGTTCGGGGGAGAACAGCCGTTCCAGCCGCGCGTCCTTCAGCGCCTTCAGCCGGTCCCAGGTGGGGACAAGATTGCTGTCCCGGCTGGCATGGTTCGCCACCAGCCCCAGCCGCCTGCCCTCGAACAGGCGCGCGAACGCCTCCAGCCGGTCGACGCCCAGGATGGGATTACTCATTCACCGCCCCCATGGTCAGGCCCTGGACGAAGCTGCGCGACGCCAGCAGGAAGGCGACGATCGTCGGCAGCATCATGATGATCAGCCCGGCGAACAGCAGGTGCCACTGGATGCTGAACTCGCTGAAGAAGACCGAAAGCCCGACCGGCAGCGTCCGCAGATGGTCGCTGGTGATGAAGATCAGGGGGAAGAAGAAATCGTTCCAGACGCTGACGAAGGTGAAGATGCCGACCGTCGCCAGCGCCGGCTTGATCAGCGGCAGGATGACGATCCGGTAGATCTGGAACGGCGTCGCCCCGTCGACCCGGGCCGCATCCTCGATCTCCCGGTTGATGCCCCGGAAGAAGCTGGCCAGGACGAAGACGGCGAAGGGCAGGCTGGAGGCGACATAGACCAGGACCAGCCCGACCAGGCTGTCCAGCAGCCCCAGCTCCCGCATCAGGACGTGAAGCGGGATGACCGCGATCCTGAGCGGGATCGCCAGCCCCGTCAGGAACAGGACGAAGACCAGCTTCGACCCGCGGAATTCGTAGCGGGCCAGCACGTAGGCGGCCATGGAGCCGAAGAACAGGGTGAAGAAGACGGAAGCCGCCGCGACGATGGCGGAATTCCTGAAGTAGATTCCGAAGGAAGCCTGGGTCCAGGCCTCGACATAGTTCGACCAGCTCAGCGTGTCGGGCAGCCCGAACGGGTCCCGGTAGACCTGCCCCAGCTCCTTGAAGGAGTTGAAGAAGGCGACCGCCAGCGGCGCGATGACGACGAAGGCGTAGGCGACCAGCAGCACCTGGATCGCCAGTTGCTCCCTCGTCTTCAGGCGGAACAGCTTGTCCATGCGCTTAAGCCCGCCGCATGTTGCGCAGCGCGAAATAGATCGACGCCGGCAGGATCAGGATCGCCGTCACGACGGCGACGGCGGAGCCCAGCCCGAAATAGGTCACCGTCGCGCCGATCCCGCCGAAGGCCAGCCGGTAGAACATGGTCGCCAGCAGGTCGGTCGATCCGTAGGGGCCGGCCTCCACGCCCTGAAGCACGAAGACCAGTTCGAACGTGTTGAAGGACCCGATGAAGACCAGCAGGCCCAGAAGGACGTAGACGGGCTTCAACTGCGGCAGGATGATGTGCCGCACCACCTGCCACCGGGTCGCGCCGTCCAGGAAGGCGGCCTCCACGATGTCCGTCCTCATGCTGGTGACGCCGGCCAGCAGCAGCAGGATCGGGAAGCCGATCAGGTGCCAGACATTGATCAGCGCCAGCGTCGGCAGCGCCGTCGCCGCATCTCCCAGCCAGGGATGCGCCCATGAGTCCAGCCCGATCGCGCGCAGCGCGTCGTTGACCGGCCCGAATTGCGGGTTGAGCATCAGCCCCCACAGGAAGGCCACCGCCACCGTCGCCAGCGGGTGGGGCAGGAAGAAGACCAGCCGGTAGACCCGCTCCCCCCAGACCTTGAAGCTCAAAAGCAGCGCGAAGGCCGTGCCCAGCAGGGTGTAGCAGGCCATCACGATCAGGAAGAACTGGATGTTGTTCCAGGCGGCGTTCAGGAACTCCGCGCGCAGCAGCGGCTTGGTGAACAAATCGATATAGTTCTGAAGCCCGACCCATGTCATCGGGCCGATACCCTGCCATTCGAACAGGCTGATATAGATCGCCGCCGCCTTCGGATAGACGTCGAACACCAGATAGACCAGCAGCGCCGGGGCCAGCATCGTCAGATACTGCCGGCGCTCCCGCGCCCGGTGGCCGCCCCGGCGGGGGCGGATCAGGACCGGCGCGGCGGCGGCTTCCGTCTCTGAGATGTCGGTCATGGCGTCGCCTTCGGCCGCTTGCCGGAGGGATTCCCCGCCGCCCGGAACGCCGGACGGCGGAGAGGTTCCCTGCCGCTCAGGGGCATTTGCCCTTCTCGACATAGGGGCCGTACCAGGTGTTCAGCCCGTCCTGGATGGTCCGCGCCAGTTCCTCCGGCGTCGTTTCGCCGGCATAGAGCCTCTGCTGCCCGGACGCCAGCATCTCGTAGAGGCTGGGCTCCCCGTCCCGGAAGGGCGAACGCACCCAGGTCAGATAGTCCAGGCTGCGTTCGTTCAGGAACCCGATCGCCTCCTGCAAGGCGCTGTTGTCGGCGACCGTGTAGTCGCCCTTGACCGCCGTGATCTCCCCGACCAGGTCGACGAACATCTGGCCGAACTCCTCGGTCTGGGTGAACTCCAGCACCTGCCGCACCGCCTCGGGATGCTCCGTCGCGGCGTTCATGTAGTAGCCGCCGTCCGGATAGGCGAAGACCAGCGGCTCCAGCGACGGGTCGCCGGTCGGGGCCAGGAACAGGCCGACCTCCATCTCCGGGTTGATCTCCTTCATCAGCCCGATGCCGAAGATGCCGTAGCCGACGATACCCGCCTGCTCCAGCGCCAGGGCCGCCACCATGTCGTCGGTGGTGTTGCCGCTGAACCCTTCCTGGAAATAGGGGGCGAAGCTTTCCAGCCGCTCCAGCACCGCGACATATTCCGGATCGGTGAAGCAGGCCTCGCCTTCCTGCAGCGCCTTGATGAAATCGTTGCGCAGCATGCTGGCGTCCAGGATGCCGGCGGTGATGTTCAGCGCCCAGGCCTCCCGGCCGGGAGCGTACATCGGCGCCACGCCGTTTTCCTTCAGCGTCTCCAGAAGGGCGTAGAATTCGTCCCAGGTCTGCGGCTCTTCCAGCCCCAGTCGCTCGAACAGCGCCTCATTGTACATGAAGTGCGTGGTCTGGAACGCGAAGGGCACGCCGTAGATCACGCCGTCGCTGCCCTTCACCAGGTCCAACGCCACCTGCGGGAACATCTCCGGGTTCACAAGGTCTTCCAGCGGGGCGAAGGCCCCGGCGGTGGCGTAGGGATCGATCCAGCCAGCGCCGGCGCGGCCCTGGATGATGTCCGGCCCCTCGCTCTGCATCGCGATCCGCAGGCGCGCGTCATATTCGGTAGGGCGCGTCGTCTCGACATTGATCGTGATGTCGGGGAATTTCTCGTCCACCGCCTCTCACAGCGGGATTTCCTGCTGCCGCCATGTCCAGAGGTTCAACTCCGTCTGCGCCGCGGCGGCGAAAGAGGCAAGGCCTGTGGCGGCGCCCAGGGACACCGCCAGGAATGTCGTGGTTCTCAAGGCATCCTCCCATTTCTTTGATTGTCGAAGGGGGTCTTTCCTAGCCCAGTTTTAATACCACTACAGAACCTCTCCGGCTGTCAAACCGGTTAATTTTCCTAAATGGTATTGCTATGGTTTTGTCACGCCGCCCTTGATAAGCTTGTTCTCCTTCCCAGCAGCAACCGGACCCGCGACCGCCGTGAAGACCGAAACCGCAAGCCCCCGCTACCGCGCGCTCGATACCTGGAGCAGCGAGGACATCCTGGAAACGATGCTTGAGGGCCAGATGGCGGCCGTGGCGGCGGTGGCTCCGGCCCTGCCGGCGATCGCGGCGGCCGCCGATGCGGCGGCGGAGCGGCTGGCCCGTGGCGGCCGCCTGATCTATGTCGGGGCCGGAACCTCCGGCCGCATCGGCGTCCAGGACGGGGTGGAACTGACGCCCACCTTCAACTGGCCGAAGGACAGGCTGATATTCCTGCTGGCCGGCGGCGACCTTTCCCTCATGGAGTCGATCGAAGGGGCGGAGGACGATTCAGAGGCGGCGGAGCGGGAGATCGTCGCCGCCGGGATCGGCAAGGACGATGTCGTACTCGGCCTCGCCGCCAGCGGCGGCACGCCCTACACCGTGGCGGCGCTCAGGCGCGCGCGGGCGCTGGGCGCGCTGACGATCGGCGTCGCCAACAATGCCGGCACGGCGATCCTGGAGGCTTCCGCCCATCCCGTGCTGCTCGACACGGGGGCGGAGATCATCGCCGGCTCGACCCGCATGAAGGCGGGAACGGCCCAGAAGGCGATGCTGAACCTGTTCTCCTCGCTGCTCATGATCCGGCTCGGCCGCGTCTATGAAGGCCAGATGGTCGACATGCAGGCCAGCAACAAAAAGCTGGTGCTGCGCTCCGAACGGATGCTGCGGCAACTGACCGGCTGCGGGTCCGATGCCGCCCGGGCGGCGCTGGAAAAGGCGGATGGCAACGTGAAGCTGGCGATCCTCATCCTGCGCGGCCGCTCCCCGGAAGAAGCCCGCACCGCCCTGGCCGCCGCCGGCGGCCATCTGCGGAAGGCGTTGGAAGGCTAGCCAGGACTGCCGCAATCTGCCCTCACGGCGAGCCTGCCACTCTCAAACAACGTCATGCTGGACTTGATCCAGCATCCATACGGGTCGGTCGAGGCGAAGACGGCGCTTCATCTTGCACTGCCGGGGAGACGACGACGGCACATGGATTCCGGCTCGGAGGCCGGAATGACCAATGAAAACAATGGGGAAAGCATCCGCTTTTTACCGCCGGCTCCACTCCGCCGCGACGATGTTCCCGACCGCGCGGCGCAGCGGCATGATTCCGGTCTCGACATGGCGGGAGGGGTGGACGCGGTTGGTCAGCAGGGACCACGCGACCCCTCGCTCCCTGTCGATCCACAGGCCCGTGCCCGTGAAGCCGGTATGGCCGATCGTGTCGGGATGGCACAGGCTTCCGCCACTCCAGCCCGGATAGCGCCGCTCCCAGCCCAGCGCGCGGGTCCCGACCGTCGAGGCGACGATCTCCGCCAGCGTCGCCGGGCTCAGCACCTCGCCCTTCATGAAACTTTCGGCGAAGTTCAGCACGCCCTCGACCGTGCCGAACAGCCCGGCATGGCCGGCCAGCCCGCCGAGGGAGAAAGCGTTCTCGTCATGCACCTCGCCGCGCATCACCTGGCCGCGCCACATGCAGTTCTCCGTGGCCGCCGTCCGCTCCGGGTCGGGGCGGAAGATCAGGCCGTCGGGCAGGGGCGTCTCCGTCAGCGGCCGGCCGCGCAGCCGTTCGACCAGGATGCCCAGCAGGATGAAGTTGATGTCGGAATAGACCTTCTCACCGATCGGCCAGTCGCGCTGGAGGATTAGCGCCTTCAGCCGCTCGGAATCGCCGCCCCAGCTATAGATCGGCTCCACCGCCACCAGCCCGGTCTGGTGGGTCAGGCATTGCCGGATCGTGAAAAGCCGGATCGGTGCGGACGCATCGTACTGGTGCAGGTCGGGGATATGGCGGTGGAGCGGATCGTCCAGGTCGATCAGCCCTTCCTCCGCCAGCCTCAGCACCTCCGTCGTGGTCAGGATGACCTTCGTCAGGCTCGCCAGGTCGAAGATCGTCCCTTCGTCCAGCTTCCGGTCCTCCGGCACGGTCTGTGCCCTGCCGCCAAACCGGACGGTGCGCTCGCCCTCGGCCGTCACGATCCCAAGAACCGCGCCGGGGATGCGCGCCTCCTCCAGCGCCGCGCGGACCGGGGCGAAGGCGCGGTCGGCGATCTTCTCCGTCAGGTTCATGACAGGCTCTTGCTCGCGATCTCGAACGAATCCTTGGACAGGCCTTCGGTCGCCAGGATGCGCTCCAGCGCCTGCTTCATCAGCGCCTGTCGCCCCGGATCCTGTCGCCGCCAGCGCCCAAGCGGGCTGATTAGCCGAGCGCTGAGCTGCGGGTTGTGCCGGTCCAGCGCGATGATCCGGTCGGCCAGGAAGGCATAGCCCGCCCCGTCCGCCCGGTGGAAATGCAGCGGGTTGGCGCTGCCGAAAGCGGCCAGCAGGGCGCGCACCCGGTTGGGGTTGCGCGGGTCGTAATCTTCATGCCGGGTCAGCCGCTCCACCGCCTCCACCGTACCGGGAAGGCGGCTCGTCGCCTGGAGCGTGAACCATTTGTCCATGACCAGCGGGTCGTCCTTCCACCGGTTGCGGAACGCCTCCAGCGCCGTCGCGCGGGCAGGGCGGGCGGAATCGTTCAGGACCGACAGGGCGGCCAGCCGGTCGGTCATGTTGCCGGCTTCAGCGAACTGGCGGTCGACCAGCGCCGCCGCGTCCGCATCCTCGTCCAGCACGCCTAGGACCGACAGGCAGAGATTCTTCAGCGCGCGCCGCCCGACCGAGTCCGGGTCGATCCGGTAGGGCCCCTCATCCTGGTTCGCCCGGTATGCCGCGATCAGCTCGCCATGCAGCGCCTCGGCGATCGTCCGGCGCGCGGCGGTCAGCGCGGCGTCGATCGCCTCCACGTCCACCACTTCCATCTGGTCGGCCAGGAAACCGTCGCCCGGCAGCGTCAGCGCCTCCGCCCGGAAGGCCGGCTCCAGCGACCCGTCCGACAGCGTCCGGGCGAAGATCCCGATGAAATCGGGGTCCAAGGCCATCAGCCCCCCGGACTGGTGCGCCTTCACCATGTCCAGCAGAAGCTGGGCCGCGAATTGCTGCCCCGCCTCCCATCGCGCGAACGGGTCGGTGTCGTGCGCGAACAGGAATTTCAGCCGCTCCCTCGGCTGCGCGGCCAGCCTGACCGGGGCGGAGAAGCCGCGCAGAAGGGACGGGACCGGCTTCGCCTTCTGTCCCTCGAAGGTGAAGCGCTGCTCCCGCTCAGTCAGCTTCAGCACCGTCGTCTCCAGGATCTCGTTCCCCTCCGGCGACAGGAGGCCGACGGCGAGCGGGATCAGCAGCGGCTCCTTCTTCTCCTGCCCCGGCGTCGGCGGGATGCGCTGGCGGACGGTCAGGGCGTAGCGGCCGGTCTCCGGGTCATGATCCTCCTCGACCGTCAGCACCGGCGTTCCGGCGGTCGAATACCAGCGCCGGAACTGCGTCAGGTCGACACCGGACGCGTCCCGCATCGCCGCGACAAAATCCTCGATCGTCACCGCCTGGTTGTCGTGGCGCGCGATATAGAGGTCCATGCCCTTCCGGAACGCGTCGGCCCCGATCAGGGTGTGGATCATCCGCACCACCTCCGCGCCCTTCTGATAGACGGTCGCGGTGTAGAAATTATCAATCGCGATATAGCGCTCCGGCCGCACCGGATGGGCCATCGGCCCTGAATCCTCCGGGAACTGGCTGGCCCGCAGCCGCGCCACGTCGCCGATGCGGCGCACGGCGGCGCTGCCCTGGTCGGCGGAGAATTGCTGGTCCCGGAAGACGGTCAGCCCTTCCTTCAGGGAAAGCTGGAACCAGTCCCGGCAGGTGACGCGGTCGCCGGTCCAGTTGTGGAAATACTCGTGGGCGACCACCCGTTCGATGCTGTGATAGTCGAAATCCGTCGCCGTCTCGGGTTTGGCCAGGATGTATTTCGTGTTGAAGATGTTTAGGCCCTTGTTCTCCATCGCGCCCATGTTGAAGTCGCTGACGGCGACGATGTTGAACAGGTCTAGATCGTATTCCAGCCCGTAGACCTCCTCATCCCATTTCATGGCGGTCTTGAGCGACCGCATGGCGTGGCCGCACTTGTCCTCGTCCCCGCGCCGGACATGGATGTTCAACTCCACCTTCCGCCCCGACCGGGTGGTGAAGCTGTCGGACAGCGCCACCAGGTCGCCCGCCACCAGCGCGAACAGGTAGGAGGGCTTGGGGTGCGGGTCCTCCCATTTCGCCCAGTGCCGGCCGCCGGTGGCGTCGCCGCCGTCGACCCTGTTGCCGTTGGACAGCAGGACCGGATAGGCCGCCTTGTCCGCCAGCATGGTGACGGTGTAGCGGGCCATCACGTCCGGCCGGTCGGGGAAGAAGGTGATGCGCCGGAAGCCCTCCGCCTCGCATTGTGTGCAGAAGGTCCCGCCCGACGTGTAGAGGCCGCTCAGTTCCGTGTTCTTGGCCGGGTCGATCTCCGCCTCCACGTCCAGCGTGAAGGCGTCCGGCGCGTCCGGGATGGTCAGCCCGTCATCGGAAAGGACGTAGCGGTTGGCGCCCAGCGCCTCGCCGTCCAGCGTGACGGCGGTCAGCCGGACATCCTCCCCGTCCAGGAACAGCGGCGCCGTCTTCTCCTCCGAATCCGGGTTGCGGCGAAGGGTCAGGCGGGAGGTGACGCGCGTGCCCGTTTCCTTCAGGTCGAACACCAGGTCGACCGCGTCGACCAGGAAGGGCGGGACCTTGTAGTCCTCCAGGCGGATTTCCTTCGGCGGAGCGGCGGGACCTGTCGCCAGCGTGTCGGGCATGGGAACTCTTTCGATAAAAGGTGGCGGTTCGGGCTCAGCCAAGGAAGCCGATGCGGTGGACGTTCGCCGTTGAGATGCGGCGGATGAGCGTATAGAGGCCCTTCATGGGCCGGAAGATGGTCTCGTTCTCGAACTGGTAGCTCTGCTTCTCGTCGCCATGATAGCTCGCCGGCTCCCCGAAATCGGCGGAGGCCGCGTCGCCCTCGGTCAGCGGGAATATCTCCTCCAGCAGCCTCGCCACAGGCGGCACGTCCAGATGGAGGAGCCGGGTGACGAGCTGCTTCGGCGTCATCGAATGGCGGCTGGAGAATTCCGGGATGCGGGTGGCCAGCAGGAAGATCTCATGGATCACCGCCAGCCGGATCGCGTGCAGCATCCTCAGCGCAATCTTCGTCCGGTCGCCGACCAGCGCGCCGCTTCCCTCCGCGCCCAGATCGTCCAGCGCCGCCGACAGGATGGTGAAATCCTTGTACAGCCGGCGGAACACCCGGTTCTGCCGCTCGTGCAGCCCCAGCCCCTCCAACTGGCCGGCCAGCCGCAGCATCTCGTCCGCCCGGCGGGGGGAGGCGGCGTCGCTCGCCCGGACGATCCAATGGCTGGGATCCAGGCTGTCGACATAGCCCCGCATGATCTCCGGGTCGCTGATCGCCGCGCCATATTCCACGATGCCCATGAGCTGCCGAAGCCGTGCGGATTTCGGATAGAGCTCGCGGAACTTCTCCGGGTCCCGCGCGATCGCCGCGCCCGCCCCGCCGACGCTGTTGGCCAGAAGGCCAAGCTGCTGGAGGATTGCGTTGTGCGGGATGGCGCGGAACTGCGAGGCCTCGGCATAGTCGATCTCCGAAGCGTCCTCATGCTCCCGCTTGAAGGCGCGGCTGCCGGACTGGAACAGCAGGTTGGCCCCGAAGGCGGACAGGAGGACGCCGTAATCCTTGTCGTCCATCAGCCCGACCTGGAATTCCTTCACCGTCGTGAAGAATTCCCGGATATAGGCGGCCTCGTCATAGAAGGGATCGTCCACCGAATTGTCGCCATGGCGCAGCGCGTGCTCCAGGATCCGCGTCACCGACGCGAAGGCGGCGGCGGGGTTGATGAAATAGAGATAGCCGTCCCCGCCCTGGAAGCTCACCTCCTGCTTGAACAGCACCTTCTCGTCGCTCATGAACCCGCGTGAGGCGGGGGTGTCGACATAGGACAGCCGCTGCTCGAAGCTCGCCGGGTGCGCGCCTCGGCCGATCGATTCCCCATGGGTGTCGAAGATCAGCAGCCGCACATCGCGCAGCCCATGCTTTGCCATCACGCGGATCAGCCGCAGCCGCAGCCTTTCGATGGAGGCGGCGGCCGGGCTCTGCCCCAGATAGCGGCCGGCGTCGGAATAACCGGTCTGGACGCAGATGCGCCCGCGCGCCTCGACATAGGCGCGGTAGTGCGGGTTCTCCAGCAACTGCTCGATCACCCGGCTGCCGGCCTCCAGCGCCTTCTCCGTCTCGAACAGGGGGGAGATGTCGACGTGCCGGTCGACGCCGAACAGCTTCGCGTAATAGAGCGCCGTCAGCGCCGTGAACGCACTTTCGCATTCCGCGATCAGGAACCGGACGGGCGCGGTCGCGTCGCTGTATTTCAGCATCTGGGCCACGACCATGAACAGCCGCTTGACGGAGGTGCGCTCCCCCATCACCGATCCGAAATTGATCGTCTCGGGCTTCACTTGGTCCAGAAGCTCGTTGATCGTGTCGGTGTATGAAACGCGGTAGCGCGGATCGTTGGGATGGGTCACCAGCCCCACCGCCTTGCGGATCGCGTTGTGGACCTGGGTGGCGTTGATCCGCACATGGGTGTGGGCCAGCCCCAGTCCGTGATTGGCCATCTCCGCCCGCAGAACGCACAGCCGCCGGACCAGCCCTTCCGTTCCCTTCCGTCCGTCCGCCTTGCCGATGGCGCGGTCCAGCATCTCCACCAGCAGCGAGCTGTCAGCCAGCCGCAGCGACCGGCCCTCGAACATCCGGCGGGAGATTTCCTTCACCCGCTCGCGCTGTTCCTCGCCGCCCGCGTCGGAATCGCCGAACACTGCGATCTCGTCCGATGCTTGAGTAATCGCCAGCGCCAGCCGGCTTTCCATCAGGTCCAGCGTATCGCGCAGATCGCGGTCGTTGACGCCAAGGTCGCCCCGCAGATCGCGCAAATCGGCCAGATAGCGCTCAAGCTGCGCCTTCTGTATCCGCAGCCGCTTGTGCAGCGTGTCGGTCCAGGTGATGTCCGACCGGCCGTCCAGATCGTAGCCGACCCAGCTCGCCACCGTCAGCAGGCGCGGCTTCAGCTCGATCCAGCGTTTCGGGTAAAGCTCGCGGGCCGTCTGGAACAATATGTCGTAGGCGCGGCGCAGCGCCGTCTGGATGCCCTCGATCGCCTCGACCGACAGCGCATGCTCCCGCGCCAGGCTGATATCGTCGTCGGGACGGTGCTCCGCCCGCCGGGCCAGCGCGACCAGCGCCTCCCGCTCGTCCTCGGTCAGAATCTCCCCCGACGCGCCGCGTCCGGACGCCAGCGCCGCCAGCGCGCGCATCAGCTCCGTGGAAATGTTGAAGGTCGGATGCGCGGTGATGACGATGCCGAAGCTCTCGCTCTCCACACGATCGCGGAAGATCTCGAACCGCACCACATCGCCGCCATCATTGCCGACCTCCTCGGCATTGCGCGGCCGGGCCAGCGCCGCGAAGGCGTCGCGCAGCTTGCCGTCATTCGCGGCCGGGTCGCACTCCCCGATATAGCGTCCCAGCCGCCGCGCCCGGTCGACGAAGCCTTCGGCCGTCAGATGCTGGACCGCCTGCTCCAGCGCGGCATAGCCCAGGCTTCCCGCCTCCAGCCGCCGCGACAGCTCCACCGCCAGCAGCATCACGGGGTTGGAGAAGGGATCGTCCTCACGAGTCTTCTCCAGCCGCGCCAGTTCCGCCGCCAGTTCCTCGGCCAGCGCCGCCGGATCGGTGTCGGCGTCGGGCCTGAAGCACGGCCGGTCGAGGCTAAGGGGCGCGGGGCTGTGCTGGTCGCGCGGGGCGATCTTCACCGCTTCGGGCATGGGCGTTCCTGGCGTCTTTGCGTGGGGGCGCGCGCAGCGGCGATGGCCGCCGGAGCCGGGCGGGAACGATGCGACGCCGCGCCCGACCCTGTCAACGATGCCCGAGATGGCTGTGGAGTTGGATTTTATTTAAGTGCCGGTTAACCAATGCAACGGCAAGCTTCCCGATCGGATGACGCTCCACAATCTCGGGGGAGAAGGGCTGCCATGGTCGTCGAAAACGCCGCCATCGTCGGAAAGGTCGCCAACGAGGCGGGAACCCTGGGCGTGGAAATTGCTGACGTCGCCGGCCATGTCGAGGATGTGAGCAGGCGGGTCGAAAGCCAGGCCCGGGTCTTCTCCGACCTCGACCAGGCCGCCGGGCTGATGGTCGACAGCAACCACCGCGTGACCTCGGCGGCGGAGGCGGCGCGCATGGCGGCGGCCGGCGCCCGGTCCGAGGTCGCGAACTCCACGGACAGGATAGAGACGGCGCTGGGAGAGATCCGCGGACTGGTGGAGGCCGTCGCCGGCATCGAAGGCCGGCTCTCCGGCCTGCGTCAGGCGCTCGACCGGGTCGGCAAGGTCGCCGCCGGCATCGACGCCATCGCCAAGCAGACAAACCTCCTGGCGCTGAACGCCACGATCGAGGCGGCGCGGGCGGGGGAGGCGGGTCGCGGCTTCGCCGTCGTCGCCGGCGAGGTCAAGGCGCTGGCCGGCCAGACCAGCAGCGCCACGGCGGAGATCGACGCCACGCTCCGCGACCTGAACGAGCAGGCCTCCGCCATCATGCAGGATATCGCCGGCTCGATGGGTCGCGCGGAATCGGTGCGGGAAGGCACCAGCGCCATCGGCGGCGTCGTTTCCGCCGTCGGCGCGGCGATGGGCGATGTCGACCAGGAGGCCGAACGGATCGGCGGCGCGGCCGAGGAGATCGGCCGCCATTGCGCCATGGTGCGGGAGCGCATCCAGGGCATGGCCTCGGATGTCGCCCTGTCCAACGACAGCCTGAAGACCGCGAAGGACCGCCTCTACGGCCTTCTCGGCGTCAGCGAAAGGCTGATCGGGCTGACGGCGGAAGCCGGCGTCGACACCGTCGACACGCCGGTCATCGGCAAGGCCAGGGACACCGCCGCCGCCATCGGCCGCCTGCTGGAAAAGGCGGTGGACGACGGGACCATCACGCTCGACGCCCTGTTCGACGAAGACTACAAACCCGTCCCCGGCACGAACCCGGAACAGGTCACGACCCGGTTCACCGACCTCACCGACCGGCTGCTGACGCCGGTGCAGGAAGCGCTGCTGGATTCCGACAGCGGCATCCTCTTCTGCGCGGCGGTCGACCGGAACGGCTACCTGCCGACCCACAACCGGAAATTCTCCCAGCCCCAGGGCGACGACGCGGCCTGGAACACCGCCAACTGCCGCAACCGCCGCATCTTCAACGACCGCGTCGGCCTCGCCGCCGGCAGAAGCCAGCAGCCCTTCCTGCTGCAGAGCTACCGCCGCGACATGGGCAGCGGCAAATACGCCCTGATGAAAGACATCTCCGCCCCCATCATCGTCAAAGGCCGCCACTGGGGCGGCTTCCGCATTGGTTATAAGGTATAGCCTTCCCCCCTCGTCCTGAGCCTGTCGAAGGACGCAGGCACGCATGGTTCGACTGGCTCACCATGAGGATTTTCTTGTAGTTGGTCATTCCCGACTTGATCGGGAATCCATAGGCGCTCGCCGCTCCACCGCCGGCGAAAGAACGAGCACGGTCCCGGCTTCCGTCGACGCTGCATGGATGCCGGATCGGGGTCCGGCGCCGCTTCTTTCAGGCGGCCGGCCGGAACGTCACCGTCGGCGTCCAGTCCTTGACGGACTGATGCGCCTCATAGGCATCCAGCCTGGCCTGGAGGTTGATCCACAGTTCGGCCGAGGTTCCCAGCACCTTTCCGATCCGGGCCGCGATCTCCGGCTCCAGCCGGACATGCCCGTTCACGATCTGGCTCATATGCTTGCGGCTGATCCCGATCGCCCCGGCAAACGCGGTGAGCGAAACCTCCCGTGGCTTCAGGTACATCTCCGTCAGGATCGTACCCGGCGGCGTCGGTCGCCGCCCCATACGCGTCAGCCTGTCCATCAATGATAATCCTCAAGATTCAGGATCGTGGCGTTCTCGCTGTCAAAGGTGAAGTGCAGTAGTTGCCGGAAACGTGCATCGAAAATTCGCCTTTCCGATCTCCGCTCAACTCGTGGAAATCCTTCACCCCCTGGCAATCTCCCAGATCGCTGATAGCGTCCAGCAGGTCCAGGATCAGTAGGCAATTGGCATGATGATGTTTGCTGATCTTCGCCGTTTTGCCCTTCTCGAACAGCTCCTTCAGCCCCTTGTGCCTGATCTTCTCTATCGGCATGACGCCTCCGGATCGTTACCTTATAGGTAACAGATGGCCGGTTACCGCGCAACTGCCGTTGTCGGGAAGCCCGAAGGTTAAAGGCTCCCCCTCGGGGCCTGTTTCATGCTTTCCATGAAGGCCAGGAACATGCCCTCGATGGCCTGCCGGCCGATGTCGCGGGTGATGAAGACGATCTGGGTGCGCGGTGCGCCGGTCGGCCATGCGCCGATCGTCGCCGGCGGGTGGAACAGGTGCTGGACGCCGTGGATCACCACCGGCCGCTCCGTCTGGGTCGTCCAGACGACGCCCTTGACGCGCAGCAGATCGTCGCCGCGCAGCCGGGTCAGCGCGTCCATCCAGTCGGCGAAATCCTCCCACGGCACGGGATGGTCGAGTTCCAGGCAGAAGGACCGGATGCGGTCGTCATGGCGGTTCACATCGTGATGATGGCCGTGGTCGTCATGTTCATGCCCGTTTCCGTGCCCATACGCCTCCGCCTTCAGCCAGCGTCCCACGTCGGCGGATTTCGTCGACGGGTCGTAAAGGCCGGCGTCGAACAGCGTGGCGGGGTCGATGTCGCCATGGTTTGCGGGCAGGATCGGCGCGGCCGGGTTCAGCGTCCGCAGCCGTCCGGTCAGTTCCTCCACCGCCTCGGCGTCCGCCAAGTCGGTCTTGGTCAGGACGATGCGATCGGCGACGGCCGCCTGCTTCACGCTCTCCGGTTGCGCGTCCAGCGTCGCAGCACCGTTGAATGCGTCTACGGTGGCGATCACCCCGTCCAGCCGGAACCGTCCGGCCACCAGAGGGTCGGTCATCAGCGTGTGCAGGATGGGCGCCGGGTCGGCCAGCCCCGTCGTCTCGATCACGACCCGGTCGAACTCCGGGATCAGCCCCTTCACCCGCTTCAGGAACAGGTCGCGCAGCGTGTCGATAAGGTCGCTCCGAATGGTGCAGCACAGGCAGCCGCTCTGCATCAGCACGGCATTGTCGTCCGCCTTCGCCATCAGCGCGTGGTCCAGCCCCACCTCGCCGAACTCGTTGATGATGACGGCCGTGCGCTCCATCCCCGGATGCCGGATCAGGCGGGAAAGAAGTGTGGTCTTGCCGCTGCCCAGGAACCCGGTGATGACGGAGATGGGCAGTCTCTCGACTTCGGTCTCGGCCATCTCAGCTTCCGGCCCGGTCACGACAGAGCGGGCACAACCCCTTGATCTCGACCATCGGCCGCTCGATCGTGAAGCCGCGATCGGCGGCGCTTCTGTCGATCGCCTCGGCGACGTCCCGGTCATGCAACTCCGTCGCCGCTCCGCAGTCCGAGCAGACGAGGAACTGCGTCGGGTGTCGCTCGCCCGGATGGACGCAGCCGACGAAGGCGTTCAGGCTCTCCAGCCGGTGCGCGAAGCCCTGGGCGACCAGGAAATCCAGCGCCCGATAGACGGTCAGCGGGGCGGGCCGACGGCGGTTGTCGCTCGCCAGATCGTCCAGTATGTCGTACGCCCCGCGCGGGCGGTGGCTGCGCCAGACAAGCTCCAGCACCTGCCGCCGCACGGGAGTCAGCCGTACGCCCCGCCGCTCGCAAAGCGCCTCCGCCCGCGCCAGCGCGTCGTCGACGCAGGCGGCATGGTCGTGGGGTTCCGACGCGATGTCGTAGGGCGCGGCGGTCATGGGTCAGGCCTCGCCCTCAACCATTGCCCCCGACGCCATCCCGTCCCGCAAATCGAAGATGCGCGCCATGACCGCCAGCATCAGCACGCAGCAGGACGCGAACAGCCCGAGGCCGAACCAGTAGAGATAGGGGTCGCGTGTGGCCGCCACGAACAGCCCGACCAGCCCCGCCACGCCCAGCGCGGTCACCATCAGCCAGCCGCTGGCGTCGTCGTTCGGCCAGATATCGAAGGTCTCGCCGTCCGGCACGCCGTCGAAATGCTGCTTCATCAGGCGGAAGACGGAGAGCGTCGCCGCGACGAACAGCAGAAGCCCCAGCTTGTAGCCGTTCTCGGTCTGCGCGCCGGACGACACGAACAGGCCGAACAGCCCGGATACCGTCATCGCGGCCGCGGCTCCCAAACGTTTCATGATGTCGATCTCGCTACCTGATGGACTGACCAGTCGATTGTTACACTATTTCATAAGCATTCCCGGCCCTCGCGACAATGGGACCGAATGTCCACGATTGACGGTCCGCCGCACCACTCTTGTTGGTCATTCCGGCCCCCGAGCCGGAATCCATACGGCGCCGAAGGAAGTCGAGGCCGTGCCCCGCCCGTCGCCGCCGGTGAAGCGGCAAGGGCTTATGGATTCCGGATCAAGTCCGGAATGACCAACAAAAACAATGTCATGCTGGACTTGATCCAGCATCCATACGGTGTCAACGATTTCGGCGAGCGAGCCGGTTCTTCACCGCCCGCGCAGCGTCGACGGCCTATGGATTCCCGTTCAAGTCGGGAATCACCAACGAAAAGAACCTCATGGTGAGCCCGTCGAACCATGTGTGCCCGCACCTTTCTACAAGCTCAAGGTGAGGAGTTGTTCTCCGAAAGCCGCCCCCCGAAACGGAAACGGGGCGGCCCGAAGACCGCCCCGCTCATCTCCACAACCGGCCTTCGTCAGCCGATCGCGCCGCCATCATCCCTGGTGACGACCACCACGGAGGGCCTGACCGGCATGTCGGGGTCGAAGTCGGGCCAGCGGGTGGACGGGTCGGCGTAGGTCGAGGGCCGGCCGAAGCCCGGCCATTCCGATCCGCCGTCGGCCGGGTGCTGGACCGCCAGGAACAGGGCCTTCCCGTCCGGCGTGAATTTCGGCCCGCACATCTCCGCGCCCACGGGCACGCGGAAGAACAGCTTTGAGAAGCCGCGCCGCTCCCCCTCCGTCTCCATCGCCCACAGACCGTCCGTGCGGCCGCTATATTCGAAATCGTTGCCGTCGGTGCTGATCCAGAGCCGCCCCTGCGGGTCGATCGCGCAATTGTCCGGCGATCCGAACCAGCCGTTGGCGCTGATGTCGGAATGCCAGGCCGCGCCATGGTCGGGATTGTCGGGATCGCCGCACTTCACCAGGATCTCCCAGGTCGCGCTGGTGGCGGCGTGGTCGCCGTCCGGCGTCACGATCTCCACGATATGGCCGTAGGCGTTGTCCGGCCGCGGGTTGACCGCGTTCTCCTGACCGGCCTCGCGCCTCGTATTGTTGGTCAGCATCAGATAGACGCGGCCATTGGTCGGGTTCGGCTCCACATCCTCCGGCCGGTCCATCTTGGTCGCGCCCAGAAGGTCGGCGGCGCGGCGGGTCTCGATCGCCACGTCGGCCTGGGCCTCGAACCCGTTCTCCGCCGTCAGCGGCCCCTGCCCATGGACCAGCGGCATCCACTCCATCGTCCCGTCCTCGTCGAAGCGGGCGACGAAGAGCGTCCCTTCGTCCAGAAGCGCGCCGTTCGACGCCGGGTTCTCCAGATCGACCCGGCCGTCGGAGACGTATTTGTAGAGATAGTCGAACCGCTCGTCGTCGCCCATATAGACGACCACCCGGCCGTCGCCGTTCATGATCGATTCCGCGCCCTCATGCTTGAACCGGCCCAGCGCCGTCCGTTTCACCGGCACGGAATTGGGGTCATAGGGATCGACCTCCACCATCCAGCCATAGCGGTTGGGCTCGTTCGGCTCCTGCCCGACATCGAAACGGGCATGTTCCCGGCTCCAGGCATAGGAACCGTCGGGCGCGCCGTAGCGGGCGTAGTTCTCCGTCTCGCGATGGCCTTCGGGCAGCGTTCCGGCGAAATAGCCGTGGAAATTCTCTTCTGCCGTCAGGATGGTGCCCCAGGGTGTGGTCCCGCCGGCGCAATTGTTGAACGTCCCGATGACGTTCCGCCCTTCCGGATCGGCGGAGGTCTTCAACCGGTCGTGCCCCGCTGCCGGGCCGGACACCGTCATCATCGTCGAAAGCGCCGTGATGCGCCGGCCATAGCGGCTGTCGGGAACCACCGCCCAGCCGTCGCCTTCCTTTCGGACCTCCACGACGGAAAGCCCGTGGGCCGCCATCTCGATCGCGATCTGCTCCGGCGTCAGGTCGGCCAGATCGTATTCGCCCTCGGCATTGGCAAGGCCGGGGAACATCAGTTCGGAATTCACATATTCATGGTTCACCACCAGCAGCCCGTGGTCGGCGGTCTCCGACCCGCGCGGCAGCGGCACATAGCCGACATAGTCGCTATTGTAGCCGAACTGCATCTCCTGCGCGGCGGCGGTCTGGTTCTCCGGGTCGAAGGCGGGCGCGCCCGCGACGACGGGATCGCCCCAGCGGATCAGCACCTGCGCGGTGTGGCCCGCCGCGACGTGATGGGTCTCGTCGACCCCGGCCTCGATCTCCTCGAACCCGAAGCCGCCGACCGCCGCCTTCGCGGCCTTGGACGTCAGCAGCGACATGGCCGGAATCGCCAGCGCGGTCATCGCCGCGACCCCCAGCCCGCCGCGCAGCATGTCGCGCCGGCCGAAGCGGGCATTGACGATGTCGCCGAAGGTCGGGTTGTCCGAAGCGTTGCGCCCGGCATCCTCCGACAGCTCGTATTGCATGGATTTCGACAGGTATGTGCCGTCGCGTGCGTCCATTGACTTGACCTCTCCCAATCGAGGATTTCACGGATTTCGGATATTTTGGGGCACGAAATGCCGAGCCCGGCCGGGACCATATCCGCCGGCCGTGATGGTTTTGTTTCGGCCCCATGACCGCTCGGTGAAATGCCGGCGCGTCCCCAATACGGTTGTCCGATTCAATCCAGGCTTGTATCGTCCGCGCCGTCCGCCGCTGTTTCCGAGGCTTCCCATGTCCGCCGCCCTTCCATCCTTCCGCGCCACGCTGGCGGCGCTCGCCTGCCTGGTCCTGCTGACCGGCTGCGGCGTCAACGCGATCCCGACGCTGGAGGAGCAGGTGAACGCGGCGTGGAGCCAGGTGCTCAACCAGTATCAGCGTCGGGCCGATCTCGTGCCGAACCTGGTCTCGACCGTGCAGGGCGTCGCCGCGCAGGAGCGGGAGGTTCTGGAATCGGTCACCCAGGCCCGCTCGCGGGTCGGCCAACTGGCGATTCCGGCGGACATCACCTCCAACCCGGAAGCGTTCCGCCAGTTCCAGGAAGGGCAGCAGGCGCTGACCGGCGCGCTGTCCCGCCTGATCGCGGTCAGCGAGGCTTATCCCGTCCTGCGGTCCAGCGAGAATTTCCTGACGCTCCAGTCGCAACTCGAGGGGACGGAGAACCGCATCGCCGTCGCCCGGCGCGACTATATCGAGGCGGTGCGCCTCTATAATACCGAACTGCGCACCATCCCCGGCCGCTGGTGGGCGGCCTGGCTCTATCCGGAGGCCCGGCCGAAGGAGAACTTCACGATCGACGAGGCGGACCAGCAGGTGCCGGAGGTGGAGTTTTGATCGCCGCGCGTCTGCGCCGGCTGCTGTTCCCCGTACTGGCGGCCCTGTTCCTCACCTCAGCCGCCGCCGCCCAGTCGCTGGACCTGCCGGCGCTGAACGGGCGTGTCGTGGACGAAGCCGACATCCTGCCGGCGGATGTCGAGGCGTCCCTGGACGGGCAACTGGCCGCCGAGGAGGAAAGGACGACCAACCAGGTCGTGGTCGCCACGGTTCCGTCCCTTCAGGGCGTCGATATCGAAACCTTCGCGGTCGAGCTGTTCCGCGCCTGGCAGATCGGACAGACGGACGCCGACAATGGCGTCCTGCTGCTGGTCGCCCCGGAAGAGCGGGAGGTGCGGATCGAGGTCGGCTACGGGCTGGAGGGCGCTCTGACCGACGCCGTTTCCTCCTCGATCATCCGGCATCGGATCCTGCCTTCCTTCCGGGATGGCGACCTTTCCGGCGGCGTCCAGGCCGGGGCCTCGGCCATCATCTCCGCGCTCGGCGGCGAATACGTGGTTCCCGCGACGGCGACGGGGGTAACGGAGGGTGGAAGCGGTCTCGTCACCTCCGCGATCACCGTCGGCGTCTGGGCCTTCATGGTCTTCCTGTTCGTCGTCCGCCGGATGATCGGCAGCCGGAGACGCCGGTTCTACGGGCGTGGCTGGGCGATCGGGACGGGAGTCGCCGGGGCGAGGGGCGGGTTCTCCGGCGGCGGCTTTTCGGGTGGGGGTTTTTCGGGCGGCGGCGGCAGTTCCGGCGGCGGCGGCGCTTCAGGGGGATGGTGACGACATGGCGCATCTGACAGGGCAGGACCGGGAGAGGATCGCGGCAGCCGTCGCGGCGGTGGAGGCCAGGACCTCGTGCGAATTCGTCGCGATCGTCGCGCCGGAAGCCAGTTTTTACTGGAGCGTGCGGCTGGGCGCGCCCATCCTCGCCTCCGCTCTCATCTCCCTGGTCTGGCTTCTCTGGGGGCCGACGCCGCTCACGGCGACAGGCCTGCTCCAACTCCAGACGGTTACTTTCGCGGTCGTCGGCGCGGCCTTCTTCTGGACCCCGCTCCTGCGCGCCGTGACGCCGAAATCCCTCTTCCATGAAAGGGCGGCCATGCTCGCCCAGGCCCAGTTCCATGCGTCCGGCGTCGCCGGCACGAAGGGGCGGACGGGCGTCCTGCTGTTCGTTTCGCTATGCGAGCATCATGTGGAGATCATCGCCGACCGGGGCGTTGCGGAGCATATGGGCCCGGACGACTGGCAGGCCGTCATCGACGGCTTCGTCGCGAAGGTGCGGCAGGGCCGCCTGGTCGACGCCTTCGAATACGCCACGGCCGCCTGCGGCGACCTCCTGGCGGAAAAATTCCCTCGCCGCGACGACGACCAGAACGAACTCCCCGACGCCCCCACGGCCCTCTAACGTCATTCCAGCAGAAGCTGGCAACTGTGTTGTCAGGCCCAGGCTTTACGGTCTCTGAGCATGGCGTTGAGGTGGGTGAGGAGCTTTCTGGCGACGGCGATGATGGCGACTTTCTTGGTGAGTGAGCGGCTGTAGACAG
>NZ_JBDOQU010000005.1:0-257311 GCF_039839375.1 Inquilinus sp. CAU 1745
GCAGCTTCTCGTCCATCACACAGGTCTCCTTGAACGGCATCGGCAAAGCCCTCCTTCGCCGACAAGAAAACCTGTCAACCATCTCTCCGGTCTATTCTGTCACCTATCTATCCGGTTCAGACCCGGCCCCTTCCTCCCCCGCTTCGCAGGAGAGGAGCCGAGAGAGTCGCTGTTCTGCTCCTCTCCCGCTTGCGGGGGAGGAAGGGGCCCGTCCCGGAGGGATGGGAAGGTGGGGGTAACGGTTCTCTGTTCGATGCGCAGGCTTGAGGACGCTCCCGCTGGCGGCTACTGCTGGTTTCCCGAAGACGCAGCCGAAGGCCTGCCGCCGATGCTCGACCCGCTCGCCCGTTCCATCGTGGACCCGCCGCTCGACAGCGCCGCGCGCTGGCTCGCCGCCCGGGGCGTGGGCGCGGACGCCGTCAGCTTCGCCGGCTTCGGGATCGGGATCGCCGCCGCGATCGCGCTCGCGCTCCGGGCCGATATGGCGGCGCTGGTCCTGATTCTGGCCAATCGGCTTTTCGACGGGCTGGACGGTGCGGTGGCTCGACGGCGCGGGCCGACGGATCTCGGCGGCTATTACGACATCGTGCTGGACTTCCTGTTCTATTCCGGGATCGTCTTCGCCTTCGCGGTCGGCCGTCCGGACCATGCGCTCGCCGCCGCCTTCCTGATCTTCAGCTTCGTCGGCACCGGCACGTCCTTCCTCGCCTTCGCGATCATGGCGGCCAAGCGCGGCGTGTCGACGGTTCGCGGCGGACGGAAGGCGCTCTACTATGTCGGCGGCCTGACGGAGGGGACGGAGACGATCATCGTCCTCTGCCTCTTCTGCCTTTTGCCGGACGCCTTCACCTGGATAGCCGGCCTGTTCGGCTGCCTCTGCTGGCTGACCACGGCGACCCGGATATGGGAGGCGCGCCGGACCTTCGGCTGAGCCGGACGGGTCAGTCCGCTCGCGTCAGTCCGCGCCGCCCTCGGCAGGCGCGGGGCCGGACGCCGCCATCCTGGCCGCCCGCTTGCGCTCCCGCCGCCGCAGCTTGCGCGCCCGCAGATTGGCGCGGATCATCAGCGCGCTGGGCGTGACCAGCAGTGTCAGGCCGGTGGCGAAGGACAGGCCGAAGACCATGGCGGTGGAAAGCTGGATCCACCATTGGGTGGAGGGCGCGCCGACCGTGACGTCCCGGGCGATGAAGTCGATATTGACGCTGAGCATCATCGGGATCAGCCCCAGCGCGCCGGTCAGCGCGGTCAGCAGCACCGGCCGCATCCGCTGCGCGCCCGTCTTCAGCAGGGCCTCGAAGGCGGTCGGCTCGCTCTCCTTCAACTGGTCGTAGGTATCGATCAGGATGATGTTGTTGTTCACGATCGTCCCGGCCAGCGCGATGATGCCGATGCCGGTCATGACGATGCCGAAGGGCTGGCCGGTCACGATCAGCCCGACGATCACGCCGATGGTCGACATCACCACGGCGGAGAGGATCAGCAGCGTGTTGTAGAAGCTGTTGAACTGCGTCAGCAGGATCACCGCCATGATGAACAGCGCGCCCATGAAGGCCTTGGACAGGAAGGCCTCGGCCGCCCGCTGCTCCTCATCCTCGCCGCCGAAGGTGGCGCGGACCGCGGGATCCAGATTGCCTTCGTCGATCCAGGCCCGGATCTCCTGGACCTTGGCGTCGACATTGTGCCCCGGCAGCACGTCGGCCCCGACCGTCATCACCCTCTGGGCGTTGGTGCGGTTCAGCGTCCCGACCATCGGCTGCGGCGTATAGGTGACGAAGTTGCTGATCGGCACCGCGCCCTCGGGCGTCACGATGCGGATGTGGTTCAACTGCTCGATCGACCGCCACTCCTCCGGATAGCGGAGCGTTATGTCGATCTCGTCGTCGCTGTCGTCCGGGCGGTAGGTCCCCAGCACCAGCCCGTTGGTCACCAGCTTGACCGACTGGCCCACGGCCATGACGTCCAGCCCGTATTTGGCGGCCTCCGCACGGTTCACGGACAGCTCCCACTGGACGCCGGGCAGCGGCCGGTCGTCCTCCAGCGCGATCAGCCCCTCCAGTCCCTCCATATATGTGCGTAGATCTTCCACGGCCTGGGGCAGCAGGCTGGGGTTCCGCGCCGTCAGCTCGACCTGGATCGGCTTGCCCACCGGCGGACCCTGGTCCGGCTCGCGCGTCTCCACACGGATGCCGGCCAGATCGCTGGTGCGGTTGCGGATGTCGTCCAGGATGATATCGGCAGAACGGCGCTCCTCCCAATCCACCAGCTCGATGGAGATCTGGCCGATCACGTCCTCCGCCACGTCGCTGCCCTCGCCGGCCGATCCGGTGCGGGTGTAGACGGCGGTGAACTCGTCGCTCAGCTCCAGGACGCGGGTTTCGACCTCCCGCATCAGCATGTCCTTCTGCTCGATGGACAGGTTGCCGCGGGCGTGGACCAGAACGATCGCCTGCTGAGGCTCGACGTCGGGGAAGAACTCGACCCCGTTATTGTTGTTCACATAGTAGAACCAGATGCCGAACAGGATGCCGGTGGTCGCCAGGATCACCGTCGCCGGCCGTTTCAGCGCCCAGGAGAGGGTTCGGACATAGGCGCCGGTCAGCCCCGTCAGCTTCGTCAGATCCTCATGCTCGCCCCGCGCCAGCGCGTGCAGCCCGTCGCCGGCCGGCTGGGGCCGTCCGACATGCGCGCCCAGCGCCGGGATGAAGATCAGCGCCATCAGCAGCGACGACAGCAGCGTCGCGAACAGAGTGATCGGCATGTACTTCATGAACTCGCCCACCACCCCCGGCCAGAACAGCAGCGGGAAGAAGGCGGCCAGCGTGGTGCAGGTGCCGGCGATGATCGGCCAGGCCATGCGCTTGGCCGCCGTCGCATAGGCGTCGCGAGGGGTCAGGCCGTCGGCCATCTTGCGGTCGGCGAATTCGGTCACCACGATCGCGCCGTCGATCACCTGGCCGATCGCCAGGATCAGGGCGAACAGCACAACGATGTTGACCGTCAGCCCCATGCCCATCAGCACCAGCATGCTGACGAGGAAGGATCCCGGAATGGCCACGCCGACCAGCCCCGCCGTGCGCAGGCCCAGCGTGCCGACGATGATGAACATCACCAGCAGGATGGCGCTGACCATGTTGTTCTGCAGGTCAGACAGCATGGTCCGGATGTCGTCGGACTGGTCCTGGGTATAGGCGACCTGGACCGAATCCGGCCAGCGGGCGCGCTCCTCCTCGACCACGGCGCGGACCGCCTCGATCGTCTCGATGATGTTCTCGCCGGTCCGCTTGCTGATCTCCAGCGCCACCGCCCGCTGCCCGTTGACCCGCGCGAAGCCCTCCGGGTCCTTGTAGGTGCGCCGCACCTCCGCGATGTCGCGGAACCGGACCACGGCGTCGCCGCTGGTCTTGACCGGCATGTTCAGCAGATCGTCCAGATTCTCGATCAGGCCCGGCACCTTGATGGAGAACCGCCCGTCCCCGGTGTCCAGATTGCCGGCGGCGACCAGGCGGTTGGACCGGTTGACCACCGTCGCCACGTCGTCGCCGGACAGGCCGTAGCTCTCGACCAGCAGCGGGTCGATGATGATCTCGACCATCTCCTCCCGGTCGCCGGCGATGTCGGCCTCCAGCACGCTCGGGATCGTCTCGATCCGGTCCTGGAGGTTGTTCGCCAGATCGACCAGCGTCCGCTCCGGCACGTCGCCTGACAGGGTGACGACCAGGACCGGGAACAGGCTCAGATTGACCTCGTTGACCGTCGGCTCGTCGGCCTCCTCCGGCAAATCGGGCTTCGCCAGGTCGACCGCCTCCCGGACGTCCAGCAGCGCCAGATCGATGTCGAAGCCGGCGTCGAACTCCAGGATGACGTTGCCGCCGCCCTCATAGGCGGTCGCCGTCATCTCCTTCACGCCCTCGATCGACCGAAGCTCCTGCTCCATCGGCCGGACCAGCAGCCGCTCGGCATCCTCCGGCGACACCCCGTCCAGCGTCATGGAGACGTAGATGATCGGGATGTTGACGTCCGGGTTGGATTCCTTGGGGATGGCGATATAGGCGTAGAGGCCGCCGAGAAGCAGCAGGACCAGCGCGGTCAGGACCATCCGCGACCGGTTGAGCGCCGCATCGATGATCGCGTTCACGGCCGGGCTCCGCCGGCGGCGATCTGATCGGCGGGCACGGGATCGACGGTCTGGCCGGCGATGACGAAGCTCTGGCCGACGCTGATGATCCGCGCCTGTTCCGGCAGCCCGTCGACCCAGACGCCGCCGGGGCCGTTGCCCAGCATCCGCACTTCGTTGAAGACCACCTTGTTCTCGGAATCCACGGTCTTGATCCCAAGGTTGCCTTCATCCGAGAGGGCGAGGATCGACGGATCGACCATATGAGCCATCACCCGGTCGACCGGCAGGCGCATCTCCGCCGTCACGCCCTGGATCAGGGCGCCGTCGGCGTTCGGAATCTCCAGTTCGACGGCGAAGGTGCGGGTCTCGGGATCGGCGACGCGGCCGATATAGCTGACGCGGCCCTCAAGCTCGGTGCCGTCCAGGAACCGGACGAAGCCCTCGCCGCCCGGCTCGACCTGGCCCAGATACCGTTCGGAGAGCTGCCCGACGACGCGGATCGGGTCCAGATCGACGATGGTCGCGACGATGTCGCCTTCGGCGATATAGTCGCCGACCTCCACCGGCCGCTCGTTGACGATCCCGCCGAACGGCGCGGAGATGGTAAGCCTCTCGACCTCCAGGGCCGCCAGCTCGACCCCCGCGCGTGCGGAATCCAGCGCCGCGCGGGATTCCGCCAGCGACACGTCGGCGCGATAGCCCTGCTCGTTCAACTGCTCGGCGGCGCGGAATTCGATCTCCCGCTGCGCCAGCAGCGCACGGGCCTCGGCCAGCTTCGCTTCCCGGTCGCCGGGGGCGATGCGGACCAGGACCTGGCCTTCCTCCACCGTCGCGCCCCGGTCGGCCAGGATTTCCTCGATGAGGCCGAAGATTTCGCCGCGCACCTCGACCGTCCGGTCCGCCAGCGTGTGACCCTGCAGGATGATGTCGTTGATCATCGGCTGGGCCGCGATTGTCGTGACCCGGACCTGGGGCAGGGGGGCTGCCTCCTCCTCCGGCGCGACGACTTCCGACTGCGCCTGGTTGTCCGATCCGAACAGCATGCCCGAGGCCACCCATGCGGCGGCAAGGAGGGCAACCAGGCATGCAATCATCCACGACCGCGTCATAAGGGGTTCTCCCTGGCTCCCTGGGGGGGCGCCGTCGATCGTCGCCCCTGTTATGGCGTTCGACCTATTCGGCCACGTTCGTCTGGAGTTGCGCCCCGATCAGCTCGTGCCGATGGTTCTCCAGATATTCCAGCGCCGCCTTGTGGATATGAAGTCCCATATGCTGGACGAAACGCTCGCCCGGCGTCTGTTGCTTCCCGCAGGACCCCAGTTTTTCCACAACCGCGCGATGGTAGGCGATGCGGTTGCCCAGCAGGCGATCCAGTTCCCGGGGCGGGATCAGTTCGGCGAAGAAGGTCATGAACAGGAAGTCCGACCGCACCTTGTCGGCCACCGGCTCTTCATTGACCGCGTCGAACAGCGCCTGACGGCCCTTCGAGGTGATCCTGTACACCTTCTTGTCCGGCCGGGCGTCCTGCGACTGTTGCTCGCAGGTCACCAGTTTCTCGTCCGTCAGCTTCTTCAGCGCCGGATAGATCGACCCGAAGCCCGCCTCCTGGAAATAGGAGAAGCAGCCATCCTCGAACTGCTTGCGGATCTCATAGCCCGACGCCTCCGACTTGCTGAGAACGCCAAGGCACAGGGTCTTCACATCCATTTGGGGAGCCTCTTCAAGAGCGGGGGACGGTAATTTCAGCCCGATATATAGTCAAGGAATATATCGGACCGTAATATCGAATGCGAATCGCCTCTGACGCAACTCATTCGGCGATGGAGATTTCCGCGAGCTTTCGGGAGATGCGCTGAATCGCGCTCTACATATCAGCTTCTAGCGGGAAGGGCCCTGGAGCTTCCGGAGGACGCTCGGATGGCGCTCCACCTCGTCATAGCATTCGATCGACAGCGCCTTATCGATCGTCGCGCCGTCGTCGGACAGGGGGAAGACGGCGAAGTCGTAGCTCAGCGCCGTCCACTGATCGACATGCCAGACAGGGCGGGAAAAGACAGGCGCGCGCTTCTCCGCCGCCATCCTGTAGCAGGCCTCGAACTCGCCCTCATCTTCCGGCAGGGCGATTTGGTCCAGATAGCGGCCGGTGAACTCGAAGCCCGTTATCTCCACCACCTTCGTCCCGACCAGCCGGAACCGCACGCGGAACGGATCGCGCTCCAACTGCGTGATCATGATGTAGGGCAGCAGGCTGCCTATCTCGGACGGGTCGATCTCGTCCCGCCGGGGCGCGGGCCGGTCGCCGCGCAGGCCGTTCCAATAGTCGGACAGCCTGCGGATCTTCGCCGATTTGACGGCGGAGATGGAGGTGGAGATCGTCACCATGAGCGTGCCTCTGAGCGTACAGGTTCCGACGCGGCGAAGAAATGCTCTGGACGGTTCGTGGATGCGCGAAGCAGCCGCCTCAGGCAGGCACGCGCATCAGGTAATAGGTAACGGCAAAGCTGACCAGCCCGCCCAGCAGCGCCAGCCCGATCAGCAGCGGCATGGCCAACGAACGGCCGCGCGCGAACGTCTCGTCATAGATGGTCGTCGTGACGGAGCGGGCGTTGGTCCGGTCATAGAACTGCTTGTCGACCTTGACCTGGCGGAACCGCTTGCTGCCCAGCAATTGCCGTGCGGCGGCCAGCGCCGTCTGCATGTCTGGCGTGCTGCCCTGCGGCTGCCATCCGCCCTGGCCCAGCGCCTGGACGGTGTAGGTGATGCTTTCGGCGTTCGACACGGGGCTGAAACGGCGTCCCTGCTTGCGATTGGCGGCTTCTAAGCGGCGCGGAAAAGCCCGCCACAAGCCGGAGCATCGCCGCGAAGCACTACGATTTTGTTAATGTGGAAGCGTCCTCAGTTCGTTCCCCTATATTGACGATACAGGAGGTGTTCATGGGTCGACCCGTCTCCGTCCGTCTGGATGACAGCGTTCAGGCTATTTTGGAGGCCGCCGCCAAGGAGAGGGGGATCGGTATTTCAACATATCTCCGCAGTTGGCGAATGCCGAGGCGCGCCGTGTTCGCCGCGAGCGTACTCGGGCGCAAGGCAAGGCGATTGCCGCCTATGTCGCATCTTCGCCTGAAGCCAGGGAGTTTTATGAGGATTGGGGTACGCCTACCGCCGACGACATGTGACCGGCGACAGTGCGGGCAACTCGCCATCGGTCTGGGATAAAATTCGGAAACGGATTGTGCCTGGACCAGGTTCTGTGACAAAATTCCTGTACCCATTCCCCTCATAGGGAGCGATCGATGGCTGCCCCCACCATCCGTCCCCGAAACCGTGAACCGCTCGGCCGGTATGTCGTCGTGCTGAATTGTCCGTCCGGCGACGCGGACGCCGTGATCCGTCGCTGGGTCGGCGGCGGGGTCGCCCGCAGCTCAGATTTCGGGGGAGAGCCTCCGGTCTGGCCCGCAGGCGGCGATTCCCTCCTCCTCGACCGGCTGGGCATCGCGATCGTCCGGCCCGACCCGGACAGGATGATGGCGATGGCCGCCGACCGTATCGAGGGGGTCGTGTCGGTGGAGCCGGAGGTAGCCGTCTACGCCACCGGCGGCGGCTCTGGCGAGGTCGCGGCAGAGCAAGGGCTGACATGGGGACTGCGGGCGATCGGCGCGGACGCCGCGACGTCGCGCGGGGCCGGTATCAAGGTCGCGGTCCTTGATACCGGCGTGGCCCTCGACCATCCGGGGCTGGCGGGGCGGATCGACCTGACCGCCTCCTTCATCGAAGGGGAAACGGCGGCGGACGGCAACGGTCACGGCACCCATTGCGCCGGCACGATCGGCGGCGCCGACGCCCCGGACGGCCTTCGCTACGGCGTCGCGCCGGAGGTGCGGCTGATGATCGGCAAGGTGCTCAGCGATGAAGGGCGGGGCGGCACGGGCTCCGTCCTCGCCGGTATCAACTGGGCGATTGAGAACGGGGCCGATATCGTCTCCATGTCGCTCGGCTCCCCGGCATCGGAGAAACGACCCTTCTCCCCCGCTTACGAGCAGGCGGCGCGGGTCGCGCTCCAGAACGGAACGCTGATGGTCGCCGCCGCCGGCAATGACAGCGAACGGCCGGAGAAGCTGGCCCCGGTCGGCGATCCGGCCAGTTGTCCCTCTGTCGTCGCGGTCGCCGCGCTGGACCGGGACCTCGCCGTCGCCGCCTTCTCCAACGCCGGCCTGCGCGGCGAGGGGGCGGAGATCGACCTGGCCGCGCCCGGCGTCGACATCTTCTCCGCCTGGCCGGCGCCTGACCTGCATCGCCGGATCAGCGGCACCAGCATGGCCACGCCTCATGTCGCCGGCGCGGCGGCGCTCTACGCCTCGGCCCGCAGCCTGCGCGGCCGGGCGTTGTGGGACGCGCTGGTCGCCGCCGCCCGGGATCTCGACCTGCCGGCACGCGATGTTGGCGCGGGGCTGGTCCGCTGCCCCTGAGGATGTCCCCTAGGATGTCTCGCGCCCCGCTGGCGCGTCTGCTAAGCTCCGCCGATCCAATCCGAGAAGGGGGAGGACCCATGAGCCTTGCCCGCGTCATCGTCACGCTCCGGGACAGCAGTCCCGCCGGGCTCGACCATGCCACCGAAGCCCTGAAGCGCGAGGGGCTGACGGTGGAGCGTGTCCTGGGCGCGGTCGGCATCGTCTGCGGCTCGGTCGACCAATCCTGCCTCCCGCGCCTCCAATCCATGGCGGAGGTGGCGGCGGTGGAGGAGGAACGCGAGGTCCGGACGTCGGCCCGTTAGCCTGCGGCTCCTCATGTCAGCCCGCCAATGTGGACAACCTGTCTGACTCGTCTTACCTTATCGAAAGGTAATACCCATTATCGAGAAGCGGCATGTCCACTTCCGTGAAAATTGATGACGATTTGAAGGGGCGCATCCAGCAGCTTGCTGGTCTGAGAAGGCGGTCGGCGCATTGGATCATGCGCGAAGCGATCACGCAGTACGTGGAGCGTGAAGAAGCTCGCGAACGCCTGAGACAAGAAGCTCTGGCCTCATGGTCCGAATATCAAGAGACAGGTCGGCATCTGACCGGACAAGAAGTGCGCGACTGGCTGGATAGCTGGGGCACGGAGAATGAAAAGGCCGCGCCTGAGTGCCACGAGTAATCGTCACCCCAGGCGCGAGACGAGGCCTTGAGCGTTGCAGGCAGTTCTTGTCCGGTAAAGCGCCCCAGGCGGCTAGACGCGCGGCTCAATCCATAGCCCGCCAGTTCTTGCTGTTGGAGACAATGCCGGACATAGGACGGCCCTTTCCAGAGCAACCGGAGTTGCGCGAATTGATGATCGCGTTCGGAGATTCCGGTTATATCGCCCTCTATCGCTATCAACCAATCGATGACGCCGTATACATCCTGGCCTTCCGGCATCAGAAAGAAGACGGATATTGAATATCTGACAGAGGCTCAGCCCACTCCAGCCGATACCGGACCAGCAGCGTCCGCTGGAGGTTCATGAAATTATCGTCGGAGACGGCGTAGACCAGGATCGCGCCATCGTCGCCCGGCGTTACGGCCAGCCCCTCGAAATTCTCCGTTCCCTCTTCCGGCGCGATCGAACCGATCGCCTCCGCGATCAACGCGTCCTCGCCGGCGATCTCGCTTGCCTCCAATAGGGAGAGGCGGCTTTCGAACCAGCCGAGGATGCTGAAGCGGCGCTCCAGCACCAGAACGTCGCCGCCGGGAAGCGTCGCGGCGTCCACCGGGACGAAGCCGCCGCTGGTGCGGTAGCGGCGCTGCTCCCACTCGTCGCCCCGCCCGATCCAAGCCTTGTGGCTCCCGTCGGCTTCGGCGGTCTCCGCCAGGACCAGCAGCCTTCCATCCGGTAGCACCGTCAGCGATTCCAGGCTGCCGTTCGCCGGAAGATCATCGGTTCCAGGCAGCGTGGCCGTCGCTGTCGGTGGCCCGGCTAGATCGTCGTAAGTCGCGATCCGGTGACGACCCTCGAAGGCGACCAGCCAGTCGCCGTTCGCCGCGCGGGCCAGCGCCTCCGCGTCGCGCGTTGATTTCGGCGCGTCGGTCGGCACGCCTCCCAGCGGCCGGATGTCGGATGCCGTTCCTGCCGCGGGATCGATTGTCGTCCAATGGCCGGTGTCGGTCACGGCGATCAGCAGATCGCCATCGACGCGCAGACCGGACAGGCCGCCGAAGGAGTCCCCGCCGGACAGCGTGACCGTCGCCTCGCGCGTCAGCGTCCAGGCCCCCGCCTCCGCCGCCTCGGCCGCCTGCGAAACCGAAGGCTCGCGGGCGCAGGCCGCCAGCGCAAGTCCGGCCGCCGCCACGCCCGCGGCAGACATCCATCGGCCAAGGGTCATGCAACGTCGCGGTCGTGGGGAAACACCATCTCTATGCGCAGGCCGGGATCGTTGTCGTCCAGCGTCAGCGACGCGCCGTGCAGCCGCGCGACGGCGTTCACCAGGCTGAGTCCCAGCCCGTTGCCGGGCGAGCTGCGGCTCTGCTCCAGCCGGACGAAGCGGCGCAGGACTTCCTCCCGGTGCTCCGGCGGAATGCCGGGGCCATTGTCGGCCACGGAGAGCGCGGGGCCGCCGCCATTGGCGCCGTTCCTTACCGAAAGCGTGATCCGGCCGCCTTCGGGCGTGTATTTGACGGCGTTGTCCAGCAGGTTGGCCAGTGCCTGGGAGAGAAGCTGCCGGTTGCCCGAAACAATCGGGTCCGCATACCGGTCTATCTCCAGATGCAGGCCGGATTCCTCCGCCACAGCGCCGTAGAGGTCGCCCAGCGTCTCCGCCAACTCGCCAAGCCTCACCGGCTCGAACGCCTCGCGCAGCGTGCCGGATTCAGCCTGGGCGATGGACAACAGCGCGGTGAAGGTCGCCAGAAGCTGATCCGCCTCGGCGATCGTCTCCTGAAGCGTCGCGCGATAGCCCTCCTTGTCGTGCTCCTCGATCAGCGCCAGCTCCAGCCGGCTGCGCAGGCGGGTCAGCGGCGTGCGCAGATCGTGCGCGATGCTTTCGCCCACCTGCCTCATGCCGGTCATGAGCTGCTCGATCTGGTCCAGCATGGCGTTCAGATTGCGTGCAAGCTGGTCGAACTCGTCGCCGGTATTGTGAAGCCTTACCCGCTCCTGCAGCGACCCGCCCATGATCTTGGTGGTGGTGCGGTTTATCGCTTCCACCCGCTGCATCATGCTGCGGCTGATCAGCACGCCGCCCAGCCCGCCCAGCCCCAGCGTCAGCACCAGCGACCAGGCCAGCGCCGCGATGATCCGCTGCTGGAAAACCTGCCGGTCGCGCATGTTGCGGCCGACAAGAAGCTGATAGTTGCCGGGCAGGGTCAGGCTCAGCGCCCGGGCCGGCTGGGGCCTGCCGTCGGGCGTGCTGGTGCCCGCGATCTCGAACCCGATCCAGCCCTGCGGCGTCGGCGCGTCGGTCGGCCAGCCGATGATGTTGCCGGCGACGGGCGTCAGGTCGGGCGCGGTCAGCAGGTAGAGCGACCCGCTGCCCGGCTCGTCCGACCGGTCGGCCACCACGTCGCGCAGGGCGCGCAGTCCGCCGCGATTGTACTGCTCGGTCAGGCCGCTGACCTCGGCCAGGATGGTCTGGTTCGTCTGGCGGTCGATATAGGCGGCGGTGAACCAGTAGATCAGGCCCAGGATCACCATGACGGAGATGGTGAACAGCCCCAGATAGAGGACGGCCAGCCGGAAGGTCGTGGTCCGGAGAAGGTTGGCGGTGCTAGGCACGCAGGCAGTATCCGGCGCCGCGCACCGTATGGATCAGCGGCGGCGTGAAGTCGCGGTCGATCTTCTGGCGCAGCCGGGCGATATGCACGTCGATGACGTTGGTCTGCGGGTCGAAATGATAGTCCCAGACATTCTCCAGCAGCATCGTCCGGGTCACCACGGACCCGGCATGGCGCAAGAGATATTCCAGCAGCTTGAACTCGCGCGGCAGCAGGTCGATCGGTTTCGATCCCCGGCGGACCGTGCGGGCCAGCAGATCCATCTCCAGATCGGCGATCTCCAGCTTGGTGTCCGGCGTCGCCCCGGCGCTCCGCCGGCCCAGCGCGTCGATCCGCGCCACCAGTTCGGTGAAGGCGTAGGGTTTGGTCAGATAGTCGTCGCCGCCGGCGCGCAGGCCGCGCACCCTGTCGTCGACGCTGCCCAGCGCGCTCAGGATCAGGATCGGCGTCTGGTTGCCGGCCGCGCGCAGCACCTCGATCAGCGACAGGCCGTCCCGACCGGGCAGCATGCGGTCGACGATCATCACGTCGTAGAACTCGCTGCCGGCCAGGAACAGGCCCTGCGTGCCGTCCGCGGCGTGATCGACGACATGGCCGCTTTCCTTCAGGCCCTTGACCATATAGGCAGCGGCCTGCTTGTCGTCTTCTATGACCAGGATTTTCATGGACATGGACTATAGGGGATGAAGCGGAGAGGCGGAAAGGGCCGGGCGATGGCCCGGCCCCTCCTTCGGTTGACGCCCGATCAGGCCTTATCGATCTCGACCGCCAGGAACTGCTGTGTTCCTCCGCGATTGACCAGGAAAAGGACGGCGTTCCGGCCTTCATCCTTCGCGGCGTCGACTTCCTCGGCCACCTGGTTCGGGTTCGTGACGGGGTGCGATCCGGCCTCCACGATCACGTCGCCCGGACGCAGCGGCGTCTCGGGGTCTTGCACGCCGACGACCAGCACGCCCTCGACCTTCGGATCGATGCCGAACCGCTGGCGCGTCGCCTGGTCCAGCGAGGTGAGCGCCAGCCCCAGCGTGGTGTCGCCTTCCGGCGAGGCGGGGTCGGTGGAGGCCATGACCATGGTCTCTTCCAATTCGCCGATCGTCACGTTCAGCGTCTGGCGGTTGCCGTCGCGGACCGCCACCATCTCGACCTCGTCGCCGGCCGTCGTCGCGGCCACGTCGTAGGTCAGGTCGCGGATGGATTCGATCGGCTGGCCGTCATAGGTGACGATCACGTCGCCCTGTTGCAGGCCGGCCTTGGCGGCGGGACTTTCGGGCTCGACAGCGGCGACCAGCGCGCCCTCATGCTCCTCCATGCCCAGGCTTTCCGCGATCTCGGGCGTTACCTCCTGGATACGCACGCCCAGCCAGCCCCGATCGACCTCGCCATCCTCCCGCAGTTCGGCGATCACCGGGGCCGCCAGGTTCGACGGGATGGCGAAGCCGATGCCGACGGAACCGCCGGATGGGGTGTAGATGGCCGTGTTGATGCCGACCACCCTGCCTTCGGCGTCGAAGGTGGGGCCGCCGGAATTGCCCTGGTTGATGGAGGCGTCGATCTGAAGGAAATCGTCATAGGGGCCGGCATTGATATCGCGCCCGCGGCCTGAAACGATGCCCGCCGTCACGGTGCCGCCCAGCCCGAACGGGCTGCCGACCGCGACCACCCAGTCGCCGACGCGGATTTCGTCGCTGTTGCCGAATTCCAGATAGGGCAGGTCCTCCTCGGCATCGACCTTGATCAGCGCCAGGTCGGTCTTGGGATCGCGCCCCACCAGCTCCGCCGGCAGGACAGTCCCGTCCTTCAGCGTCACCTTGATGTCGGTGGCGTTCTCGATGACGTGGTTGTTGGTGACGATGTAGCCCTCGGGATCGGTGATGAAGCCGGATCCCAGCGCGTGGACTTCGCGGGGCTCGGAGGGATGGCCGGGCCGTCCGCCGAACCGCTCGAAGAAGTGCTCGAACGGCGACCCGGGCGGGAACATGGGCATGTCCGGCATCGGCCGCGCCTGTGCGCCGGGCTGGGTCTGGGTGGTGGAGATGGCGACCACCGCCGGGCTCACCCGCTCCACCAGGTCTGCGAAACTGCCGGGATGGCCGGCGGTCTCCGAAGCGGTGGCGGCATGGGCGGGGGTAACGATCCGGTCCATGCCGACGATGGCGCCGCCGGTCAGCACGGTCGACCCCATCAGCAGCGCGACGACGGCCGCCCTGCCTCGGGATCGGCGGGGGAGAAGGGAAAAGGGTTTGCGCATCGGTTTCTTGCTCCTGTTCCTTGAAGAACCTTGAAGTCGCTCACGGGCCTGCGCGACCCGAACGATCCAATCGATAGCGCATGGCCGATGACCTCCGGGTGTCGGCCGCATTAATTGTTTGAAAGGCGGAATGGAATGCGGGGACGGACCAAAGAAATGGCCGGCCTGGAGGGGACCGGGCCGGCCTTTAGAGAGGGACTCTTCAGGAGACGATCAGCCTGTCCGGGGTGTGCGTCGAACATCTGATCGAAAGCAATGATGTCCTTTTACACCCCGTCACGTGACCCGGCCCTTTCGGCTACATTACAAATCCGCAATGTTGAAGGGTGTCTACGACGATTCTCATAAGGCTCCCGATGCGCTTTCTTCTTCTGCCGATCCTGTTGCTCCTGCCCATGCTCCTGCCTGGAAGGGCGCATCCGCAGGATGCGACGCCGACGCCGGAACCGCCGGCGGTGCTGAACGGCTTCGACCGCGTGGTGGCGCTCGGGCCGGTCTATGTGGAGGATCTGCTGGCGCTGGGGCTGGCCCCGGTCGGGATATCCGATCTCGATTCCTGGCGCCGCGAGAACAGGGCAGGGGGCGACCTTTTGGCCAAAGCGGTGGATGTCGGCCCTCGGCTGGACCCGGATCTCGGGGCCATCGCGGCACTGGCGCCGGACCTGATCGTCGGTTCGATCCCCGGCCATGGCGGGCTTTACGGCCGGCTGGCGGGAATCGCGCCCACCCTCCTGTTCGATCCGCGTCCCGGCCCCGGCGACATGAGCCGTTATCAGGAGAGAGTTTCGACCTTCCGCACGCTGGCCGTGGTGCTGGGCCGGATCGACCGGGCGGACGCCCATCAGGCCCATCTGGACTCCATCTTCAGCCAGGCCCGCGCCGCACTGGAAGCGGCCGGCCTTGCCGGCACGCGCGTGATCGTCGCCCGAATCCTGCCCGATCCGCCGGGGATCGCGGTCATGACGCCCAACGCGTTCGCGTCGCTGGTGCTGGAGAAGGTCGGGCTGGTCAACGCCTGGCCCGGCGGCTTCGACGATGACGGTTTCCAGACGGTCGAAGTCGAGGCGCTGGCAGCAATCCCCGACGCCACCCTGCTCTACGCCGCCGACGCCGACGATCCCGCCATCAACGCGTTGACGACGAGCCCCGCCTGGCAGGGACTTCCCATGGTCCAGGCCGGCAAGGCGCTGCCCCTTCCGGAAGACATCCCCCTCTCCCCCGGCATCCTCTCAGCCGAACCCTTCGTCCGCCAGATCCTCACCACCCTGGGCGCGCCACCGCCGTGAGCGCGAGCCGCCGGATTCACGCCGCCCGGGCCATGATCTCCGGATGGTCGGCGAACCAGGCGTCGTGATAGGCAGACAGCTTGCCGTAGGAATTGTCCAGCAGCGTCACCCGCCGACTCAGCAGGCTGGCGAGGATGCAGCCATGGAGGCGGCTGGTGACGACATGCTCATGGTCGCGGAAGAAGCCGACCATCCGCTCCACGATCCGGTCCTGGAGCTTGTACCAGGCGCGGCTGGGGTCGATCGGCAGGTCGACCCGACCGTCCAGCCAATGGGTCTTGCGGCAGGCGCGGAACATCAGCGTCTCCCACGGCTGGATGAGATCTTCCCAATCGACCGGCTCGCCTTCCTCAGGCTGGTCGCCCTCCATGGCGACGGCTTCCTCGTCCTTGCGCAGGAAAGGCAGAACCCGGCTTTCGGCCGACGTTGGGAGGTCGGTCGGCCAGCGGCCCCAGAGCTGGTGCGCCATGTCCGGAATCATCACCGTGTTCTCGGTGAAATGGGTCGCGCTGATCTCATAGGATTTCTCGTCGCGGACCAGGATGTGCAGGTCGCCATGCCGGCGCAGCGCGTCGGAGGACGCCGCCAGCGCCTCGTCCGACCCGTAATGGATGGTCTGCGGCAGGAAGACGACCCGGTTGTCCGGGAACGCGGCCACGACATCCTCGCGGAAGGTCTGGTGCCACGGATAGATGTCGCCCAGATTGCCGCCGCCATGGAGGGCGATGATCGTATCGGGTGTCACCGCCGCCTGGAGCGAAGGGGTGAAGTTGTAGAGGCTGGCCCGGCCGACCACGCGGTGGCCGTGATCCTGGAAGAACGCTTCGGTGCCCATGTTGATCAGGCTGTCGCCGATGTTCAGGTGAACCGGATAGTCCAGGTAGAGGACGGGCCGGTCAGGCGGCATGATCTCATGGATGTCGGCCAGACGCTGCTTCAGCGCGTCCATGGTCGCGGGGGGTGAAATCTCGGTGGAGGACATGGGGGAGCTGTGTCTCCGTCGGGGGGAATTCGGGACTACACCTTTATCGTAAGCTAATATGGTCGCTTAAGGGCTGAAACAAATCGATGTCAGGGCCGTTGGAGGGCGCTTCGCCGCCTTTAGCCCGCGCTTCGCCCCGTCATCCGGCCGGCGAGGTTGCGCAACAGCGGCAGCGACCCCGTCTCGATCGTCCTGGGCTTGCGGTGCAGGGCGAGGGCGTAGAACAGCAGGACCAGCGCCGCCGCCATCTCCATGATCTCCTCGACCGGCCGCATCGCCGGATGCTGGATGGCCGTGTCGATCGCGAGCGCCAGGCCCAGCACCGCCGCGAACAGATAGAGCAGGCGGTGATGGATCCACAGATATCCCGCCGCTCGCTCCAGCGCGTCGCGCAGCCGCCAGACGATCGCGCCGAGGATGCCGATCGCCAGCAGGGCCGCGCCCGCCGTCAGATAAGGCGTCTGCATCCAGAACGTCTCCAGCAGCCGCGCCGCCAGAACGATCAGGTCATGCGCGCCATCCAGCTCGCCGCCGCCATACATCTCCGGCACCGGCGTCCCCAGATGCCGCGCCCCGAAGCTGACCTCGCTGAGCGCGCCGACGACGCCCAGCACGATCGGCAGCAGCAGGAAATTGGTGGCGTAGCCGCGCCGGATGAGCGAGTAGAGGGCCGCGATCGCCGCCGTCAGGAAGAAAGACGCGCCGGCCATCTCCACCACCCCGTCCTCCGTCGACAGGACCGTGCGGCTGGCGGGGAACAGGATGACGATGGCGATCAGAGCGGCGATGATGCCGGCCGCCAGCAAGGCGGCGCCGGCTTCCTCGCGGCGGTATCGGCGGATATCCATGGTGCATGAACTCGGGACGACGGGATTTGTTACAGTTTCACGACGTCCCGATGGCGAGTTTATTCCGAACCGTCACAGCCCCATCAGCAGCCGCAGCCCGTAGGCCACGGCAGCCACCGTCGCCAGCCCGGCCAGCCACAGCCCGGCGAACCAGGCCAGCTTCAGCCATAGGGGCCGATCAGTGGTATCCGGATCAGTGGTATCCGGCATCTTCCGTCACCTTCCCGCGGAAGACCCAGTAGGTATAGGCCGTGTAGGCGAGGATGATCGGCACCACGATGACCACCCCGACCAGAAGGAATATCTGGCTCTCCGGTGGCGCGGCGGCTTCCTGGAGCGAGATTTCGGGCGGGATGACGTTCGGCCATATGCTGATCGCAAGGCCGAGGAAGCCCAGCAGGAACAGCGCCATGGAAAGGACGAAGGGCCGCCAGTCCGCGCCCCGCCTCAGGCCGGAGAAGATGCCCCAGGAGACGGCGGCCACGGCCAGGGGCACAGGCGAAAGGATCGCGATGTTGGGCCAGGAGAACCAGCGCTGCTGGAAATCGTTCTCCAGGAACGGCGTCCACAGGCTGACCACGGCCATGAACGCAACCACCAGCATCAGCACCCGCTCCGCCGCCTTCCGCGCCCAGCGGTGAAGCTCGCCTTCCGTCTTCATCACCAGCCAGGTCGCGCCCAGAAGGGCGTATCCGGCGACCAGCGCCGCCCCTGTCATCAGGCTGAAGGGCGTCAGCCAGTCCAGCGCGCCGCCGGAAAACGCCCGCTCCGAAACCTCGAAACCCTGGACGTAGGCTCCCAGCGCCACGCCCTGCGCGAAGGTCGCCAGGACGGAACCCAGGATGAAAGACAGGCTCCATCCCGGCCGGTGCCGCTCGTCCCTGAAACGGAACTCGAACGCCACGCCCCGGAAGATCAGCGCGATCAGCATGACCAGCAGTGGCAGGTAGAGCGCCGGCAGGATGACGGCGTAGGCCAGCGGGAAGGCCCCGAAAAGCCCGGCTCCGCCCAGGACCAGCCAGGTTTCGTTGCCGTCCCAGATCGGCGCGACCGTGTTCATCATGACGTCGCGGTCGCCCTCGTCCTTCCGGAACGGGAACAGGATGCCGATGCCCAGATCGAATCCGTCCATCAGCACGTACATGGCGATGCCGAAGGCGATGATTCCGCCCCAGATGATGGGAAGCATCTCGGTCATGGCTGGCGCTCCGCGGTTTCGATGGGAGGCTCGTCGGCCGCCGACATCGGGCGGCTCGGTCTCTTGGCCATGTCGTCGGCCGTGTGGGCGGGGGCCGCCGTGACCGGGCCATGGCCGATCAGCCTCAGAAGATAGTAGGTCCCCGCGCCGAACACCGCGGCGTAGGCGATCATGAAGAAGGCGAGGGAGGTCGCGACGCTGGCCCCCGGCACGGGCGACACGGCGTCGGCCGTTCGCAGCAGCCCGTAGATCACGTAGGGCTGCCGGCCGACCTCCGTCACCGTCCAGCCGGCCAGGATGGCGACGAAGCCCGCCGGCGTCATCGCCATGCAGAGATACTGGAACCACCGCGTGTCGTAGAGCCGCCCTCGCCATCGGAGATAGACGCCGGACAGCCCGACGAACGCCATCAGGATTCCGATGCCGACCATGATGCGGAAAGCGTAGAACACCCAGCCGACCGGCGGCCGGTCCTGGGGCGGGAAATCCTTCAGCCCGGTCACCGTCCCGTCCAGGCTGTGGGTCAGGATCAGGCTGCCCAGATGGGGGATCGCCACCTCGTAATGATTTTCCTCCGCCTCCTCGTCGGGCACCGCGAACAGCAGAAGCGGGACGGTCCCGGTCTCCCAATGGCCCTCCATCGCCGCGACCTTCGCCGGCTGGTGCTCCAGCGTGTTCAGCCCGTGGAAGTCCCCGGCGACGATCTGCGCCGGGGCGACGATCACGGCGAAGCCCATCGCCTGGGAGAACATGATGCGGGCCAGCCGGACATGGACGCCCCGCCACAGATACCAGGCCGAAACGCCGCCGATGACGAAGCAGGTCGTCAGGTAGGCCGCCAGCGTCATATGGACCAGGCGATAGGGGAAGGAGGGGTTGAAGACGATCGCCCACCAGTCGACCGGGTGGAATATCCCGTCCACGATCTCATAGCCCTGCGGCGTCTGCATCCAGCTGTTGGCCGACAGGATCCAGAAGGTGGAGATCAGGGTGCCGACGGCGACCGCCAGCGTCGCCACGAAATGCAGCTTCGGCCCCACCTTGTTCCAGCCGAACAGCATGATGCCCAGGAACGACGCTTCCAGGAAGAAGGCGGTCAGCACCTCATAGCTCAGAAGCGGACCCATGATGCTGCCGGCGATCTCGCTGAACCGGCTCCAGTTGGTGCCGAACTGGTAGCTCATCACCACGCCGGACACGACGCCCATGGCGAAAGAGATGGCGAATATCTTGACCCAGAACTTGTAGATCGTCCGGTAGTCCTCGTTCCCCGTCTTCAGCCACAGCGCCTCCAGCAGGGCGAGCCAGCTCGCCAGCCCGATGGTGAAGGACGGGAACAGGATGTGGAACGCGATCGTGAAGGCGAACTGCAGGCGGGAAAGCAGCAGCGGGTCGAAATCCATGGCATCCTGGCCTTTCGTCGGGCTCTACCGTGGCGGGTGGCGCACTCCTCTAAACACGATGTCGACTATCGCCGATCCCGTGGCCGGGTCGATTGCGCATCCTGTCTTGCGACCGAACGCCGCCTTGCATCCGTGGTCACAGGCGAAAAAGGCGAAATCAGCCGGCCAGCGTCTCCTTGAAGAAGGCGATGGTGCGTTCCCAGGCCAGGGTCGCCGCCTCCTCGTCATAGCGCGCTTCGGACGTGTCGTTGTGGAAGGCGTGGTTGACGCCCTCATACATATGCAGCGTGTAGGTTTTCCCCGCCGCCTCCAGCGCCTCCTCGAAATCCGGCACGCCGGCGCCGATCCGCTCGTCCAGCCCGGCATAGTGCAGAAGCAGCGGCGCCTGGATGGACGCCACCTCTTCCGAAGGCGGTGCGGGGCCGTAGAAGACGACGCCAGCATCCAGTTCCGGCGCGGCCACGGCGACCCGGCCGACGACCCCGCCGCCCCAGCAGAAACCGACGATGCCGACATTGCCGTTGCTGTCCTCCCGCGCCGCCAGCCAGTCGATCGCCGCCCGCGCCTGCGCCGTCACCTGGTCCATGTCCAGCCCGCCGAACATCTCCCGCGCCGCGTCGGGGTCGTCCGGCGTGCCGCCCAGGGAGGACAGGAAGTCCGGCGCCAGGACGAGGAATCCTTCCTTCGCCGCCCGCCGCGCCACATCCTCGATATGCGGGTTCAGCCCCCGGTTCTCATGCACCACGATGATCGCCGGCAGCGGCTGGGAAGCATCGGCCGGCTTGGCCAGGTAGCCCGCCAGCTCGCCGCTGTCCGTCGGCACGGAAACCCGCTCCGTCGTCAGCGACGGGTCGTCGGGCTCCGTCATCGCCCCATGGGCGTAGTTCGCCTCCAGCAGCGGCACCAGCGCGGCCGCGGCGGCCATCCCGCCCGCCAGTGCGGCCAGCCGCTCCATGAACAACCGACGGTCCATCCCCTTGTGGGTGTATTCGTCGTATAGGGCGATGATCTCCTGCCGCATGAGGCCCTCCCGCACGATGATCGTTTCAGGACAGGAGTGATTCTAGACCAACGCCGGGCAATGTCGATGCGCCTTAGGACCCTTCTTCGTCTTAGGGTGGAGCCAAATCTTGCTTCGCGTAAGGATATTCCTTACATTTGGGATCGCACGGAGGAATGCCATGATCACCAGCCGACTGACGAGCAAATCGCAGACGACGATCCCGCAGCCGATTCGCGCCGCCCTGCACCTCAAGGAAGGCGATGCGCTGGCTTACCGGATCGAGGATGGATGCGTGATCCTTTCTCGCGCCGATCCCGTCATCGATGACCCGTTCGCGACCTTCGACGAATGGAATGGCGAGGCCGACAGGAAGGCCTATGCCGGACTTTGAACAGGGCGATATCGTTCGTGTGCCCTTTCCCTACACAGACAGGGAAACCCGACAGCACCGGCCGGCTCTCGTCGTTTCCAAAGGGCCGCTGGGGGATCGGGCGACGTTGCTGTGGGTGGCTATGATCACCAGCGCCGAAAACCGGTCTTGGTCCGACGATGTTCCTTTCGGCGACCGCTATCCGGAGGCCGGCCTGCCCGCGCCGTCGGTCGTTCGCGCCAGCAAGATCGCCACGATCGAAACCCGCCGCGCCGACCCGATCGGCAAGGCCCCGGCATCCTTGCTGGCCGACGTGATGGCGCGGATCGGCCATTCGCTAGGTATCTGACCCCCGCCGCCGCACCGTCCCACCCTTCTTCGTCGCCCCGGACTTGATCCGGAGTCCAGTATGACGACGTTGGTGAGGGCGGACCTGTGCGAGCATCAGGGGCATTTGCTCCCTCTTGAGCCCGGGATTGCAGTTTAGGCTTAAATTCATATATTGGGTGAGGTTCTGTCCTGTCGGCGGAGAGAGTGTGATGACGACGCGGCATGGAATGATGACAAATGATGACGTTTTTTTTTCGTCACCCCGGACTTGATCCGGGGTCCATACCACCGTCGCCGCCCCATCGCCGCCGATCATGGCCCGGCACGATGATGACGAATGATGACAAATGATGACACATCGCAGGAACATTTCCCTACGTGACGGCATGTCCGAACAAGGCCACTCTGCCGGCCTTTCTTCCCGCTGACCGGAGCGACCTTGCCCCATGACCGGCCGTGACCTCACCCCGACCGAACGCGCGCTTTGCCTGACGGCCGTGCTGTCCGGCGCGTTCGGCGTCGGGCTGACGATCAGCATGGCGACGCCGCTGGTGTCGCTGACGCTGGAGCGGCTGGGCCATTCCACCTTCGTGGTCGGAGTCGCGGCGGCCATCTATGCCGGCGCGATCCTGCTGGTCGGCCCGTTCATCCCGGCGCTGATCCACCGGATGGGCCCGGTGCCGGCGCTGGCGCTGGGGACGGCGCTGTCCGCGCTGGCGCTGCTGTCGATCCCGTTCACCGCCGCGCTGGGGCTGATCCTCGCGCTGCGCTTCGCCATGGGCATCGGCAACGCGCTGGAATGGGTGGTCAGCGAAACCTGGATCAACGCCCTGCCGGCGGAGGGCAGCCGCGGCCGCGTGGTCGGCCTCTACGCCACGGTCTGGGGCGCGGGCATCGCCGGCGGCCCGCTGCTGCTGACGCTGATCGGCACGGAGGGCGCGCTGCCTTTCCTTATCGCGGCCGGCATCCTCGCCGCGGCGCTGGTCCCGTTGCTGCTCGCCCGCCGCCTGGCGCCCCGGCTGGAGAAGCCGGCCGCGCGCGGCGCGTTGCGCTCGGCCTTCCGCGCCGCGCCGCTCGCCGTCAGCGCGGCCTTCCTCTGCGGAGTGGGGGAGGGGTCGGTCTTCTCCCTCTTCCCGATCTACGGGCTGGCGAGCGGCTTCGATTCCGCGACGGCGGTCCTGCTCACCTCCGTCTTCTCCGCCGGGGCGATCGCGCTCCAGGCGCCGATCGGCTGGATGGCGGACCGGATGGACAGGGGCCGGGTGCTGGCGATCGTCGCGCTCCTGTCGGCGCTGTGCATCGCGCTGGTCGCCCCGGCGCTGGAACTGCCCTACGCCGTCTGGCCGGTGCTGTTCATCTGGGGCGGCTCGGTCGCGGCCTTCTATACGCTGGGGCTGATCCTGCTGGGCGAACGGTTCCAGGACGGCGACCTCGCCTCCGCGAACACGGTCTACATCCTGGCCTACACCATCGGCATGATCGTCGGCCCGCTGGTCAGCGGCGGCGCCATGCGGCTGTGGCATCCCCACGGGCTGCTGCTGGCGCTGGGCGCGGCCAGCCTGCTCTACGCCCTCGCCGTCTTCCGGCGAGGGACGGAGGACCGCGTCGCCGCCCCCAGCGCGGCGGAGGGCTGAGACCGCGATGGACTGGCAGGATGACGGCATCGTTCTCTCCGCCCGCCGGCATGGGGAGACGGGCTCCATCGTCATGCTGATGACCGAAGGGCACGGCCGCCATGCCGGGCTGGCGCGGGGCCAGCGCCTGCGCGCCCAGCTCCAGCCCGGCGCGCGCGTCAGGGCCGCATGGCGGGCACGGCTCTCCGACCATCTGGGAAGCTACGCGCTGGAGCCGCTGGACGGCGGACCGGCGGCGCTGATCGACGACCCGCTGCGGCTGGCGGCGCTCTCCTCCGCCTGCGCGCTGGTCGAGGCGGCGCTGCCCGAACGCGCGCCCTATCCCGCCATCCATCAGGGCTTCGACGCCCTCCTGTCGGCGCTGGAGGGGGATTTCTGGGACGCTGCCTATGTCCAGTGGGAGATCGGGCTGCTGGGCGCGCTCGGGTTCGGGCTGGATCTCCAGCGTTGCGCCGCGACCGGCGTCAATGATTCCCTGGCCTGGGTCAGCCCTCGCTCCGGCCGGGCGGTGTCGCTGTCGGCGGGGGAGCCCTATCGCGACCGGCTGCTGCCGCTGCCCGGCTTCCTGGTCGGACGCGGCGAGGCCGATCCGCCCGCCATCCTGGCCGGGCTGGAGATGACGGGCCATTTCCTCGCCCGCAACCTCTTCGCCCAGGCGCATCTAAACGTCCCGCCCGCCAGGGAACGATTTGTAGAACGCTATCGCAAGATGGCCACCACATCTGGTAGCTTGCCGACATCATGACCAAGAATTCCGACGCCCAGGCCGTCCCGCAGAACATCCAGCCGATCCCGCTCGCCACCGCGCTGGGCGACCGGTATCTCAGCTACGCGCTGTCGACCATCACTTCCCGCTCGCTGCCCGACGTGCGCGACGGGCTGAAGCCGGTCCATCGCCGGCTGCTCTTCGCCATGCGGCAGTTGCGGCTCGATCCCGGCTCCGCGCCGAAGAAGTCCGCCCGCGTGGTCGGCGACGTCATCGGTAAGTTCCACCCGCATGGCGACCAGTCCGTCTATGACGCGCTGGTCCGGCTGGCGCAGGATTTCGCGCAGCGTTACCCGCTGGTCGACGGGCAGGGCAATTTCGGCAATATCGACGGCGATAACGCCGCGGCCATGCGGTACACCGAAGCCCGGCTGACCGCCGTCGCCCAGGCGCTGCTGGACGGGATCGACGAGAACGCGGTCGATTTCCGCAACACCTATGACGAGGATGGGGAGGAGCCGGTGGTCCTCCCCTCGACCTTCCCCAACCTGCTGGCCAACGGCTCCCAGGGCATCGCGGTCGGCATGGCGACCTCCGTCCCGCCGCACAATGCGGGGGAGCTGTGCGACGCGCTGCTTCATCTGATCGAATCCCGCCAGAAGGGCGGTGAGGTCACGGTAGACGACCTGATCCGCTTCGTCCCCGGGCCCGATTTCCCGACCGGCGGCGAACTGGTGGAGACGCCCGCCGCTGTGCGGGAGGCCTATGCCACCGGCCGTGGCGGCTTCCGTGTCCGGGCGCGCTGGATGAAGGAGGATCTGGGCCACGGCCAGTACCAGATCGTCGTGACGGAGGTGCCCTACCAGATCCAGAAATCGCGGCTGGTGGAGAAAATCGCGGACCTTCTGCTGGCGAAGAAGCTGCCGCTCCTGGAGGATGTGCGCGACGAATCGGCGGAGGATATCCGCCTCGTCCTCGTTCCCAAGAGCCGGAATGTCGACGCCGGCATGCTGATGGAGCACCTGTTCCGTCAGACGGAGCTTGAGAGCCGGATCAGCCTCAACCTCAACGTGCTGGACGCTTCCGGCGTGCCGCGCGTGATGAATCTGAAGGAGGCTCTGGACGCCTTCCTGGACCATCGGCACGAGGTGCTGGTCCGCCGCTCGCAATTCCGGCTGGAGAAGATAGATCAGCGGCTGGAGGTGCTGGCCGGCTACCTGATCGCCTATCTGAACCTGGATGAGGTGATCCACATCATCCGGACGGCCGATGAACCGAAGGCCGAGCTGATCGCCCGCTTCGGGCTGACCGAAACCCAGGCCGACGCCATCCTGAACATGCGCCTCCGCGCCCTCCACAAGCTCCAGGAGATTGAGATCCGGAAGGAGCATGAGGCGCTCTCGGCGGAGCGGGCGGACCTTGTCGACCTGCTGGCGAAGGAAGGCCGCCGCTGGCGCGCGCTCGCCCTCCAGGTCCGGGAGACGCGGGAGAAGTTCGGCAAGGATACCGCTATCGGCCGCCGCCGAACGGTAGTGGGATCGGCTCCGTCGGCGGTCGTGGTGCCGCTGGAAGCGTTCGTGGAGCGGGAGGCGATCACGATCTTCCTTTCCGCCAAGGGCTGGATCCGCAGCGTCCGGGGCCATGTCGCCGACGTGTCGGAAGTGAAGTACAAGGATGGTGACCGGGAGAAGTTCGTCCTCCACGCGGAAACCACCGACAGGCTGGTGCTGTTCGCCACCAACGGGCGCTTCTATACGCTCGCGGCCGACAAGCTGCCGCGCGGGCGCGGGTTCGGGGAGCCGGTGCGGCTCATGGTCGATCTCGGCAACGATTCCGACATCGTGACCATGTTCCGGCACGATCCGAAAGGGAAGCTTATGGTCGCCTCGGCCGACGGCAGGGGCTTCGTCGTCCGCCAGGCCGACGTGCTGGGCCAGACCCGCGCCGGGAAACAGGTGCTGAACGTCTCCGGCGACGTGGAGGCGGCGATCTGCGCGCCGGTCGCCGGCGACTGGGTCGCCGTGCTGGGGACGAACCGGAAGCTGCTCTGCTTCCCGCTGGAGGAGGTGCCGGAAATGGCGCGCGGCCGCGGCGTGATCCTGCAGAAATATCTGGGCGCGACCCTGGCCGACCTCGTCACCTTCCCGATGGAGACCGGCCTCTCCTGGGGCCGACGCACCTTCACGCGGGACGAACTCCTGGCCGCCATCGGCAAACGCGCCCAGACCGGCCGCCTCGTTCCCAAGGGCTTCCCCAAGGCCAACCGCTTCGGCTAGACGAACCTGACGTGGAGGAACGTCATGCCCGACCTGATCGGGCATCCAGGGGCACGATCGAACAGCCGCCCCCCTTCCGGTGAAGGCGGCAACCGGCAAGGCGCCTGGACCCCCGATCAGGTCGGGGGTGACCAGCCGGAAAACCTCCCGAAGATTTACTTGGGCGACCGTCGGGACTATAGGAAGCGGCGGTTCATGGAAGATCCGAAAGGACGAGAGAAGGCCGATGACGACACAAACCAACTCCCTGGGAAGCGCCTCCCTGATGGCCGCCGTGTGGCCGGCCGAGGGGCGGCAGGTCTGGCTCCGCAATATCCTGCTGGTCCTCGCCGGATCGGCCCTGATGGCGGTCAGCGCGCAGATCCAGGTGCCGATGTGGCCGGTGCCGGTTTCCATGCAGACCTTCGCGACGCTGGTGCTCGGCATGGCCTATGGCGGCCGGCTGGCCGCCGCCGCGATCGGCCTCTACATCCTGGAAGGCGCGATGGGGATGCCGGTCTTCGCCGGCGGCCAGGCCTTCCTGACGGGTGGACCGACGATGGGCTACATCTTCGGCTTCCTGCTGGGTGGCGCGGCGGTCGGCTTCCTCGCCGATCTGGGCTGGGGCCGCAAGGTCGCGACGGCGGCGCTTGCGCTGCTGATCGGCAACGCGCTGATCTACCTGCCGGGCCTCGCCTGGCTGCACCTTGCCTGGACCCATGATCTCCAGGCCACGCTTACCGGCGGGTTCTATCCGTTCCTCATCGGCGACGCGCTGAAGCTGGCGCTGGCAGCCTCGCTGCTGCCAGCCGCATGGTCGCTGGTGCGCAAGGTGAAGGGCGAAGGCCGGGCCTGAACCCGAACCCGACTCGACTACGGAAGGGCCCCGGCGTTCGTGCCGGGGCTTTTTCGTTTCCGGAACATTCTTTCGGTTCGGCTACGCGCCAGACTTGTATGTGGCGAGGTCTCTCCCAAGAGGCTGGCAATTATCGAACGGGTCCGCTAAAGCGATGCCCCCCGGCGGCGGCCTTACCGTCCGGAGTAGGGGGTATTCCTGGGAGGTCCAATTGTCCGCACTCGTCCTGTTCGTGCGGCTGGTCGACGATTTCAGCGACCGGGTCGGTCGTCTGGTCTCATGGCTGACGATCGGCGTCGTCGCCGTCTGCTTTTCCGTCGTCGTCCTGCGCTACGCTTTCTCCATCGGCTTCGTCTGGATGCAGGACCTTTACGTCTGGCTCCACGCCGCCGTCTTCACGCTGGGCGCATCCTATGCCCTTCGGCACGAACATCATGTGCGGGTGGACATCATCTATCACCCGGCCAGCCCCCGCTATAAGGCGATCATCAACCTGATCGGCGTCTGCCTGTTCCTGCTGCCGCTGGTCGCCGTCGTCAGCTATTGCGGCTGGCCCTACGTCATGCGGTCCTGGGGGCTCCATGAAGCCTCCAGCAATGTCGGCGGCATGCCGGGCCTCTTCGTCCTGAAGACCTGCGTGCTGCTTTTCGTCTGGCTGGTCGGCCTCCAGGGGCTGTCGCTCGCCGCGCGCAGCATCGTCGTCCTCGGCGGGCGGCAGGACCTTCTTCCCGGCGGCATGCCGGAAGCCGACGTTGAGCACAGGGAAGGGGCCTGAAGATCATGGATCCGGTTCTTATCGGCGAGATTCTGAGCGTCACCCTGTTCTTCGGCGTGATCGGCTTCCTCATGCTGGGGTTCCCGGTGGCGTTCACGCTGGCCGGCGTCTCCCTACTGTTTGCAGGCATCGGCTATGCCTTCGGGGTCTTCGATCCCCGCGATTTCGGCTTTATCACGCCGCGCTGGTTCGGCTACATGACGAACGAGGTGCTGGTCGCCGTGCCGCTCTTCGTCTTCATGGGCGTGGTGCTTGAACGATCGAAGATCGCGGAAGCCCTCCTTGAGACGATGGGCAAGCTGTTCGGGTCGATGCGCGGCGGCCTCGGCCTCTCCGTCATCATCGTCGGCGCGCTGCTGGCCGCCTCGACCGGCGTGGTCGGCGCGACCGTGGTCACGATGGGCCTCCTGTCGCTGCCCGCCATGCTGCGGGCCGGCTACAGCCCGAAGCTGGCCAGCGGCATCATCTGCGCCTCGGGCACGCTGGGGCAGATCATCCCGCCCTCGACCGTCCTCATCTTCATGGGCGACATCATCCAGGGCGCGAATGCTGAGGCGCAGCGCGAGCTGGGCAACTTCGCGCCCAGCGTCGTCTCGGTCGGCGACCTCTTCGCCGGCGCCTTCATCCCCGGCCTGTCGCTGGTCGTGCTCTACCTGCTCTATACGCTCATCGTCGCCACCTTCCGGCCCAAGGCGGCCCCGGCGCTGGTGATGACGGCGGAGGACAAGGCCAACCTGGGCCGCGACGTGCTGGTTTCCCTGCTGCCGCCCTTCCTGCTGATCATCGCCGTTCTCGGCTCGATCCTCGCCGGCGTTGCCACGCCCACGGAATCGGCCTCGGTCGGCGCGGTCGGCGCGATGGTCCTGGCGGCGCTCAACAGGCAGTTGAACTACCGGACGCTGCGCCAGGTCATGGTCTCGACCATGCAGATTTCCTCCATGGTCTTCATCATCCTGTTCGGCGCGTCGCTGTTCGCCCTGGTCTTCCGGACGCTGGGTGGCGACGTGCTGCTGGAGGAATTCCTGGCCCAGCTTCCGGGCGGGGCCATCGGCGCCATGCTGTTCGTGATGATCCTGATGTTCGTGCTGGGGTTCATCCTCGACACGTTCGAGATCATCTTCATCGTGATGCCGCTGACCGCGCCGATCCTGCTCAAGATGGGCATCGATCCGGTGTGGCTGGGCGTCATCATCGGCGTCAATCTTCAGACCAGCTTCCTCACCCCGCCGGTCGGCTTCTCGCTGTTCTACCTGCGCAGCGTCGCGCCGCGGGAGGTGAAGACGACGGACATCTACAAGGGCGTCGCGCCGTTCGTGCTGCTCCAGATCACCGGCATCGCGCTCCTGTGGTTCTTCCCGCAGCTCGCGACCTGGCTGCCCAGCGTCGTGTTCGGCTGAGGACCGGGAAGAGGGCGCGTCCGATGGGCGCGCCCTCTTCGCTTCGAAACCGCTCCATCCTTGCCGCGTTGGTGACGAGAGCCTATCACGGGCCCAAATCGGCCGCGCCTACACCGGCGGCGGCCCGGAAACAAGGAGCATCCCATGCCCTCGGACTATCGCAAGGACCATATCGGCGACCATCGCCTGCATCCCGAAACCATGATGCTCGGCTACGGCTACGATCCGGTGCTGTCCGAAGGCGCGGTGAAGCCGCCGATCTTCCTGACCTCGACCTTCGTCTTCAAGTCGGCGGAAGACGGCCGCGACTTCTTCGACTACACCGCCGGCCGGCGGGAGCCCGAACCGGGCGCGACGCCGGGCCTCGTCTATTCCCGGTTCAACCATCCCAACAGCGAGATCGTGGAAGACCGGCTGGCCGTCTATGAAGGGGCGGAATCCGGCGCGATCTTCTCCAGCGGCATGTCCGCGATCTCGACCACGCTGCTCACCTACGCCCGGCCGGGCGACGTGATCCTGCACAGCCAGCCGCTCTATGGCGGGACGGAGACGCTGATCGCCAAGACGCTGCAGCCCTTCGGAATCGCCTCGGTCGGGTTCGTCGACGGGGTGGACGAGAAGGCGGTGCGCGCCGCCGCCGACGCGGCGCTGGCGAAAGGCCGAGTCTCCGTGATCCTGGTCGAGACGCCGTCCAATCCGCTGAACAGCCTGGTCGATCTCGCGCTGGTGCGGCGCGTCGCCGACGATATCGCCGAACGCCAGGATCATCGCCCGATCGTCGTCTGCGACAACACCCTGCTGGGCCCGATCTTCCAGAAGCCGCTGGAGCATGGCACGGACATCGTCGTCTATTCGCTGACCAAATATGTCGGCGGTCATTCGGACCTCGTGGCCGGCGCGACGCTCGGCCGGAAGGATCTGATCCGCCCGGTGAAGATGCTGCGCGGCGCCATCGGCACGCAGCTCGATCCGCATTCCGCCTGGATGATCGGCCGGTCGCTGGAGACGCTGTCCCTGCGCATGTCGGCCGCCTGCCGGAATGCCGAAAGCGTCACCTTCTTCCTGTCCCACCATCCGGCGGTGCGGAAAGTCTATTATCCAGCATTGCTGGAGGAGGGGACCCCGGCCCGCGCCCTCTTCGACCGGCAGTGCTCGGCCGCCGGGACCACCTTCTCCTTCGACATCGCCGGCGGCGAGGCGGAGGCGTTCAAGTTCCTGAACGCGCTGCGCATCTTCAAGCTGGCGGTCAGCCTGGGCGGGACGGAATCGCTGGTCTGCCATCCCGCCACGACCGTCCATTCCGGCGTGCCGAAGGAAACGCGGGAGCGGATCGGGATCTCCGATTCCACCATCCGCGTCTCCGTCGGCATCGAACATGCCGAAGACCTGATCGCGGACCTCGGCCAGGCGCTGGACGCTATCTGAAGGCTTGGGGGAAAGGCCTCGCAGCCACCACCATCGTCATGCCGGACTCGCGTCCGACATCGCATGGATTCCGGATCAAGTCCGGAATGACCAACAAAAACAATGTCATGCTGGACTTGATCCAGCATCCATACGGTGTCGATGCCGGCCGAAACCCCGCCCGGTTCTTCTCCTTCCGGCGCGGCCTCGCAGCCTCTCTCTTCAGCCGAAATGGGCGCGCCAGATCGGTGCGATCTTCGGCCTCTGGGCGACGGCTTCGGCCAGGCGATCCAGCCGCGGGCAATGTTCCGCTCGCCATTCCGCGCCGACGATCCAGCGGCTGAGATTGGCGATATAGACGTCCAGCGCCGTGAAGCGGTCGCCGATCGCGTAGGGCGACGGGTTCAGCGTGCGGTCCAGCAGCGTCCAGAGCCGCCGAAGCTCCATCGTAGCGGCTTCCTTGATCCCGTCGGCGCCGGCCGGATCGGTCGTGAAGCGGGCGGGATAGTCCTCCCGGCTGACGGCTTCATAGATGTTCGACGCGATGAACATCATCCAGCGATAGGCGAGCGCGCGTTCGCGGCTGGCCGGCGGAGGCAGCAGCTCCGCCTCCGGATGGCGCTCCGCGATCGTCAGGATGATCGCGGCGGATTCCGTCATGATCGTCCCGTCGGGGAGGATCAGCGTCGGCACGCGTCCCATCGGATTGACGCGCTTGTAGTTCTCGTCAAGCTGCTCGTCCCGTGAAAGGTCCAGCCACTTCTTCTCGACCTCAGCGCCCGCTTCGGCCAGAAGCGCCTCCGGCGTGAAGGAACCGCTGCCGGGTTCGCCGTAGAGGATATAGGTCATGATCTCGCCTCGCGCCGATGGATGGGACATGAAGCCTATCCGCAAAGCCGCAGTCGGCGGAATAGGGCAATCGTCGCTTTATCCGCGATCCCGCCCTATCTTCGGCCGGATGAGTGGAGACCCTCCAAAGGCCGCCTGGCTGGTCTATGACGGTGCGTGCCCGTTCTGCACGGCCTATGCCCGGTATGTGAGGGTGCGCCGGTCGGTCGGCGTCCTGGAACTGGTCGACGCGCGGAAGGGCGGGCCGCTGGTGGAGGAGGTCCGCGAAGCGGGACTCGACCTGGACCAGGGCATGGTGCTGAAGATGGGCGGCCGCCTCTATCACGGCGCGGACTGCCTGAACGTGCTGGCCATGCTCGGTAGCCGGTCGGGGCTCTTCAACCGGCTGAACGCCGCCATCTTCCGCTCCCCCGCCCTGTCGCGGGCGCTCTACCCGTCGCTGCGCGCGGGGCGGAACCTGACACTGTCCTTGATCGGAAGACGACGGCTGACGGGACGGCGCTAGCCCCCGTCCGCGACCTGGCTTTCGGGGCGGCGCAGGGGTTCGGTCAGGGGCATGATCCAGTCGGCAGGGGCGAGGGAGCGTTCGATCTCCGTCAGATCCCTGGAGGGATCGACCAGAAGCTGCGGCTCCCGGCCGTTGAGCGACGCGAAGCTGAGCGCCCGGACCTCGACATCCTCTATCCCGTACTCCTCCGCCCAGACATCCTCCAGATGATGGGCGAACTGCAGGATCATGTCGGGGCGGCCGGCCATGTAGCGGTCCTGGCGGTCGCTCAGATAATCCAGCGGATCGATCTTCCATACGTCCCCCGTGGCGGGGTCGGCGACCATGAAGACCGTCGTCGCCGATTTCTGCCTCAGCTTCATCTGCCAGGCGAAACGATGCCCCTGTTCGTGCCAGCTCGTATCCCCCGGATAAAGGTGGTGGCGCATCGGCATCAGGATCTGGAAGAGCGTCCAGCAGGCGACACCCGCGATGACCACCGTCCGGAGGATTAGGGATGGCGTAGCCCGATAGGGCGGCGCGGCCTTCCGAGCGCGGTCTGCTATGTCTCCGATCGCCGCTCCGGCGGCTGCTAACCGATCGCGCGCCAGCCGGGCGAAGCGTCGCGGCCAGTCCGGCTCGAAGAACATCAGCGTCCCGGCGATCGCCAGCCACGGGAAGATGCCGATCTGGAACAGGAGGTGGTTGGCGAAGTGGAAGGCGACATAGAGCGAGAACACCCATGGCCGCGTGCGTTTCCAGAGCAGCAGCGGCGCGCCGACGACATGCAGGAGGATGACCCCATAGGCGGCTATGGCGACCACGGGCTGATAGGCGAACAGCGGACCGATGAAGAGGAAGTCGGTGCGATTGCCGAGCCACATGCTCATCGGTTCCAGCCGCAGCCAGTCGCCGTTGATCTTCACCAGCCCGGCGAAGATGTACATGATCTCGAACTGGACGATCAGAAGCCATATCGACCAGCGTGGAACGGTGTCCGACCAGAAGCCTTTCCGCAGGACCGCATCCACCGACCATGCCCGATGCGCGGGAATGAAGCACATCAGGAAGGCGACCAGCGAGACCAGGTAGAAATGGTTGAGGTAGCGCGCCTGGTCCAGCAGGAAGACATAGGTGAAGCCTAGGAAGAAGAGGATCGTCGCGATCCGGTAGAACGCGCCGACCGCGATCATCGCCGCCAGCACGCCAAGGCCGTAGAAAAGCCAGTGGAGCCCGACGCCGCCCAGCGGGGCCAGCCATTCGAAGCCGTAATAGGTGAAGAGGAATTCCGGATCGAGATAGAACGCCTCGATCCATCCGCGATTGGCGTAGCGTAGCACCTCCCAGACCATGATCGTCCCGAACAGGATTCGGAAGACGACCAGCGACGCGACGCTGACCGGGTCGAACAGCCGGTCGGCGCACCGGCGCCAGGCCGGCCGGTGGCCGTCGGATGGGGGAGATGCCGGCATGGTCATGGAACAAGGTCTCCAGCCTCACGGAAACCGGCCGCCATCGTGCCGCCCGGCGTCGCGATTACGCGTCGACCATCCGGGAAATTCCCTAACGGAAGGAAAAGGCGGAATCAGGCGACCAGGGCGAATATCCGGCTGGGGCCTCCGGTCGCGCCCTTGATCTTGGGGCCCCCGACGATGATGGTCGCGCCGGCCGCTGGCAGCGAGGATAGGCTGGCGACGCATTCCAGTCCCCACCGGCCGCTGGGCAGCCATTCATTGTGGACGGCGAAGTCGGCCGAAGCGCCGTAATCCAGCGACAGCGTATCGACGGCGATTCCGACCACGGACCGTTCACTCGCCAGCATGTCGGTCGTTTCCGGATGGAAGCCCGGGAAATGCATCCCGCCATCCTCGTCGGCGTTGCGGAACATCGGCGTCGCCACATGACGATCCCAGCCGGAATGGAGCGCGACGCAGCAGGCCTCGGGCAACGGCCCGTGTTCGGCCTCCCATCCGGCGATGTCGTCGGGCGTCAACTGGGCGTCGGGATCATCGGCCGCGCGAGCGGCTATGTCGACCACGGCCAGCGGCACGACCAGATCCTCCACGGGGATCTCGTCCGCCGACGCGCCGTCGGCGGAGAAGTGCAGCGGCGCGTCCAGATGGGTTCCGGTATGTTCGTGAAGCGTCCAGCGCTTCATATTGAGGCCGTCCGGATCGAAGGTCGTCAGCGTCTCGATCGAAAGCTGCTGGTCGCCGAAATAGGTCGGGAAATCCTCGACCAGCGTATGGGTCAGATCGACCACGCTGCTGAAGCTGCGCGGTTCCGCCGCGCGGGGCCGCGACGCCGGCAGGGCCAGGCTCGCGCCGCCGGCGGCCAGTGCGATCCCCGAGCCCTTGAAGAAGTCGCGGCGGTTCAGGCGGCGGCGAACCATTTCGAGACACCCTGGAGGACACATGGCTGTTTCTCCTTTGTCGGCTTCGGGGCCAATGGGTCGGAACGAGACCGATTATTACATTCAGCGTCGCCGTTCGGCAAATTAACCAAAATATCGTGCAATATTATATCCCTGCGGTTTTGGATGATGCGTTCTCCACATCCTGTAATTTCGGTATGCTGCCGATCTGGCAGGGATGATGATCGGACCCAATCCGAATTGGGGCGATCGAAGGGGGCATGATCGGACCGATGAATGAGGACAGCAAAGCCGACCCCGAAAGGACGAACGAAGGACAGCTGGACCCGCTGGTCGCCGGGATGTTGGAGCGTTATCTCCGCTCGACGGAGGAGCGCGATACGCTGGAGGGACGGGCCGACAAGGCGGAGCACAACAACCGCAACAAGTCGCTGTTCTTCGCCAGCATGGCGCACGATCTGCGCACGCCGCTCAATTCGATCATCGGCTTCTCAGAGATGCTGGCCGACCAGCTTCTCGGCCCGCTGGGCATGCCGAAATATGTGGAATATGCCGGCGACATCCGCGCCAGCAGCCTGCACCTCCTGCGGCTGATCGACGATCTTCTCGACCTTTCCAAGCTGGAGGCCGGGCGGCTTGACGTCCACACGGAACCGATGGACGTCCGGCGGCTACTGGTCGACCTCAACCGGACGTTGGCGCCGGTGGCGCTGACGGCCGGGAACACGCTGACGGTGGCGACGGACGGGGATGTGGGGCGGCTGGTGACCGACCCGGTGCGCAGCAAGCAAATCCTGATCAACCTGCTGGGAAATGCGATCAAGTTCACGCCCCAGGGCGGGCGGATCGATCTCTGCTTCAGCCACCGTTCGCGCGAAGGGTCGGACTGGGCGGTCTTCACGGTCCGCGACACGGGCATCGGGCTGACGCCGGAGCAACTCGACAAGGTCTTCAACGAATATGAGCAGGCCGATCCGATGACCGCCGACAATTACGGCGGCACGGGACTCGGTCTCCATATCTCGAGGCGGCTCGCGGCGATGCTGGGCGGCTTCCTTGAGGCGGAGAGCGCGCCCGGCTCGGGGTCGGAGTTCCGGCTCTTCCTGCCGCTCGACATGCTCGCGGCCGGGAGCGGGGCGGAGGTCCTGGACGGCACCCGCCGGCTGACGATCGCGCTCGACCGGCCGGTGACCTGCATCGACCCTCATTTCCATAGCCAGGACAGCAACATGATCGTCGGCGGCCACGTGTTCGACACGCTGGTCGCCTATGACGCCCATTTCCGCCTTCAGCCCGGCCTTGCCACCGATTGGCGTCAGGTCGACGACGTCACCTGGGAATTCACCCTGCGCCAGGGCGTGTCGTTCCATGACGGTTCGCCGTTCGACGCCACCGATGTCGTGGCGACCTTCGATCGGCTCCGCGAGATACCGGACCGGGACGGACTCTACAATATTGACACGCACGGCATCCGGTCGGTCAGGGCGCCCAACTCCCGGACGGTGGAGGTGACCACCGAAGGCGCTTATCCCGACCTGCCGCGGAACTTCGTTCGCATGTCGATCATGCGGGCGAACGACGCATGGTCGCTGGGCGGGCCGATCTCCCAGCCTTCCCAGCTTGTCGGCACCGGGCCCTATCGCATAGCGGACTGGGATTCGGGATCAATGGTCATCCTGCACGCCAACCGGCGCTATTGGGGGCGTCCGCCGCTCTGGCGGGAAGTCGCGTTGCGCTGGTATGGCGGCGCGGAAGCGACCCTCGACGCCTTCTGGCGGAAGGAGGTCGACGTTCTGTCGACCACCCAGCCGGAAGTCATGCATTCGTTGCGCGGGGAGTCGGATTTGGCGATCAGCGACAGCTTCTCCAACCGGTTGACCTATATACAGTTCGATCTGGCGCGCCAGACCACGCCCTTCGTCAAGGATCGGCAGGGCCGGCCTCTCGATCGCAACCCGTTCCTCGACCAGCGGGTCCGCAAGGCGGTTTCGCTGGCGATGGATCGGCGGTTCCTCGCCGATGTGGTGCTGGAGGGCCTCAGCACTCCGGCCGGACAATTGATGCCGGAAGGCTATATCGGGCACGACCCCTCCATCGACGGGGAATTGGCCCATGACCTCGAGCGCGCGCGCGGGCTGCTGGCGGAAGCCGGCTACAAGGACGGGTTCGCGGTCACCCTGCACGGTCCCGCAAGCTGTCTCCTGAACGGGAGGATGCTGTTCCGCGCGATCTGCGAGATGCTGATGATGATCGGCATCGAGACGCGGTTCGAAGTCCTGCCGACCGACGATTTCTATGTCCAGGCGACGCGCGGCCTGTTCAGCATCTGGCTGGCCACCTGGATCGGATGGGTCGGGGAGGCGTCCTATTCCGTCAACGGCCTGCTGGCCAGCCGCGATTCCGTCCGCGGATCGGGACGTGCCAACCGGGGCGGCTATGTCAATGAGCGGATAGATCAATTGCTGGCCCAGGCCAACGCGCTTCCGGAATCCGGCGGAAGGGAAGCCCTGCTGCGCCAGGCCTCGCGCCTGGGGCTGAAGGACCTGCCGCTGGTCCCGCTTATCCACCGCAAGGCGGCGTGGGTCACGCGGGCGCATATCCAGCATCACGGCGAATGGGACGGGCTGCCGATTGCGGTGAAGCTGACGATGAAGGATTCCGCGTCCTCACCCCAGCCGCTGGCCGCTTCCTGAAGCTGTTCAGGATCATCGCCAATTTGTCACGGGCGCGGCCGGTTGCGGTCGTCCCGCGATCTGCTTAACGTCGCGCCGCCGGCGCCCGCCATTCATGAATTCTTCAGGCTTTCCCCGAAAGGTGCGCCACGATTGGCTGCCGCAACCCAGTATGTGATTGATCGAGACCGCTTTTGACCTGGCTCCGCAACCGAAAACTCCCTACCCCGTCCCGCACTGTCGCCTTGCTTGCCGTCTTCTCTCTCGGAGGATGGATTGCCGCCGCGGCGTCGGGGTGGTGGGCGGCGACCATGATCCCGCCGGAGCAGTTCGCAGCGGCGCTGGCCGAGAACCAATCGGCCTTGGACGACGCCCAGGCGGATATCGAGGCCTTGTCGGCGCGGGTGGAGACGCTGGCGCTGGCGAAATCGGCTGCGGAACGGCGGGCGGATGAAGCGGAACGGCGCGCGGCCGATCTCAGCGCCGCACTGGAAGAAGAACAGGCGCGCGTCGGCATGCTGGCCGGCTCCCTGCGATCGGTCTATAGCGGCGCGCTCGACCAATGGGCGCGATCCGAGCGCATCGCATCGGAACGGACATCCCTGACCATCGAGGTCGCCATCCTGAGGGACCGTCTCGACGGGCTGCGGATCGAACAGCAGGAATTGCTGGCGCAGCTTCGCGAACGGACGGACATCCACGTGGCGGGGATGGAGGAAAGCCTCTCCTATACCGGGCTCGACATAGACAGCCTGATCCAGCGTCTGCGCGGCGGCGTGACGCCCACGACGGCGGGTGTCGGCGGTCCGCTGATCCCGCTTCCGCCGTCTCCGCCTAACCTGGACGACAAGGGCGACGATACGCTGGGCGCGGAACTGGTCGATCTCGTCGATCGGGCGAGCGATCTGAGGGACGTCGCCAACCGGCTGCCGCTCAGCGTGCCGATACTGGGCGATTATCGCCGGTCCAGCGGGTTCGGCGCGCGCACCGATCCGTTCACGGGTCGCCGTTCCCGGCATGAGGGGCTGGATTTCGCCGCCCGGTCGCGGACCCCGATCCATGCCTCGGCAGCCGGCACGGTGGTGTTCGCCGGACGCCACGGCGCCTACGGCAACATGGTCGATATCGACCACGGTCTGGGCATCGTGACTCGTTACGCCCACATGCACGACATCGATGTCGCCGTCGGCGAGGCGGTTGAGGCGGGCGATGTGATCGGCCGGGTCGGCAGCACCGGACGGTCCTCCGGCCCCCATGTCCATTATGAGATCATCGTCGACGGTGATCCGCGCAATCCCGCCAACTTCCTTCGTGCCGGACGCAGCCTGATCGATCTTCAGGAATAATTCCGAAGGATTTCGGCGAACTGCCCGGAATCGACATTCCCGCCGGAGCAGACGACCGCCAGAGGCCCGTCCCCGGCGGGGGCCTTGCCCGACAGGGCGGCGGCCAGCGCAACGGCGCCGCCTGGCTCCACCACCAGCTTCAGCGTCTCGAACGCGACCGCCATCGCGCGGCGGACTTCGTCGTCGGAGACGGCGAGGCCGCCGGACAGCGTGCGCCGGTTGATCGGCAGGGTGATCGCTCCCGGCATCGGGGACAGCAGCGCATCGCAGATCGAGCGGGCCTCCGGCCTGTTGCCCAGCCTCTCGCCGGAGGCGAGGGAGCGGGCGGTGTCATCGAAGCCTTCCGGTTCGACCGCATAGACCGGCACGCCGGGCAGTCGGACCGACAGGGCCAGCGACGTTCCGGCGACGAGGCCTCCACCGCCGCAGCAGACCAGGATCGCGGACGGCTCGACGTCGGCTTCGGCAAGCTGCTCGGCCATTTCCAGCCCTATGGTGCCCTGGCCGGCGATGATCTCGACATCGTCATAGGGCGGCACGAGCGTCGCCCCGCTTTCCCGCGTCAGCGCCGCGCCGATCGCCTCACGATCCTCGCCGTAGCGGTCGTAGGGCACGATGCGCGCGCCCCAGGCCTCCGTGTTCCGCTGCTTGATCGCCGGCGCGTCCTTCGGCATCACGATGGTCGCCGGCATCCCCAGCAGCCTGGCCGCCGCGGCCACGCCCTGGGCGTGATTGCCGCTGGAATAGGCGACGACGCCAGCCGGGCGGCGATCGGCCGGGATCAGGCTCATCTTCGCGTAGGCGCCCCGGAACTTGAAGCTGCCGGTCCACTGCAGAGGCTCGGCCTTCACCAGCAGGCGGCGGCCCAGCCGGTCGTTCAGCAGGGGCGATTCCAGCAGCGGCGTCCTTACCGCCTTTCCGGCCAGTCGCCGCGCGGCGGCTTCGATGTCGGCGATGGTCGGGGAGGGCTCTAAGGGGGCGGCGGTGTCCATCAGGAAGCTCCGGTGAGAAGGTCGGGCAGTTGGTCCAGGCCGGTGATCGTGGCGCGGGGTTTCCAGGGTAGTCGCTCTTCCGGCCGACCGAAACGGTTCAGCCACGCGACCTGGAAACCGAAGGCTGCTGCGCCGGCTGCATCCCATCCGTTGGAGGAAACGAAGCACACAGACTCGGGCGCGACGGCGAAGGCTTCCGTCGCCAGCCGGTAGACGGAAGGGTTGGGTTTGTAGATCCCTGCCGCCTCCACCGACAGCGCCTCGTCCAGAAGGTCGCCAAGCCCGGCGCTGCCGATCGCGTCCTCCAGCATCTCAGGGGAGCCGTTGGAGAGGATGGCGGTCCTGAACCCGCGGGCGCGCAGGGACTGAAGCGCGGGACCGGCGTCCGGATAGGCGTCGAGCGTTCGGTAGAGTTCCAGTAGCCGGCGACGTTCCTCCGGTCCGCCCAGCTTCGTTTCCGCCATGGCGAAATCCAGCGCCTCCTCCGTCACCTGTCGGAAGTCGGCATGCCGCCCCATCAGGCTGCGCAACCAGCTATATTCAAGCTGCTTCGCCCGCCATATCGCCGACAGGCGGTCGGCCCCGTCCCCCAGCCTGTCGCGCAGGCGGGCTGCCGGGGCATGCACGTCGAAAAGCGTCCCATAGGCGTCGAAGACGCAGACCTTCACGCCGGCCAGGCTCATCGCGTCAGGTCCCGCTCCAGCCCGCCGACCTCCGGCTCCCCGCCAAGGCGGAGGCGGTAGACTTCCGTGTTCTCCAGGACCCGCTGGATGTAGTTCCTTGTCTCCGGGAAGGGCAGGGATTCGATCCAGTCGACGACCTCATAGACGTCCATCGCGCCGCCCCTTGGGTCTCCCCATGTCGCCATCCAGTCGATCGCCCGGCTTGCGCCCGCATTATAGGCCGCCGCCGAAACGACGTAGGAGCCGCGGAACCTGTCCAGCAGTTCGACCATATGGGCCGATCCCAACCGGATGTTGTGCGCCGGGTCGTTGGTCAGCATGGCGGTGGAATGGGCAATGCCCAGATCGGACGCTGTGGCCTGCGCGGTCGCCGGCATGAGCTGCATCAGCCCCAGCGCGCCCGCCCGGCTGACGGCGCGGATATTGAACTCGCTCTCCTGCCGTATCAGCCCGAAGACCAGCGCCTCATCGGCTGCCGGATGGATCGCCTCGACCGGCCGAAAGGGGTAGAGCGTCTCCGTCAGCACCAGCCCGTCCCGCGTCGCATCCTTGGCGATGCGGATCGCCATGTGCTGCCGGTCCAGCTCCAGCGCCAGATGGCCGGCCAGCATATGGCCGATCGGATCGTCGGTGACGCCCGCCAGCCGCCGCAGGAAGGTATCCGCCAGATCGTCCTCGCCCAGCTGGTCCAGCGCGCGGACGATCCGCACGAACTCCCGCTCTTCAAAATCCGCTGTCGCCTCCGGGGGGACGGCCGGTTCGGTCGGCAGGGAGACCACCGTCGGCAGCCCCAGTTCTCCCGCCGCCAACTGGCCATAGAAGGTGTTCGTGTATTGGGCCGCCGAACGATACCAGTTCTCCGCGTCAGCGCCGTTCCCCGCCGCCTCGTGCGCCCGGCCCAGCCAATAGGCTCCGCGCGACAGGCTGATCGGCGTACCGACGATATCGTACATCGTCTGGAAATGCCCGATCGCGGCCGACGGGTCGCCCAGGAAGCGCAAGGCCAGCCATCCGGCGAACCATTCGGCTTCCGAAACCGGCAGCGGTTCGACCTGCCGGTGATCGCTCAGCAGTTCGTAGGCGCGCCGATAGTCGCGTTCGTTGAACAGGCGGCGGGCCAGGATATTTCGCTCCGTCCACCACCTTTCCGGTTCGGCGATGGTGGCGGGTTGACGGTTCAGGATTTCGATCGCGCCCTCGGTCATGTCGAAATAGCGACGCCAGCGGGCGCGCTCGTAAAGCAGCCCTTCATTATCGGAGAGCGAAGCCGGCACGGCCTCGATGGCGGCGTCGACGCCGGGCGACCGCTCCGCCAGCCGGATGCGCGCCTCGGCCAGACGCCGCTGCCCCGTGTCGACAAGGGGCATCATCTGCCGCGCCTCGGACGAACGGCCCCGCCAGAGCAGGAAATTCAGCCGTTCAAGATGATCGGCCGCGGTGAGGGCCGTGCCGAACCGCGCGAGCATCCGCGTCTGCTGGCTTTCGGTCAGCGGGATGTCCGTCCAGCGCGACCGGATCAGCTCGACGGCCTCTCCGGTCCGCCCCGTCTGCTCCAGCGCCGCTGCATAGCGCATCACGCTGTCGAAGGTGAGCGGCGGGTGCCTGTCGAAATAGCCCGTGATTTCCCCGGCCGGCAGGCCGGGCGGCAGCACGTTCTCCGCCCGCAGCCGCAGCGTTCCGGTTCCCGGCCAGTCCGGATTGGCGTCCAGGAAGGCGACGATCGCCTGGAAAGGCGCGGTCCCATTCGGGCGGGAAAGATCCAGCCATTGCAGGACCTTGCCGGGAAGCGATGCTTCCGCGCCGGCGGCCAACTGGCGGGCCCTTGCCCACTCGTCCGCCTCCGCCGCCTGGAAGGCGTTGCGGTAGAGTTGGACGTCCGACGCGGACAGGGGGCCCTGCGCCCAGGCGGTCGTGGACAGGCACAGGAGAACCAGCGCGGCGACGGCTTCCGTGGCGCGCTTGGCAAGGGAGATACGAGCGGCTATGGTCGCGGCCTTTCCGAAGAGCCTGATAGGGTTTGCGTCATGTTTCATGGGTCCTTGGTCGCCCTCATCACGCCGTTCGACGGCGGTGCGATCGACGAGCGAGGCTTCCAGTCGTTCGTCGAGTGGCAGATCGCGGAAGGTACCGACGGCCTGGTGCCGGTCGGCACGACGGGGGAATCCCCCACGCTCAGCCATGACGAACACAAACGGGTGATCGATCTCTGCGTCGAGGTCGCGAAGGGTCGCGTGCCCGTGATCGCCGGCGCCGGCTCCAACTCCACCGCCACGGCGATCGAGTTCACCGACCATGCCCGCAAGGCGGGGGCGGACGCCGCCCTTATCGTCACGCCCTATTACAACAAGCCGACGCAGGAAGGTCTTTATCAGCACTACAAGGCCATCCATGATGCAGTCGATATCCCCATCATCATCTACAACATTCCGGGGCGCAGCGTCGTCGACATGACCGTCGAGACGATGGCCCGCCTGGCGAAGCTGCCGAACATCGTGGGCGTCAAGGACGCCACCAACGATCTTGCCCGGCCGCTTCGCACGCGTGTCGAGGTTGGGGCCGATTTCTGTCAGCTTTCGGGCGAGGACGCCACCGTCACCGGTTTTCTCGCCCAGGGCGGCCATGGCTGCATCTCCGTCACGGCCAATGCCGCTCCGCGCCTGTGCGCGGAAATGCACGCCGCCTGGTCGCGCGGGGATTTGAAGACGATGGGTGACATCAGGGACAGGCTTGCACCGCTGCACCGTGCGCTATTCCTGGAAAGCAGCCCGTCGCCGGTGAAGTATGCGGCCAGCCTGCTGGGCAAGTCCGGGCCTGCGGTGCGTGCGCCGCTGGTGGAACTGGGCGCGGCGACGAAAGACGCGGTCCGCGACGCGATGGCGCATGCCGGCCTGATCAACTGATCCATGGCTAAACCCCAGCCTCAGGATCCGTCGTCCCGCACGGTGGCGCAGAACCGGCGGGCGCGCTTTGACTATTTCATCGAGGAAACCCTCGAAGCCGGCATCATGCTTGCCGGCAGTGAGGTGAAGTCGCTGCGCGAGGGCCGCGCCAGCATCGGAGAAAGCTATGCCGGCGAGATGGCGGGGGAACTGTTCCTGTTCAACGCCTACATTCCCGAATATGGGCCGGCCAACCGCTTCAACCATGAAACCAAGCGGCCGAGGAAGCTGCTGGTCCATCGCAAGGAACGAAACCGCCTGCTGGGCGCGGTGAAGCGGGAAGGGATCACGCTGGTCCCGCTGTCGCTCTATTTCACCCGCAAGGGGCTGGCGAAGGTTTCCCTGGGTCTCGCCAAGGGCAAGAAGATGCACGACAAGCGCGAAACCCAGAAACAGCGGGACTGGCAGCGCGAGAAGCAGCGCCTGCTGAGGGTGAAGGGCTGAGGCAGGTTAGTCCGTGGTTGCCAGCGCTTCGGCGACCGCCTTCGGATTCTTCGCGATTACCTTGAGATAGGCTCTTGCCGGCCCTTCTGGCTGCCGTCCCTCCTGTTCCCATTTTCGCAGGGTGTGCAGGCTGATGGCGAACCGTGCGGAGAATGCAGGTTGAGTCAACTTTAGACTCTTCCTGATGGCCTTTACGTCGATCTGCTCCGGTAGATGGACGTTGTAGGCTGCTGGATTGGCCTTGCCTTCCGCGATCTCCAGCGCCTCACGCGCTCCTCGAAGAATGCTTTCGCTGATCTTGGACATGGCGTCAGGCTCCTTTCCCCTAAGTTTTAGAGAGCGCGGCGACGATCTTCTTCAATTCTTTCTTCGTTGCCTCATCCAGATCGTCTTGGCGGTTCTTCGCATAAGCCGTGAAGATAAACAGCGGCATATTCCTGTTATGATAGTAATAGATTATCCGCGCGCCGCCGCTCTTCCCGCGGCCCTTGAGCGCCCACCGAAGCTTGCGAACTCCGCCGGTGCCTCGAATGATGTCGCCCGCTTCCGGATTGGAGGACAGAAAACTCAGCAGCTCAAAACGAGCCGATTCGTCTAAGATCGCTTTGGCTGCCGATAGAAATTCAGCCGTTTCGACGACGGTGATGCTGCCGGCATCATTCATCGCCGGTATGTAGCCCAATGGGTCACAATTTTCAATCCTCATCCAACCGTCGCCTGACTTCGGCGAAGACGGATTGGAACATCTCCGTCGTCAGCCGGCCGGTGTTCGTGTTGTAGCGGGAGCAGTGATAGCTATCCGCCAGGAACCGGTCGTCGGGAAGCGCGTGGACGGCGCCGTGCTTGAACGGGTGGGCGACCTGCCTCAGCCCCAGGGCGGCCACGACGGCCTTATGGGCGACCACGCCCAGCGCGACGATCGCTTTCAGTTCCGTCATTGCCTGAAGTTCCCCCTCCAGGAACTGGCGGCATGTGCTGACTTCCTTCCCCTTCGGCTTGTTCTCCGGCGGAACGCATCGGACCGCGTTCACGATGCGGCAATCAAGCAGTTTCAGCCCGTCATCCGGCCGCGCCTTGAACGTCCCCTTGGAGAAGCCGAACCTGTCCAGCGTGGCATAGAGCAGGTCGCCGGCATAGTCGCCGGTGAACGGACGGCCGGTGGCGTTCGCGCCCTTCAGGCCGGGCGCCAGGCCGACGATGAGCAGGCGGCCGCGCCCCGGTCCGAAACCGGGCACGGGGGCGTTGTGGAAGTCAGGAAACTTCCGGCGGTTCTTCTCCCGGAACGCCTCCAGCCGCGGGCACAACGGGCAGTCGTGCGACGGCTGGGGCGGCCGGTGCGGGGCCGTCTCCGTCACGCGGTCCGGGAATAGCCTGCGGCCGGTGCCTCGGCCTCTTCGCCTTCCTCGACACCGTCGTCATCATCGGCCGCCGCTGCCGCCCGCTGCGGCGGGGCGCTGCGCTGGATGTGCGGGGCCAGATCGTAGAGTTCGAGGAAATTGTCGGCCTGGCGACGAAGTTCGTCGGCGATCATCGGCGGCTGGCTCTTGACTGTCGACACGACGGTCACGCGGACGCCCTTGCGCTGGATCGCCTCGACCAGCCGGCGGAAATCGCCGTCGCCGGAGAACAGCAGGATGTGATCCACCTTCTCCGCCATCTCCAGCGCATCGATCGCCAGGTCGATGTCGACGCTGCCCTTGGACCGCCTCCGGCCCTGGCCGTCGGTGAATTCCTTCACCGGCTTGGTGACCATGCTGTAGCCGTTATAATCCAGCCAGTCGATCAGCGGTCGGATGGGGGAATATTCCTGATCCTCCACCAGCGTGGTGTAGTAGAAGGCGCGGATCATCCGCCCCTTCTTGGCGAACAGGTCGAGAAGCCTTTTGTAATCGATGTCGAAAGCGAGGCCGCGGGCCGCGGAATAAAGGTTTGCGCCGTCGATGAAGAGAGCCAATCGCTCTTCTTTATAGAAAATCATCATCTTCCTTATTCGAATTAAGAGAAAAGGGCTATTCTGACAACGGTTCATGGGCGTAATCGGTTGCCCGCATGCCGTCAACGTCTTCTTAACCGAACCTGATTTCTCTCGGTCGTCCGCGCCGCCGTCATCGGCCGGAGCGAGGCTGTCCTTGCGATTCTCCGGCTGGAACATTATATGTGCCGGCCAATCCCCAATTTCCGGAGTTTCATTTATGGCCCGCGTAACGGTCGAAGACTGCGTTCTCAAGGTTCCGAACCGCTTCGAACTGGTCATGATGGCGGCCCAGCGCGCGCGCGACATCTCCGCCGGCGCCCCGCTGACCGTCGAGAAGGACAACGACAAGAACCCGGTGATCGCGCTGCGGGAAATCGCCGATGAGACGGTGACGCTGGAAAGCCTCCGCGAGGCGCTGATCAAGGAGCGCCAGAAGATTCCCGAAGCCGACGACGCCGATGACGAAATTATCGAGCTGATGGCCGGCGAGGAAGAGTACATGGCCCAGGCCACCGCCCAGCATGTCGAGGCCTCTCAGGATGACGAGCAGGTCGAAGAGGCGGTCGAGGAGGACATCCTGGAGGGCGACGAGCCGCAGAATCTGGACGACGTGCCTGATCAGGTCGACGCCCCGTTCACCAGCGGGGACGACGACAACAAATAGTCGTCCCCGCTGTCCTGGTGCGCCGCGACATCGTGCTGATTGGTGCCGACCGCCCGACGTGGTTAGATGGGGAACGTGCGTCTAACGCGGTGGTGCCGGCAGAATGATCCGCCAGTATGAACTGGTCGAGAAAGTCAAATCCTATGATCCGGATGCGGACGAGGATCTGATCAACCGCGCCTATGTGTTTTCTATGAAGGTCCACGGCGCCCAGCGGCGGGCGTCAGGCGACCCCTACTTCCTTCACCCGCTGGAGGTCGCCGGGCTCCTCGCGGACATGAAGCTCGACACCGGCTCGATCGTGACCGGCCTTCTCCACGATACGGTGGAGGACACGGTCGCCACGATCGACGAGATCGACAAGCAGTTCGGATCGGAGATACGGCAGCTTGTCGACGGCGTCACCAAGCTGTCCAAGCTGGAACTTCAGGATTCCCAGGCCAAGCAGGCGGAGAATTTCCGCAAGCTGGTGCTCGCGATGTCGAAGGACATCCGCGTCCTGCTGGTGAAGCTGTGCGACCGGCTGCACAACATGCGCACGCTGGACGCCATCGCCAGCCCGGAGAAGCGCCGCCGCATCGCGCGGGAGACGATCGAGATCTATGCGCCGCTGGCCGAGCGCATCGGCATGCATGAGATGAAGGACGAGTTGGAGGATCTGGCGTTCGCCCAGCTCAATCCCGACGCTCGGGACAGCATCGTGCTGCGGCTCCAGGAACTGCGCCAGGAAGACAGCAGCCTGATCGACGACGTCATCCGGGAGGTCGTCGCGGCGCTGAAAGAGGGCGGGGTCGATGCTGCGGTGCTGGGCCGGGAGAAGCGGCCCTATTCCATCTGGCGGAAGATGCAGCGCAAGAACGTGGCGTTCGAACAGCTGTTCGACATCATGGCCTTCCGCATCATGGTGGAGGACAAGCGCACATGCTATCAGGCGCTGGGCGTGCTGCACGACCGCTACCAGTCGCTGCCGGGCCGCTTCAAAGATTACATCTCCACGCCCAAGCCGAACGGCTACCAATCCCTGCATACGGCGGTCATCGGGCCGCTGCGCCAGCGGATCGAAATCCAGATCCGGACGGCCGAGATGCAGGAGGTGGCGGAACTGGGCGTTGCCGCCCACTGGACCTACAAGCAGGGCGCGGCGGGCGAAGCCGACCGGCCGAAATACCGCTGGCTGCAGGAGCTTCTGGAGATTCTGGAGCATGCGCAGAAGCCCGAGGAGTTCCTGGAACACACCAAGATGGAGTTGTTCCAGGACCAGGTGTTCTGCTTCACCCCGAAGGGGATGCTGATCGCGCTGCCGCACGGCGCGACGCCGGTCGACTTCGCCTACGCCGTCCATTCTGAGGTCGGGGACACCTGCGTCGGCGCGAAGGTGAACGGCCGTCTGGTCACGTTGCGCCATGTCCTGTCGAATGGCGACCAGGTCGACATCATCACGTCGAAGACCTCCCGCCCGTCCCCGGAATGGGAGCGGTTCGCCGCCACCGGCAAGGCGCGGGCGCGCATCCGCAAGTTCGTCCGCCAGCAGCAGCGCACCGAATATGCCGAGCTTGGCCGGGCGATGCTGCAGAAGCTGTTCCGCCAGGAAGGCTACGATTTCACCGAGAAGGCGATCGACGGCGTCCTGAAGATCTTCAAGGCCCAGCATGTCGACGACATCTACGCCAATGTCGGCGCCGGGCTGACGCCGTCCCGCGATGTCTTCAACGCTGTCTTCCCCGGCCACAAGGCCGCGGCCCAGCGCGCGGACGCCAATGTCGTGCCGATCGGCCGGGCGCGCCGCAGCCAGGGTAAGACGAAGGACCAGCCGGTCCCCATCCGGGGGCTGATCCCCGGCATGGCGGTGCATTACGCCCGCTGCTGCCATCCGATCCCGGGCGACCGGATCGTCGGCATCGTGACCACCGGCAAGGGCGTGACGATCCACACGATCGACTGCGAGACGCTGGAAAGCTTCTACGACACGCCCGAACGGTGGGTCGATGTAAGCTGGGATTCCTCCGGCGAACCGGCGGAGGATCATGTCGGCCGCATCCATGCCGTCATCGCGAACGAACCCGGCAGCCTCGGCACCCTGTCGACCGTGATCGGCAAGAATGGCGGCAACATCACCAATCTGAAGATCACCTCCCGGTCGACCGATTTCTTCGAGATGCTGATCGACATCGACGTGTCGGACCTGAAGCACCTCAACAACATCGTCGCGGCCCTTCGGGCGACGCCCATCATCAGCGCGGTCGAACGCGCCCGCAGCGGCTGATCATCCGCCCATGATCCTTGGCATCGGCAACGACATCATCGACATCCGCCGCGTCGAGCGGACGCTGGAACGGTATGGCGACCGCTTCACCGGGCGCGTCTTCACGGAGGTGGAGCGCGCCAAGTCCGATCGGCGGCGGCTCCGCGCGGCCAGCTACGCCAAGCGGTTCGCGGCCAAGGAAGCCTGCGCCAAGGCGCTGGGGACGGGCATGTCCCAGGGCGTCTTCTGGCGGGATATGGGGGTCGTCAATCTGCCGAGCGGCCAGCCGACCTTCAGGCTGACCAACGGCGCGCTCGCCCGCCTGCACGCCATGACCCCGCCGGGGATGGTGGCGGCGATCCATCTGACGATCACCGATGATTTTCCCAACGCGCAGGCCATCGTCATCATCTCCGCTCTGCCGGTAAGGCCGATATGACGGCACGTCGCGACGATCCGTGCTATTGCTCGGGTTGATTTGAGGGGCCTGACGGCCGATACAGGGGCGCTTTGACCGATGGGACAGTCCGTTTCTATGGAAGATAAAAAGGCCGGGGGAATCGGCGAAACCCTCAAGACGCTGCTGTTCGCCATACTCATCGCGTTGGGGGTCCGGAGCTTCGCCTACGAGCCGTTCAACATTCCCTCAGGTTCCATGATCCCGACCCTGCTGGTGGGCGATTACCTGTTCGTCTCCAAATTCGCCTATGGCTACAGCCGGTATTCCGTGCCGCTGGGCGACCGGCTGCTGGGCGCCGACATCTTCGACGGCCGGCTGTTCGGCACTCCGCCGGAACGCGGCGACGTGGTCGTCTTCAAGCTGCCGACCGATCCCTCGATCGATTACATCAAGCGCGTCATCGGCCTGCCCGGCGACACGATCCAGATGCGCGACGGGCGGCTCTACATCAATGGCGACATGGTGGAGCGGGAGCAGACCGAGGATTTCCGTACGGAGGATCGTTTCGGCCGGACGGTTTCGGTCACCCGCTATATCGAAACGCTGCCCAACGGCGTCCGGCATCCGATCCTGGAGAATTCCGACGAAGGCTTCCTGGATAACACGCCGGTCTTCACCGTGCCCGAAGACCATTATTTCATGATGGGCGACAACCGGGATTCCAGCCAGGACAGCCGTGTCCAGTCCGTCGTCGGCTACGTGCCGTTCGAGAATCTGGTCGGCCGTGCGGAAATCCTCTGGTTCAGCCTCGACGACGCCAGCTTCTTCGAGATCTGGAAATGGCCCACCGCGCTGCGCTTCGACCGGATGTTCACCAGCATCGAATGATTCCGACCGCGATATCCCCCGACAGGTTCCAGGCGCTCGCCGACGCCCTCGGTCATTCCTTCGCCGACCAGGCGCTGCTGCTGGAGGCGATGACGCATCCCAGCATCGATCCCGATGCGCGCGGGGTTGCGACCTTCGGCTATGAAAGGCTGGAGTTCCTGGGCGACCGCGTCCTGGGGCTGGTGGCCGCGCAATGGCTTCTGGAGGAATTCCGGGACGAGAACGAAGGCGCGCTGGCGCGCCGTCACACCGCGCTGGTACGCCGCGAAACGCTGGCGGAGGTCGCCTCGCGGCTCGGCCTCGGCCGATATCTCCTGCTGTCGACGGGGGAGGAGGAATCGGGCGGCCGCGACAATCGCGCCATCCTCGCCGATGCGTGCGAGGCGGTGATCGCGGCCTTGTTCCTGGATGGCGGCCTGCCGGCGGCGGAGAAGTTCATCCGACGGGCGTTCGCCGATCAACTGTCGGCCGATTTGCGGCCGCCCCTGGATCCCAAGACGGCTCTTCAGGAATGGGCGCAGGCGCGGGGCAAGCCGCTGCCGCGCTATGAAACCGTCTCCCGGACCGGCCCGGACCATGACCCGATCTTCGAGGTGAGGGTGGTGGTGGAAGGCGTGCAGCCCTTTGCCGCCAAGGGCGCGTCCAAGCGGGTGGCGGAGAAGCATGCGGCGGCCGGCATGCTGGCCGCGATCGACCAGCCATGACGGACGACGCTTCTCCCACCCGCTGCGGCTACGTCGCCCTGATCGGCGCGCCGAATGCCGGGAAATCGACGCTGCTGAATGCGGTGGTCGGGACCAAGGTCGCGATCGTCAGCCCGAAGGTGCAGACGACCCGCAGCCGCGTCCTGGGCATCGCGATGGAGGGCCAGACGCAGATCGTCTTCGTCGACACCCCCGGCATCTTCGAACCCAGAAGGCGGCTGGAACGGGCGATGGTCGCAGCCGCGTGGGAAGGGGCCGACGACGCCGATCTGGTGATGCTGCTGATCGACGTCACCGCGCCGAAGGTGAGGCCGGAGACGATGGCGATCGTCGAGCGGCTGAAGGATTTCCGCAGGCCATCGATGCTCGTCCTCAACAAGGTCGACGCCGTCTCGCCGCCGAAGCTGCTGGAGATGGCGGCGCTGCTGAACGATGCCGGCCGGTTCGAGGAGACGTTCATGATCTCCGCGCTGAAAGGCGACGGCGTCGACCGCCTGCGCCGGACGGTGGCCGACCGGCTGCCCGAGGGACCGTGGCTGTTTCCGGAGGATCAGCTTTCCGACATGCCGGAAAGGCTGCTGGCGGCGGAGGTGACGCGGGAGAAGCTCTTCCTCCGCCTCCATCAGGAGCTTCCCTATTCGATCGCGGTGGAGACCGAAAGCTGGGAGGAATTCCAGGACGGCAGCACGCGGATCGCCCAGGTGATCTATGTCCAGCGCGAAAGCCAGAAGCCGATCATCCTCGGCCGCGGCGGCCAGACCATCAAGGCGGTCGGCGCGGCCGCCCGGAAGGAGTTGGAGGAGATGCTGGAGCGGCGGGTCCATCTCTCGCTCTATGTGAAGGTGCGGGAGAACTGGATCGACGATCCGGATCGCTATCGCGACTGGGGCCTGAATTTCAACGCCTGAGCGTATTCGTCAGTCGCTGGGAACGCCGCCTTCCTGCTTGCGCCGGGCGACAAAGGCATCCAGTTCCTCGCGGATCGCGGGGTCGAGTTCCGGTTCTTCATAGTCGGTCAGCAATTGCTTGTAGGTCGCATGCGCGCGCTGGGTGGCGTCGGGGCCGCCGCCATCCTGCCAATTCTCGAAATTGCGCCAGTCCGACAGCATCGGCCCGTAGAATGCGGTCTCATACCGCTCCAGCGTATGGGCGCAACCGAAGAAATGGCCGCCGGGGCCGACCTCCCGGATGGCGTCCAGCCCCAGCGTGTCCTCATTGACCTCAATGGGGCGCAGGAATTCCGCCATGTGCTGGAGCATCTCCGCGTCCATCACCATCTTCTCGAAGCTGGCGCGCAGGCCGCCTTCCATCCAGCCCGCGGCGTGCATCACCATGTTGGCATGGCCCATCACCGCGCCCCACAGCGACATCTCGCTCTCCCAGGCCGCCTGGGCGTCGACCGCGTTGGAGGCGTTGGCGTTGGAGGATCGGTAGGGAATGCCGTATCGCCGCGCCAACTGCCCGCCGGCCATCGCGGCGCGGGTATATTCGGGCGTTCCGAACGCCGGAGCGCCGGTCTTCATGTCGACATTGGAAGTGAAACCGCCATACATCACCGGCGCGCCCGGATTGACCATCTGGGCGAACGCCAGGCCGGCCAGCGCCTCGGCGTTCTGGAGCGTCAGCGCCCCGGCCAACGTCGCCGGAGCCATCGCGCCGGCCAGCGTGAAGGGAGTCAGCACCATCACCTGCCGCGCCCGCGCCATCGCCATGATGCCCTCCAGCATCGGCGTGTCCAGCCGCAGGGGGGAGGAGGAGTTGACGATGGTGAACAGCGACGGTTCCGACCGAAGCTGTTCCGCGCTGACGCCGCGCGCGATCCGCGCCATCTCGATGGCGTCGTTGATCCGGCCATAGCCCAGCGAATAGCCGTGGAACGCCTTGTCCGACAAGGTGATGAAGGCGTGCAGCGCGTCCAGATGGCGGGTGGCCGGCGGCAGGTCCACCGGCTCCACCGGATAGCCGCCGAAGATGTGGATGATGTTCAGGCTGTGGGCCAGCCTGATCAGGTCGCAATAATCCTTGAAGTTGCCGATGCGCCTGCCGCCCACGATGTCCGACACGTTGGGCGCGCTGCCCACGGTCGCGAAGACCAGATTGTTGCCGCCCATCGTGACGTTCCGCGCCGGGTTGCGCGCGTGAAGCGTGAATTGGGATGGCGCGTGGCGCACGCTGTCCAGCACCAGCGTTCGGTCGAACCGCACGCGGTTGCCATCCGGCGCGACATCCGCGCCCGCCTTCTTCAGTATCGCCAGCGCCTCGGGGTGGAGGAAATCCATCCCGATCTCTTCCAGCACAGTCAGGGAGGCGTCGTGGATCGCCTCGACCTGGTCGGCGCTCAAGGGCTCGATGGGGGACAGTGGGTTGGCGAGCGGTCGCCAGGGAAGCTGGCTGGCGACGGCGCTGCGTTCACGGCGGGGGCGGCGTTGGGCCGAACGATCGCGGGACACGGGCTGCTGGACCTCCGGAACTTGACCGGAGGGCAGCCTGTCATGCGGCGGTGGCCGCTATCAGCCCGTTTCCGCCAGGGAAGGGCGCGCGGACGACATAGAGGATGACGTGGGTTCAGACCCTGATGCGCGTCATCTCCGGATCGAACAGCACGTCGGGCTGGACCGTGGCGGCGAAGCGCCGGCCGAAATATTCGACCTCCAGCTTCGATCCATGCGCCGAATGCTCGACCGGCAGCCAGCCCAGCGCGATGGTCCTGCCGACGCTGTAGCCATGGTTGGCGCTGGTCACATAGCCGACCGCCCGTTCGCCGCCATTGGCGAAGATCGGCTCCTTCCCCAGCACGATCGCGTCGGGATCCTCGAAGGTCAGGGTGCAGAGACGCTTGGTAATGCCCTGCTCCTTCTGCCGCTCCAGCGCCTCGCGGCCGTGGAAGTCGCCCTTGTCCCAGCGGACGATGAAGTCCAGCCCGGCCTCCAGCGGCGTGTCGTCGGGCGTCATGTCCGCGCCCCAACCGCGATAGCCCTTCTCCAGCCGCAGACTGTCGAAGGCGCCCATCCCGGCGGCGATCAGGTCGTGCGGCCGGCCCGCCTCCCACAGCGTGTCCCACAGCTTCAGTCCCAGCTCCATGGGGCAGTAGATCTCCCACCCCAGCTCTCCGACATAGGAGACGCGGAACGCGCGGGCGGGGACATAGCCGATGGTGATGTCCTTCCAGTGGAAATATTTCAGCCCCTGATGGCTGACATCGTCTTCCGTGACGCTCTCCAGGATCGTCCGCGCCTTCGGCCCCCACAGACCGAAGACCGCCCATTTCCCGCCGACATCCTCCAGCCGGACGCTGCCGTCGTCGGGCGCGTGGTCCCTTATCCAGGCGAAATCGTGCGGGCCGACGCCGCCGCCGGTGATGATCCAGAAGCGGTCGGCCGCCAGCCGCGCCACGGTCAGGTCGCAGACGATGCCGCCGCGCCGGTCCAACATGTTGGTGTAGACGACCCGGCCGGGCTTCACGTCCATCTGGTTGGTCGTCATGTGCTGAAGGAAGGGCAGGGCGCCCGACCCGCTGATCTCCATGATCGCGAAGGCGGAGAGATCGTAGAGCGCCGCGTTCTCCCGCGTGTGCAGGGCCTCCGCCGCCTCGATCGGGCTCCAGAAGCGGGCGGCCCAACCATCCCGCCCCGGCAGGTTCCGGCCATCCAGCAGGCGGGCGTTCGCCTCGCACCATTGCGCGCGCTCGAACCCCGCCGTCTCGAAGAACGCCGCTCCCTGCTCGACCAGCCGGGGATGCGCCGGCCCTGTGCGCAGATTGCGCGGCTCCTCCATCTGCTGCTTGGGATGGATGATGTCGTAGACTTCCAGGTAGTTCTGCTTCCCCCGCCGTCGCACGAAGCTGGAGGTGGCATGGTGGGGATAGAAGCGGTGCAGGTCCGCCTCATGGACGTCCAGTTGCGGCTCGCCCGCCTCCAGCCATTCGGCCATCACCTTGCCGACGCCGCCGCCATGGGTGACCCAGACCGCTTCGGCGACCCAGAAGCCGCGCGCGACCTGGCTTTCGCCCAGCAGCGACTGCGCGTCCGGCGTGAAGGAGAACATGCCGTTGATCTTGTAGGTCAGCGCCCGCCCTTCGACGGCGGGGAAGAGGTTGATCGCGGCCCGGTGCGCCTCCTCGAAATGTTCCGGCGTCCAGTCGCGGATCGACGGCATCACCGGCGCGTCCTTCGGCGACAGTATGGCGTCCGGCTCCACGGGCAGCGGCACGTGCCGATAGTTGCCGATGCCCCAACTGTCGAAATGCTGCCGGTAATAGGAAGCATGATCTTGGGCGCGCAGAAGCGGGATCGTGATCTCGCTCGCCGCCCATTCGGCCAGTTCCGGCAGCGGCTCAGTCTTCGTGTACTGATGCTCCATCGGCATCAGCGGGATCGGCTGGCCTACCATCCGCCCGATGCGCGGTCCCCAGATGCCGGCGCAGCACAGGACGGCCTCGCAGGCGACTCGCCCCTGGTCCGTCACCACCGCCCGGACCCGGCCGTCCACGACCTCGATATCCTGCACGGTGACATTGCCCTGGAACGTCACCGCGCCGCCCGCCGAGGCCTCCCGCGCCATGGCGGAACAGGCATTGACCGCCCGGGCGACGCCGTCGTCCGGTACGAAGAAGCCGCCCAGCACCTTCCGCTGGTCCAGGATCGGGATCCTCGCCTTGCATTCGTCCGGCGTCAGCAGATGGTTCTCCAACCCCCAGCTCCGGCCCAGCCCCGCCTTGCGCTTCAGGTCCGCCCACCGCTCCGGCGTTTCGGCCAGTTCGATGCCGCCGACCAGTGCTGCGCAGGGCTGGTCGTCCCAGCGCAGGCTTTCGTAGAGGTGGGCCGAATAATGCGCCAGACCCGTCATCAGCTTCGACGTGTTGGTCTGGAACATACCGCCCGGCGCATGGCTGGTGGAGCCGCCGGTGCGCGGGAAGGGACCCTGGTCGATCACCAGCACGTCCCGCCATCCCAGCTTCGCCAGGTGATAGGCAGTCGAACAGCCGACGATGCCGGCTCCGATGATCACGAGTCTGGCGCTGGTCTGCATCACTTCACCTCATCCAAACTCTTATGAAATTACATCAAACGCCAGTGGATATTGAATATTCCAGCCCGGCATCCTCAAGCCATAGCCAGAGATATTCGGCGAAGGACCGGCGCACATGGAGATCGAAACCATCAGCCTCGACCTGATGGATGATGATGTCGACAGGCCCGATCAGGCTCTGCGCCACCTTGCCGACCGGGAAGGTGGACGGATGGAAATCCAGCGGGCAGCCCTTCACCAGCACGTCCCGGGCGCGGGGGCCGGCCAGCCGCAGGATCGTGCTGTTGTCGGTCACGTCGACGCTGGAGGCGTGATGTCCCTCCAGTGCGATCGGCGGAACCTCGCCGGTCAACAGCCATTCGTCCGGCCCCAGCCACAAGGCGGTGACGCCGTCGCGGGCGGCGGACATGTTGGGTTCGGTCGGCAGGACGAGATCCAGTGCGGCCCCGACCGCCGCCAGGAAGCCCCTGTCCTGCGGGTCGCCGCGCAGATTGATCTTGCGGACGTGCGCGATCTCCCTGAGGCGCACCGGCGCGTCCGGCGTGCCATGCGGCGCGGGGTCCAGGGCGGCGAGCGCCGGGCGGCGCAGCGTGTCGAGATCAGCCATGCAGCCTCGCTCCCTCCCGGTCCACGAAGACCGGATCGACGATCGTGACGGGGATCGTCCTGTCCGGCATGGCGACATAGAGCTTCCGGCCCATCTTCTCCCGCCCGCCCTTGACCAGTGCCAGCGCGATCGACCGGCCCAGCGTCGGGCTTCGGTAGCTGGAGGTCACATGGCCCAGTATCGGCACGGGCGGGGCGGCCTCGATCTCGTCGGCGATCAGATGGGCCCCTTCCACCAGCACCAGGGAAGGATCGTCCGTCTCCAGTCCGACAAGCTGCTTGCGGTCGTCGCGCACCATGTCCCGGCGGGTCAACGACCTCTTGCCCAGGAAATCAGGCTTCTTCCTGCCGATGATCCAGCCCATGCCCAGATCGTCCGGCGTCATGGTGCCGTCCGTCTCCTGTCCGACGATGATGAAACCCTTCTCGGCGCGAAGCACATGCATCGTCTCCGTACCGTAGGGCGTCATGCCATGCTTTTGGCCGGCTTCCCACGCCGCTTCCCAGACCGAAAGCCCGAAGGAGGCGGGGACATTGATCTCGAAACACATCTCACCGGAGAAGCTGATCCGGAAGATGCGCCCCGGCACGCCGGCGATCGTCGCCTCCTTGACAGAAAGGTGCGGGAAAGCCTCGTTCGACAGGTCGGTATCGGTCAGTTCGGCCAGCACGTCGCGGCTGCGCGGTCCGTTCAACGTGATGACGGCCCATTGCTCGGTGACAGAGGTCAGCCGGACCTTCAACTCCGGCCATTCGGTCTGGAGCCATTCCTCCAGCCATCCCATGACCGCCGCGGCCCCGCCGGTCGTTGTCGTCATGTGGAAACGGTCTTCGGCCAGCCGCGCCGTCACGCCGTCATCCTTGACCATGCCGTCCTCGCCCAGCATCAGCCCGTAGCGGCAGCGTCCCGGCTCCAGCTTCGTCCAGGCGTTGGTGTAGATGCGGTTGAGGAATTCCGCCGTGTCACGGCCCTGTATGTCGATCTTCCCCAGGGTCGTCCCGTCGAAGATGCCTACACTCTCCCGCGCCGCCTTGGCCTCGCGCTGGACGGCCGCATGCATGTCCTCCCCATCCTTCGGGTAGTACCAGGCGCGCCGCCAGCCGCCGCCGACATTCTCGAACGCCGCGCCATGGGCAGCCTGCCAGGAATCCATCGGCGTCTTGCGCAAGGGCGCCAGGAAGCGGCCGGTGTTCCGCCCCGCGATCGCGCCGAAGGTGACGGGCGTATAGGGTGGGCGGAAGGTGGTGACGCCGATCGACGGCATGTCCGCGCCAAGGGCCCCCGCGACGATGCCCAGCGCGTTGACGTTGCCGATCTTGCCCTGGTCGGTGCCCATGCCGGTGGTGGTGTAGCGCTTGACATGCTCGACCGAGCGGAAACCCTCCCGCACCGCCAGCTTGATGTCCTTCGCCGTCACGTCGTTCTGCAAGTCGACGAAGGCTTTCACCTTGCCCGCAGGCCGGTCGCTGGGTAGCAGCCAGAGATTGCGCTGCGGAGCGAAAGCGGGCTCCTCCACGTCCGGAACGGAAGGCGCGGCGGCGTCGAATCCGCACTCTCGCGCGGCGGCCGCGCCGGCTTCCAGCCCTTCGGCGATGCAGGACGCCAAATCGACCGCGCCGTTGCAGCCTCCGGCGGAGCGCTCCGCCTGATGGCTCTGCTTCGGAACGAAGGTCGCCCGTTCCGGCTCGAAAGCCAGCTTGCCCCGAGACTGGGAGAAAAGGTGGACGGCGGGGTTCCAGCCGCCGGAGACGGCCAGAAGATCGCAATCGATGCGGGTCTCCAGACCACGCTCCACCGCCGAGCCGTCGGCCGAAAGGCGCATCGCCTTTACCGAAGTGACGCGGTTTCGGCCCTCGGTTCCAGCGACGCCGTAGCCGGCCAGGATGGGGATGCCGCCATCCCGCGCCTGTCGGACGAGCGCGCCTTCCGGCGACGGCCTGATGTCTACGATGCCTTCGACCGAACAGCCGGCGGACAGCAGGTCCAGCGCCGTTCGATAAGCGCCGTCATTGTTGGTCAGCAGGGCCACCCGCCGCCCCGGCGCGACCGCATAGCGGTTGAGGTAGGTTCGCACCGCCCCCGCCAGCATCACGCCCGGACGGTCGTTCCCGGCGAAGACCAGCGGCCGTTCGATGCCTCCGGTCGCCAGCACGACCTGTTTCGCCCTGACCTTCCAGAACCGCTGGCGCGGCGTACCAGGGGAGACGCCCTCGACCGGCAGATGGTCCGTCACCCGCTCCAGCAGGCCGACGAAATTGTCGCCGTAATAGCCGAAGCCCGTCGTGCGCGGCAGCAGCCGGACCTCCGGCATCGCTGCGAGTTCAGCCAGGGTTGCGCCCCGCCATTCTTCCGCCGGATTGCCGCCGATCGCTACGCCGTCGGGACGTTCGCTCAGCAGCGCGCCGCCCGGTTCCGACTGCTCGTCGCACAGGATCACCCGCGCGCCCGTCCGCCCCGCGGCCAGCGCCGCGGCTAGCCCCGTCGCCCCGCCGCCGATCACCAGCACGTCGCAATGGGCGTTCACATGATCGTAGCGGTCCGGGTCCGGCGCGCGGGGGCTTTCGCCCAGGCCGGCGGCGCGGCGGATGAAGCCCTCATAGGTCATCCACAGCGATTTCGGCCACATGAAGGTCTTGTAGTAGAAGCCGGCCGGGAACAGCGGAGATAGCGCGTCATTGACCGTGCCGATGTCGAACTCCACCGAAGGCCAGCAATTCTGGCTGCGCGCGGAGAAGCCGTCGAAGATCTCGGCCTGCGTCGCCCGGATGTTGGGATCGGTGCGCGCCGGATCGTCCCCCACCTGGACCAGCGCGTTCGGCTCCTCCGCGCCGGCGGTCACGATACCGCGCGGCCGGTGATACTTGAAGCTGCGGCCGACCAGATGGACGTCGTTCGCCAGCAGCGCCGACGCCAGCGTGTCGCCGGCATGGCCGGTCAGCGTCCGGCCGTTGAAGCGGAAGCCTATGGCGCGCGTCCGGTCGATCCTGCCGCCGGACGGCAGGCGGTTGAGCTGCCCGCTCATCGGTTTGCCGGCCCTTCAACCGGTGTCTGGCCGGAGCCGACAGCCGGCTCGCCGCACGGCGTCGGGGACTGGGCGGCGTCGATGGCAGGCGGTCCTTCGCCGATCCGGTAGACGGCCAGGATACGGTCGGTCGCGGTGTTGCGCGCCATATGGAACCAGCGCCGGCAGCCATGGGCGTGGACCCACCGCTCATGATGGACGCCCTTCGGATTCTTCCGCATGAAGACGTAGTCGCCCCATTCATCGTCGGAGAGGTCGGCCGGCAGGCGCGGCCGGACGATGTGCGCTTCGCCGCCGCATTTGAACTCCCGCTGATCGCGGGGGCCGCACCAGGGGCAGGGGATCAGGAACATTCCGGGTGACCTATCGATCAGTGGGCGACGGCGGCGGCGCCATGCTCGGCCACCAGTTCGCCGGAGGAGAAGCGGTCGAGCGCGAAGGGCGCGGCCAGCGCGTTGGGCTGCCCCGTCGCGACCAGATGGGCGAAGACATGGCCGGAGCCGGGCGTCGCCTTGAACCCGCCGGTGCCCCAGCCGCAATTGACATAGAGGCCGTCGACGGGCGTCCTGGAGATGATCGCGCTGGCGTCGGGCGCCACGTCGACGATTCCGCCCCATTGGCGCAGCATCCGCATGCGGGAGAAGATCGGGAATATCTCCACGATCGCCGCCAGCGTCTCCTCGATGATCGCGAACCCGCCGCGCTGGCTGTAGGAGACATAGCCGTCGATGCCAGCCCCGATCACCAACTCGCCCTTGTCGGACTGGCTGACATAGGCGTGGACCGCGTTGGACATGACGACGGTGTCCAGCACCGGCTTCACCGGCTCGCTGACCAGCGCCTGCAACGGGTGGCTCTCCAGCGGCAGCCGGAAGCCGGCGAGATCGGCCAGGACGCTGGTGTGGCCGGCCGCCACCATGCCGACCTTGCCGGTCCGGATCGTGCCGCGCGTCGTCTCCACGCCCTTGACCGCGCCGCCTTCGATCAGGAAGCCCGTCACCTCGCAGTTCTGGATGATGTCGACGCCGCGCGCATCCGCGCCACGGGCATAGCCCCAGGCGACGGCGTCATGCCGCGCCGTGCCGCCCCGTCGCTGCAGCGTCGCGCCGACGATCGGGAAGCGGATGTCCGGGTCGCTGTTGATGACCGGACAGAAATCCAGCACCTGCTCCCGGTCCAGCCATTCGGAGTCGATGCCGTTCAGCCGGTTGGCGTGGACCCGGCGCTTCAAGTCCCGCGCCTCATGCTGATCATGCGCCAGGTTCATCACGCCGCGCTGGCTGAACATCACATTGTAGTTCAGCTCCTGGCTCAACCCCTCCCACAGCTTCAGCGCATGCTCGTAGAGATGGGCCGAAGCGTCGAACAGATAGTTCGACCGGACGATGGTGGTGTTGCGGCCGGTGTTGCCGCCGCCGATCCAGCCTTTCTCCAGCACCGCGACGTTCGTCAGCCCATGCTCCTTGGCCAGATAATAGGCGGTCGCCAGCCCGTGCCCGCCGCCGCCGATGATGACGGCATCGTATTCCGGCCTGGGCTCCGGGCTGCGCCAGGCCTCAGGCCAGTTCTCATGCTGGCTGAAGGCGTTTCGCGCCAGGGTGAAGATCGAATATTTCGACATCGTCGCTTTCGGGCGTGTCCTCGGGAAGGCGGCCTTGGGTCAGCCGCATGATTGCAAACCGATACCGCCCCGACAATCCAGCGTGCGACATCCCATCGACGCCAAACGCCGCATTTGCGACAGGGGGAAGCGTGGAACTCGGCGGCTTCTTGCCTCGCGTCCTCATTCTGTCGGCGGTTTTCCGCCGATATCCGGCGTTGTCCGGGGAGTATTCAACGGATCGGATGTTCTGGCACGGCGCTTGCGGTAATATTCGCGTCGGCACGCTCCGCGCCGGCTGTCTGGGGGATGGCGCGCGACAGGCATCCATTCCTTTAGATAACGTTAATTCGCAGGAGATACAGCAAAGTCTATCTTTCGAAGCCGTTGCGCTATACTTTGAGCATCTTATGCAAAAGGCAGCCTTGACAGCAGCGGTCCCAGACGGAACAAAGGCGCGCATCGAAAAGCGTCTGTTCAACATGCAATGCAGGAGGAAATTCCCGTGCAATCGAAGATAATTCGCAGCGCGATCATTGGCGTCACCGCTCTCACCGCGACGCTGGCCGGCCAGGCCTTCGCGCAGGACGACTATCCCTCGCAGCCGATCACCCTCGTCGTGCCGTTCTCCGCGGGCGGCCCGACGGACACCGTGACCCGCCTGATCGCCGAGCCGATGAGCGAGGTTCTGGGCACGCAGATCGTGGTGCAGAACGTGACCGGCGCCGGCGGCACGCTGGCCGCTACCCAGGTCGCCAACGCGGCGCCCGACGGCTACACCGTCTTCATCCACCATATCGGCATGTCGACCGCGCCGACGCTCTACCGCAGCCTGCCGTTCGATCCGCTGGAGGCGTTCCAGACGATCGGCCTGGTCACCACCGTGCCGATGACCATCATCGCCCGGCCGGACTTCGAGCCGGAGACGCTGGCGGAGGTGATCGACTATGTGAAGGCCAACCAGGAGACGGTGACCTACGCCAACGCCGGCATCGGCGCGGCGTCGCACCTCTGCGGCATGCTGTTCATGGATGCGATCGACACCCAGCTCACCACCGTTCCCTACCAGGGTACCGGCCCGGCGCTGACCGACCTTCTGGGCGGCCAGGTCGACCTCATGTGCGACCAGACCACCAACACCAGCGGCCAGATCAAGGCCGGCGAGGTCAAGGCCTACGCCGTCACCACCCAGCAGCGGCTTGACAGCCTGCCGGACCTGCCGACCGCCGACGAGGCCGGCCTGGAAGGCTTCAATCTCGGCGTCTGGCACGGCCTCTACGTTCCGGCCGGCACGCCGGAGCCGATCGTCCAGGAACTGAGCGCGGCCCTCCAGACCGCCCTCCAGGACGAGAACGTGGTCGCCCGCTTCGCTGAGCTCGGCACCGCGCCGGCGACGCAGGAGGAAGCCACGCCGGAAGCTCATGCCGAGCTGCTGGCGGCGCAGATCGAACTGTGGCGTCCGATCATCGAGGCCGCCGGCGTCTACGCCGACTGACCGGCTGCCCTGTTTGGCAACGGAACGGGACGGTCTGATCGACCGTCCCGTTTTGCCTTGAGGTTCAATCGGCTGCGATGCGGTCTACGCGGATAGGTACATGGACGTTCAGAAATCTATGAAGGATCTGCTGGCGGGGCTGGTCTTCATCGCCTTCGGGCTCGCCTTCGGCTACGCCAGCCTCACCTATGAGCTCGGCACCGCGACCCGCATGGGACCGGGATACTTCCCTCTAGTGCTGGCGGGCATCCTGACCTTGCTAGGGGCAGTCATCCTCTTCAAGGGAATCACCGCGCCGTCTGAGGAGCCGATGGGCCCGACGCCCTGGTTCGCCGGCGCGCTGCTGATCGCGGCCCTGTTCATCTTCGGCTTCACGGTAAGGGGGCTGGGGCTTGTGCCTGCCCTGATGATCGCGGTCTTCATGAGCGCGTTCGCCAGCCGCCGCACGAGCCTCGTGGGGGCGGCGGTGATGACGGCCGGACTGACCGTCCTCTGCGTCGTGATCTTCGTCTATGCGCTCGGCCTGCCGCTCCGCATGTTCGGCCCCTGGCTCTCCTTCTAAGACGGGACCGCGTCAATGGAACTCATCGCCAATCTCGGTCTCGGCTTCGATACCGTCCTCACCTCGACCAACCTCTTCTATTGCTTCGTCGGCGTCCTGCTGGGCACGCTGGTCGGCGTGCTGCCCGGCATCGGGCCGACCGCGACCATCGGCCTTCTGCTGCCCATCACCTTTAATTTCGAGCCGGTGACCTCGCTCATCATGCTCGCCGGCATCTATTACGGTGCGCAGTATGGCGGCTCGACAACGGCCATCCTGATCAACCTGCCCGGCGAATCATCATCCGCCGTGACGGCGATCGACGGCTACAAGATGGCCAGGCAGGGCAGGGCGGGCGCCGCGCTCGCCACCGCCGCGCTGGGATCGTTCTTCGCCGGCACCGTGGCGACGCTCGTGCTGGCGGTGTTCGCCCCGCCGCTCGCCGAAATGGCGCTCCAGTTCGGCTCTCCGGAATATTTCTCGCTGATCGTGCTGGGCCTGCTGGCGTCGGTGGCGCTGGCCCACGGCTCCATCATCAAGGCGCTGGCGATGATCGTGCTGGGCCTGCTGCTCGGCCTCGTCGGCCAGGACATCTACAGCGGCCAGCCGCGCTTCACCTTCGGCCGGTTCGAACTCTATAGCGGGATCAACTTCGTCTCCGTCGCCGTCGGCGTCTTCGGCCTCGCGGAGATCCTGAAGAACCTGGAACATGAGTCGGTCCGGGAGGTCGCAGTCAAGCACGTCAAGAACCTCTGGCTCAGCAAGGAGGACTTCAAGCGCATCATCGCTCCGGTCATTCGCGGCACCGCGCTCGGATCGGTGCTGGGCGTGCTGCCGGGCGGCGGCCACGTGCTGTCGGCCTTCGCCTCCTACTCGCTGGAGAAGCGGATCGCCAAGGATCCCAGCAAGTTCGGGACGGGCGCCATCGAAGGCGTGGCCGGGCCTGAATCGGCCAACAACGCGGGCGCCCAGACCTCGTTCATCCCGATGCTGACGCTGGGCATCCCGGCCCATCCGGTGATGGCGCTGATGATCGGCGCGTTCATCATCCAGGGCATCACGCCAGGTCCCAACGTGGTGACCGACGAGCCGGAGCTGTTCTGGGGCATCATCGTGTCGATGTGGGTCGGCAACCTGATGCTGGTGCTTCTCAACCTGCCGCTCATCGGGCTGTGGGTGAAGATGCTGACCATCCCCTACCGCGTGCTGTTCCCGGCGATCATCGCCTTCGCCAGCATCGGCACGTTCAGCATCAATCTGAACGCCTTCGACGTCTATGCGATCGCCGTACTGGGCATCATCGGCTACGTGCTGGTGAAGTTCGACTGCGAACCCGCGCCGCTGCTGCTGGGCTTCGTGCTCGGACCGTTGCTGGAGGAACATCTGCGCCGCGCGATGATCATCTCCCGCGGCGACGCGATGGTCTTCCTCGAACGCCCGATCAGCGCCGGCCTGCTGGCCCTGGCGGTGATAGCGGTCATCGTCGCCGTGATCCCGGCGGTGCGCGCGAAGAGAGAAGAGGTCTTCCAGGAGGAAGACTGACGAGTGGCTCCGGGCCAGGTTCCGTCCCATTGGCGAAACCTGGCCCTACGCGCCTGCTATCGACCGCTTTCTTCGAGGGCCACGGTGCGCACCAGCCTACCGATCTCAAGCATGACATCGCCAACGGCATCGACACGCTCACGATCGGGGTTCCAGTTGGCGATCGCACAATAGCTGCAGGCGGTGCCGCCAACCACGAGCCCGGCATCGGCGCGCACGCCTTGATCCGACCCGGTCTTGTTGAAGATGCTGATGCCTCCCGGTTCCGATCCGTGAATCAATGGGTCCAGTCTCAACGCAGAGGCCACCATCGAAAAATCGAGACTTGTACCGAGCCAGTGCTCGACCTGCGCATCAACTTCCGTGGAGACCAGCTCCCGGCGGTGCATGCGGGTGAACAGGTCGGTCCAGTCCGATGCCCGGCCTTTGCTCACGGTTGGCGGATGTTGGGGTCCACGGTCGTCGCGGATGTAGTCGGCCAGCAGGCTTTCGGAATATCCCAGCGCATCGCCCCTGGCCTGCACGGCATCAAGCCCGACGCGATGCAGCAGGGCATTGGTCGCCCAGTTGTCGCTAACCGCCGCCACGAGCGTTGCGGCGTCGGCAAGAGGAAGCACATCAATCTGCAGATACCGCCAGAGGCCGGAGTCCTCGATCTTTGGAACATCGCGGCGATCGACAGGATCACTGCCTATCAACCTTCCCTCGCTAAGTCGTCCGGCTATTTCGACAAGCAGGAATACCTTTGCCAGGCTCGCTGTTTTCAGCACGCGCTCGGGGTGCAACGAAAAAACAGGAATGTTACTGGCGATGTCGCGAACCTCGATACTCCACTCAACATCAGGAGCACGTCCGGCCAGCGCGGTTATGGCAGAGGCTTTGTTCATCGGTTCTAGATGCCAGGGGAAGGTTCAGCTTTTGCAACCAGCCCGGCGGTTTCTCCGGTTCGTAAAGGTGAACGCTCTTGATTTCGTGCGAGAGGTAATGCGCGAATCCCCGTAGTTCCAGCGCTGTCCGCGCAACGCGCCCGGGCGGTTCCGGTGACGCGGGCCAGGCTTGGTTCCTTTAGCGGAGCCTATCTCCTTGTCACGTCCCGGCGCAGCATCTCTATCATCTCCGTCGCCGCCGGTGTGAAAGCTCGACCAATCCGGCTGATGACGCCCAGGTGCCGCCTCATCACGGGCCTGGAGAGCCGGCGGACCGCGAGCCCCTCAAGCGAGAATACCGGGAGAGCTTCGGAGGGCAGGATGGTCACGCCCAACCCGGCCCGTACGAAGCCGACGGCGGTCGCCATCTGTTCCACCTCCGCCTCGATCCGCAGATGGATATCAGCGTTGCCCATGGCGCGGTCGATCATTTCCCGGACGCTTGTCCCGGTATTCATCACGGCGACCGCATGGTCATCCAGCGCCGCCCAGGGCAGATCGCCTGCTCCGGCGAGAGAATCATGCTCCAGGCAGACCAGCATCAGTTCGTCGTCATAGAGCGGCTCGTGTCGCAGATCGCGGGGACCGGCGCCGGCGAGGCCGAGACCGAAATCGGCCCCGCCGCGGCGGACCAGTTCGCCCAGCGCGCCTGCCGGCGCGTCGATCACCGTTACCTCGATCTCCGGAAACCGCCGCTTGAACTTCGCCAGCAGCAGCGGCAAGCGGCCGGCGGCGATCGACGGCAGCGCGGCTACCGTAAGGCGTCCGCGTCGAACCTCGGCGAAATCGCGCATGTCCGTCACCACACGGTCGAGATCCTCCATGACCCGCACGATGGACCCGTGGAACTCCCTGCCGGCGGCGGAGAGTTCGACGCTGCGGGTCGTCCTGTCGAAGAGGACGAAGCCAAGACGATCCTCAAGGTCGCGGATCGTGCCGCTGAGAGTCGGCTGAGTCATCGCCAGCATATCGGCCGCGCGGGTGAAGTTCCGTTCACGGGCGGTGGCGATGAAGGCGCGTAGATGGCGTAGCTCGATCATAGGATTGATAATTCCAGCCGATAATTACATCGGAACTTTCAATTTCTCCTATAAGCCGGACTTTGTTTCAATCTTTCTCAAGCGGAGGGAGGCAAACCCGTATGGGGGAAGGGAGACTCAGTGGCGGCACGACTGCTTATCGGCGCAGGATCGGGGTTCGCGGGAGACCGGGTCGACCCCGCGATCGCGGTCGTCGATGCGCTCTCCGCGCACGAGGCGCCGGGCTTTCTCATCTATGAGACGCTGGCCGAACGCACACTGGCGTTGGCGCAGCAAGCTGGCGGCAGCCGCGCGGCGGTTGCCGAACGGTTCCTGGAGCCAATCTTGCACGCCTGCCTGGCGAAGGGCATCCGGATCGTCGGCAATTTCGGCGGCAGCGACCCTCTCGCCGTCGCGCGTCGCGTTGCGGCGATGGGGCGCGAGACAACCGGAACGTCTCCGCGTGTCGCCGCGATCGTTGGCGACGACCTTCTTGCGGCGCTCGGCGAACAAGGGGTACGGGCGCTCGACCTCGACCTGCCGCTCGATCCCGCCGACCGCGTCGTCGCGGCGAACGCCTATATCGGCGCCGATCCAATCCGCCAGGCGCTCGATGATGAAGCGCGGATCGTGGTTGCCGGTCGCGTGTCCGATCCGTCGCTGGCGCTTGGGCCGTTCCTGCACGTGACCGGCGCGCGGGACCATGACAGCCTCGCCCACGGTACTTTGGCCGGTCATCTCCTGGAATGCGCGGGACAGGTCACCGGAGGTTATTTCGCAGTCCCCGGCCTCAAGGACGTAGAAGGGCTGGACGATCTGGGATTCCCGGTAGCGGAGATCGACGACGATATCGTCATCGGAAAGCCGGCCGGGACGGGTGGTCGCATCGATTGCGCGACGGTCAAGGAGCAGATCCTCTACGAAATCCATGATCCCGCCGCCTATTTGACGCCCGATATCACGCTGGACATCACGGCCGTCGATGTTGAAGCGGTCGGATCGGACAGGGTTCGTGTGTGCGGGGCTCGCGGATTCGCTCCTCCGGCAAGGTTGAAGGCGACGATCTGCTTCGAGAACGGGTGGCTGGCGGAATCCGAAATCTCCTACGCCGGGCATCGGGCCTTCGAACGGGCGAAGCTGGCGATCGACATTGTGCGACGCCGCATGGGTCGCTTTGCCCCAGGCCTTGCCGTGCGCGCCGACATCGTGGGCGTCGCCAGCGTGTTCGCGGACGATGCCGGAATCATGCTGGAGGCATGGCGGGGGCAGCCGCCGGACGATGTCCGCGCGCGCTTCGCCCTGCGCGCCCGCGACCGGAAGGCGGCGGAACGGCTGATCGAAGAGGTCGAGGGTCTCTACACGAACGGGCCGGCGGGCGGCGGCGGCGTGCGGTCGCGCCTGGAACGGTCGATCGCCACCAGTTCGGCTCTGGTCGATAGAGACATCGTCCGACCGAGGGTCGTATTCGCGGAGGACGGCGAATGACAGTCGTTCCTCTCTGGCGGATCGCCCATGGCCGCGCCGGCGACAAGGGCGACATCCTCAACATTTCCGTGATCGCCTACCGGGCGGAGGACTTCGCGACAATTCGCCGTGAGGTGACGCCCGAACGGGTTGCCGCCCTTTTCGCTTCCCGCAAGCCGCGCTCCGTCAAGGTCCACGTCCTGGAACGGCTTGGGGCGCTCAATATCGTGATCGACGGCGCGCTGGAAGGCGGCGTCAATCGTTCCCTGTCCCTCGACCGGCACGGCAAGACGCTTTCGATGCGTCTGCTCGACCTGTCGATATCCCTGGCGGACGGCTCCGAAAGAATGGCCGCCGCTTCCATGAAGCAAGGAGGAAACTGAGATGAGAAGCCCAATCGCCGCCGCGGCCTTCGCCGTCGCCATAGCCGCCCCGGGCGCCGCAGTCGCCCAGACCGACCTGCTGATCGGTTCGACCTCCGCGTCGTCCAGCCACTATGGATATTTCGTTGCCGTCTCGCAGGTCATCAACAACCAGGTCGAAGGTGTCTCCACCTCGGTCGCGGAAACGGGAGCGACGCTGGACAATCTTCGGCGTCTGGCGCGCGACCAGGTCGATATCGGTCTCGTCACCACCAACGTGCTTTACAGCGCCTACAATGGCCTCGGCGACTTCGAGGGCAACCCGCTGGACGCGCAACTGCTCTGGGTCTATTCGATCGCGCCGCAGAATGCTGTCGTGCGTGCGGACTCCGGTATCACCGAACTCGCCGACCTGGAAGGTCAGGAGTTCAATCCGGGCATTCGCGGCTCCGCGACGGAAGCTACGACGGAGCGCGTGTTCGCGGAGTTGGGGGTCGCGCCGGCGTGGGTTCGCGGATCGACCGGCGACATGGTCGATGCGGTGAAGGACGCCCGCATTGTCGGCTATGTGAAGTCCGGGGCCGGTCTCGCGCTTGACGCATCGACGCTCGACATCGCCACGTCGACGGAAATCAACATCCTTGGCCTCACCGACGAGCAGGCGGCCGCAATCGCGGAAGCGCTGCCGGAACTGTCCATTGTGGAGGTTCCGGCCAATTCCGGACAGGGGACGGAAGCATACCAGACCTGGGCCTTCGCGGTCGGGGCGGCGGCCACCTCAAATCTTGACGAAGAGACGGCCTACCAGATCGTCAAGGCGATAATGGAGGATGACGAGTTCCAGCGCTCGGCGATGGCGAGCGTGGGCGATCTCGACCTCGCGGAGACGACTCTGGAATATGCGACGACGCCGCTGCATCCGGGAACAATCCGCTATCTGACCGAACAGGGATACGATATCCCCGAGCGGCTCATCGCGGACTGATCCGGATGACCAATCTCCGAAAGGCGCTGGCCGCCGTGCTGAGCGGGTTCGTGATCTGGACGGCCGCGTTCGGTCAGTTCTCGAGCCTCGTTCAGCGCGCCGCCTTCGTGGAACTCGTCATCCTGCTCGGGTTGGCGACCTATCCGCTTTTCGTTGGCTCCCGGTGGCGGCCGCTGGGTATCGTGATCGATGGGATTTTGGCGATCGGCGCCACGGTGGCCTGCCTCACCATTCTGCGACGGGCCAACGACATCATGTCGTCACTGCCCTTCGCGGAGATGAGCGATATCCTTCTGACGGTTATCCTCATCGTCGTGATTCTGGAGGTGGCGCGCAGGACGATCGGCCTGATCTTTCCACTGCTGGTGCTCGCGGGCCTGGCCTACGCGCTGCTGGGCCAGTTCATCCCCGGACGGTTCGGGCATCGGGGGTTCGACATATATTTCGTCACGGAAACCCTTTTCCTCGGCGATCTAGGCTTCTGGGGGCTGCTGACAGGTGTTGCGGCCACGACGCTCGCCGCCTTCACCCTGTTCGGCGCGCTGCTGCTTCATAGCGGTGGCGGGGACGCCTTCATGAAGCTCGCCATGCGGATAGGCGGCCGGACGACGGGCGGCGCTGCCAAGATAGCCACCATCGCCTCGGGCTTGTTCGGGATGATCTCCGGCAGTTCGGTCGCCAATGTCGCGACCACCGGCGCGTTCACCATCCCGATGATGAAGCGGCTGGGCTATCCGCGGCCGTTCGCCGGCGCGGTCGAGGCTGTGGCGTCGACAGGCGGTCAACTCGCCCCGCCCATCATGGGTGCGGCCGCCTTCATCATGGCCGAAATACTGGGCGTCAGCTATGTCACGATCGCCGCAGCGGCGGCGCTGCCTGCCGTTCTCTTCTATGCCGGGGTCTTCGTGACAGTCCATTCGATGGCGGCCGCGAACGGGTTGGGGGCGGTCCCTCGCGAGGAACTTCCGTCATGGCGTGACGCGCTCAACCCCAGCCGCCTTGCCCCGGTTATCGTGGCGTTCGCCGGCCTGACCTACGGGCTTGTCAACGGCCGGTCGTTGCAAAGCTCAGCTTTCTTCGCGATGGCCGGCGTCGTCATCGTCTCGATCCTGATGGCGATTGCCGAGAAACGCTTTGGCGACTGGCGGCATGCAATGATGGACGCCGTCGAGGACGCAGGCCGCGGTCTCGTCATCGTCGGCATCCTGCTCGCCGGCGCGCAAATCCTGGTCTCTATGATCAACCTTACCGGATTGGGCGTGACGCTTTCGTCGATGCTGGCGACCATTGGCGGCGGCGTGCTGATCCTCGGCTTCGTCGTGGCGGCGACCTGCATGGTGATGGGAATGGGCATCCCGACCACCGCCGCTTATGTGCTGGTGGCGTCCGTGCTCGCTCCGGCGATGATCCGCGCGGGGGTGGAGCCGCTGACGGCGCATATGTTCGTTTTCTACTACGCGACCCTGTCGGTGATCACTCCACCGGTCTGCGTCGCCGTGTTCGTGGCCGCGTCGCTCGCCGACACACGATGGCCGGCCGTCGCCCGTCGGGCGCTGGCGATCGGCGCCTCCGCCTACGGACTGCCGTTTCTCTTCCTGCTGATTCCGGCGACGCTCCACCCCAGCCTGTCGGTGGCATACCTCCACGCAATCGTCGCCGGTGCGGTGTTCATCCTGGCGACGGCGGCCATGTTCGGCGGCTGGTCGATCTTCGGCCGGCGGTTCGTCGACATCCCCTGTTGGATCGCCATCGCTTTCGGCGGGCTCGCGCCCCATTGGACGCTGACGGCGATTGCAGCCGTGGCGCTGCTGGCGATCATCGCGAGGGATTTCATCGGAACTCGCCGACAGGTCCCTGATTTTCCGGTAAGTCGTTGATTTAAGTGGTGCTGCCGCAGAGATTTGAACTCTGGACCTCTCCCTTACCAAGGGAGTGCTCTACCCCTGAGCTACGGCAGCCCTGGCCCTTTCGGGGCGCGCGGAAACTGCCACAGGGGATGGAGAGGTGCAAGCGCTTTTGGCCGCTTCGCACCGTTGCCCTTCGCGGCGCGATCGGGCATGAAAAAGCCTTGATGGCGTCCGATAGCGATAAACCGAAACAGAGAGCCGGCGAAACCGTCGGCGGCGATGACCGGCGCGCCCGCGAGGCGGCGGCGCTGCGGGCCAACCTTGCGCGGCGAAAGCAGCAGCAGCGGGGGCGCCGCGACGCAAGCCCCGCCTCCGCCCAGCCGTCGTCGGGGAAGGCGGAAGAGGAGGGCGGCGATGCTTGAGCCGCAAGAGGCGCTCGTCTAAAAAGGGCCGATCGCGCGCCGCCCGAAGGGCGTCAGCCCATATTTCTGGAAGGCAAAGGGACGACCATGGCGATCATGTCGGATATCTGGATCCGCGAGCAGGCAGAGCGGCAGGACATGATCGAACCGTTCGTGGAGAAGCAGACCCGCGCCGGCGTGATCTCCTACGGCCTGTCCTCCTATGGCTACGATGCACGCGTTTCCGACGAATTCCTGATCTTCACCAATGTCGACAATGACGTGGTGGACCCCAAATCCTTTTCCGACACCAGTTTCGTGAAGCGCAAGACGCCGATCTGCGTCATCCCGCCGAACAGCTTCGTCCTGGCCTCCACGGTGGAATATTTCCGCGTGCCGAAGGACGTGCTGGTGATATGCGTCGGCAAGTCGACCTACGCCCGCTGCGGCATCATCGTGAACGTGACGCCGCTGGAGCCGGGCTGGGAGGGCCACGTGACGCTGGAATTTTCCAACACCACGCCGCTGCCGGCCAAGATCTACGCCAATGAAGGCGCCTGCCAGTTCCTGTTCCTCCAGGGCGACCAGCCTTGTGAGACCTCCTACGCCGACCGCGCCGGCAAATATATGGGCCAGCGCGGCGTTACCCTGCCGAAGCTCTGATCCCCCCGCAACACCGGACCGGTTTCTCCATGGACAAGATTCGCATCCGCGGCGGCAAGGCGCTGCATGGCACGCTTCCCATCAGCGGGGCGAAGAACGCGGCCCTGCCGCTGATGGCGGCCAGCCTGCTGACCGACCAGACGCTGACGCTGGTCAACCTGCCGCATTTGGCCGACATCACCACGCTGGCCAACCTGCTGTCCCAGCACGGCGTCGCGATGCACATGAACGGCCACGCCTCCAATGGCGGGCATACCGGCCGGGTGGTCGAACTGACCGCGAAGGAGATCATAAGCACCACCGCGCCCTACGACCTCGTCCGCAAGATGCGGGCTTCCGTCCTGGTGCTGGGGCCGCTGCTGGCGCGGTGCGGGCAGGCAAAGGTGTCGCTGCCGGGAGGCTGCGCGATCGGGACGCGGCCGGTTGATCTGCACATCCAGGGGCTTGAGCAACTGGGTGCGGAGATCGAACTGCAGGAAGGCTACATGGTCGCCCGTGCGCCCAAGGGGCTGACCGGCACGCGCATCCTGTTCCCGAAGGTCTCCGTCGGCGCGACGGAGAACCTGCTGATGGCGGCGACGCTGGCGAAGGGGGAGACCATCCTCGCCAACGCCGCGCGGGAGCCCGAGGTGTCGGACCTTGCCCACTGCCTGGTCGCCATGGGCGCGCGGATCGAGGGCATCGGCACCGATACGCTGCGGGTCCAGGGCGTGCCGTCCCTCCACGCCGCCACGCACGAAGTGATCGCCGACCGGATCGAGACCGGGACCTACGCCATGGCCGCCGCGATCACCGGCGGCGATATCGAGCTTCTGGGCGGCCGCATGGAGGATCTGACGGCGATGGTCGCGGTCCTGCGCAAGGCCGGCGCTTCGATCAAGCCGACGGAGAACGGCTTCCGCGTCAGCCGGACGGATGCGGAACTGAAGGGCGTCGACGTGATGACGGAGCCGTTCCCCGGCTTCCCCACCGACCTCCAGGCGCAGATGATGAGCCTGATGTGCGCCGCCAACGGGGCCGCGATGATCACGGAGACGATCTTCGAGAACCGTTTCATGCATGTGCCGGAGCTGACGCGCATGGGGGCGGATATTACTGTGCATGGCGCGTCGGCACTGGTGCGCGGCGTACCGCGCCTGACCGGCGCGCCGGTGATGGCGACCGATCTCAGGGCCAGCGTGTCGCTGGTGCTGGCGGGCCTGTTCGCGGACGGCGAAACGGTGTTGAATCGCGTCTACCATCTCGACCGAGGCTATGAGCATCTGGAGGCCAAGCTGGCGGGATGCGGCGCCGATGTGGAGCGGATCAAGGGCGAGGAATGATGGACGGAAGCCGCAATGACGGCCCGTTGAGATTGCGGGCGAAGGATGGGGACGACCTGCTGGTCTTCTCCACGGCCTTGCAGGATGCGATCGTGCCGATCGTCGATGTCGCGTTCCTGGCGGCGGAGCGGCGCTTCATGATGGTCGTCAACCGCTTCAAATGGGAGGCGGGGGAACAGCCGGCCGATCTCCTGGGCAGCGACGAGGCCGATGACGATCCCGCCACCGGAAACATCTACCTGCGGACCAACTGCGCGGTGCGGTTCGACAATGTCGCCGCGGTTCAGAGCCGGGGGGTCGACCTGAAGAATCGCGGCCAGCTTCTGGACATGCTGGCCTTGCGGGCGGAGGAAGGCGCGATCCGGCTGGATTTCGCCGATGGCGTCGCCCTCCTGCTGACGGTCGACGGCGTCGAGGCCCGGCTGGAGGATCTGGGCGAACCCTGGCCGACCACGCGAATGCCGTCCCACCTGTTTGAAGACCAGGGCGCGAGCGCTTAAGGTCTTCCTCTACCGTCCGATACATCCCCGAAGGGCCGATCCCTTGTCCGCCTCTCCCCTCCGCACCAACGAACCGCTGGTGATCGCCGTGCCGAAGGGCCGGATCCTGGACGAGCTGCGGCCCCTGATGCGCGGGGTCGGGCTGGAACCCGAGCCGGCCTTCGACGATCCGCGCCATCGCGGCCTGCGCTTCGCCACCAACCTGCCGAATGTCGAGATCATCCGCGTCCGGTCCTTCGACGTCGCCACCTTCGTCGCCTTCGGCGCGGCCCATTTGGGCGTCGCCGGCAACGACGTGTTGATGGAGTTCGACTATCCGGAGATCTATGCGCCGCTGGATCTGCGCATCGGGCCATGCCGGCTTGCCGTAGCCGAGCCGATCGATCTTTCCGAAACCGACGATCCGGCGCGGTGGAGCCATATCCGGATCGCGACGAAATATCCTGAGATCACCCGCCGCCATTTCGCCGCGCGCGGCGTCCAGGCGGAATGCATCAAGCTGAACGGGGCGATGGAGCTTGCGCCCTCGCTCGGCCTCTGCCGGCGGATTGTCGATTTGGTGTCCAGCGGCTCCACACTTCAGGCGAATGGGTTGCGGGAGATAGAGCATATCGCGCACGTCACCTCACGGCTGATCGTCAACCGCGCCGCACTGAAGACCCGCCCAGAGGAGCTGGGCGGATGGGTCTCCGCGTTCCGGGAGGTCGTCGATGCCGCATAGGCTGAATGCCGCCGACGCGGATTTTGAGGCGGCCTTCACGGCCTTCCTGTCCTCCGCACGAGCGCCGGAGCAGGATGTGCGGGGCGTGGTCGCCGCGATCCTGGAGGATGTCCGGGGGCGGGGCGATGCGGCGCTCATCGACTATACCGCCCGCTTCGACCGGCTGACGTTGACGGCCGACAGGCTCCGGATTACGGAAGCGGAAATCGACGCCGCGATGGCGGAGGTCGAGCCGGCGCTGCTGCGGGCGCTGGAACTGGCGGCCGACCGGATCGCCGCCTTCCACAAGCGGCAGGAGCTTCCCGAACTGCACTATGAGGACGCCGTCGGCGTTACCCTGGGAGCGCGCTTCACCCCGCTCGACGCCGTCGGCCTCTATGTGCCCGGCGGGCTTGCCGCCTATCCAAGCTCCGTCCTGATGAACGCCCTGCCGGCCAAGGTCGCGGGCGTGGAACGGGTGGCGATGGTCGTGCCGACGCCGGATGGCAGGCTGAACCCGCTGGTGCTGGCGGCCGCCCGTCTGGCCGGAGTCGATGAGATCTACCGCGTCGGCGGCGCGCAGGCCGTTGCGGCGCTGGCTTTCGGGACGGAAAGCATCGCACCCGTCGACAAGATCGTGGGGCCGGGCAACGCCTATGTCGCGGAGGCCAAGCGGCAGGTCTTCGGCACGGTCGGCATCGACATGATCGCCGGCCCGTCGGAGATCCTGGTCGTGGCCGACAGTTCCAACGATCCGGTCTGGATCGCGGCCGACCTGCTGAGCCAGGCCGAACATGATGAGAGCGCGCAGTCGATCCTGATCACCGACGATGCCGAATTCGCCAGCGCGGTGGAAACCGCGATCACGGACCTGCTGAAGACATTGCTTCGCGCCGCCATCGCCGGGGCGAGTTGGCGGGACCATGGCGCGGTGATCCTGGTGCCGAAGCTGGAGCAGGCCCCGGCGATCGTTGACCGCATCGCGCCAGAACATCTGGAGCTGGCGCTGACGTCCGCCGAACAGATGGCCCGCAAGGTGCGCCATGCCGGCGCGATCTTCATCGGCCGCCATACGCCGGAAGCTATCGGCGATTATGTCGCCGGTCCGAACCATGTCCTGCCGACATTCCGCAGCGCGCGCTTCTCTTCCGGCCTCAACGTGCTGGATTTCGTCAAACGGACGACGCTGGTCCGCTGTCATGCCGAAAGCCTCGCCGATATCGGCCCGGCGGCGGTGGCGCTGGCGGGAGCCGAAGGGCTGCACGCCCACGCCCTTTCGGTATCGCTGCGCCTGGATGGCGCCGGATCGGCCTGACCAGATGGCGGAGGCGGATCCGCGGCAGCGCATCTCCGCGATCACGCTCGACGAGAGGCTGGTCTCCCGCCGCAGCCCGGAGGTCGAGCATGAACGGCGCATCGCGATCTACGATCTGCTGGAGGACAATTGCTTCTCCCCCGAAGGCTGCCCGCCCGGCCCCTACCGCGTCCATCTGGCGATCGAGGATACCCGCCTGATCCTGAATGTCCGCAACGAGGATGAGGCGCAGCTTGAGCGGGTGGCCCTTCCGCTCCAGCCGTTCCGAAGGTTGATCAAGGAATATTTCCTGATCTGCGAAAGCTATTACGACGCCATCCGGCATGCCGCTCCCTCGAAGATCGAGGCCATCGACATGGGCCGTCGCGGGCTGCATGACGAAGGCGCGCAGCTTCTGGCCGAAAGGCTGGCGCGGAAGGTCGATATCGATCACCCGACCGCGCGGCGGCTGTTCACGCTCCTCTGCGTCCTTCACATACGGGCGTGATGGATACTCCCCCCTATACCAGCGTGCTCTTCGTCTGCACGCACAACGCCATCCGCTCGCCGATGGCCGAAGCGATCCTCAAGCATTTCCAGGGCAAGCGGATCTATGTAGACAGCGCCGGCGTGAGGGAAGGAGAGATCGACCCCTTCACCGTGACGGTGATGGAGGAGATCGGCATGAATGTCGCCCGCCACCGTCCGAAGACGCTGGACCAGATGGAGGATGACAATTTCGACCTCGTCGTCACGCTGTCGCCGGAAGCCCATCACCGGGCGCTGGAGATGACCCGGACGATGGCGTGCGAGGTGCAGTACTGGCCGACCTTCGATCCGACCATCGTCGAAGGCAATCGCGACACCAGGCTGGCGGCGTTCCGGCAGGCCCGCGACGGGCTGCTGGAGCGCATCCAAGGCGTGTTCGCAAGCGGTGGCGGACCCTCGATCTAGTGCGATGGTTTCAACGCTTGGTTCCCAAGCGTTGAAAGCTGAATTGCACTAGATTCAGTAGGTTGGTGTTCCGATGCCGACGGATGGGAACCATCCGTCGGCATCGGAACACTAGGCTCCGGAAATCCCTTGACCGGAAGCGTGCTCTACAGCACCTATTGCGCTCGTCGATGTGGAGCTGTCGGAAACCATGGCGAAAGAAGACCTTATCGAGTTCTCGGGTACGGTCGTTGAATTGCTCCCCAACGCCATGTTCCGGGTGAAACTCGATAACGATCACGAAGTCCTGGCCCACACTTCGGGCAAGATGCGGAAGAACCGCATCCGGGTACTCGCGGGCGATCGCGTGAATGTCGAGATGACGCCCTACGATTTGTCCAAGGGCCGCATCACCTTCCGTTTCAAATAGTCCGGTCTGTTCCTCACTGATGCCAGTCCCTTGCTAATGACAGACCCGGCCCCGCGCCCTTCCTTCGTTCTTGCGTCCGCGTCGCCGCGCCGGCTCGACCTCCTGGCCCAGATCGGGATCGCTCCCGATATCGTCGATCCCGCCGATCTGGACGAAACGTCCCTTCGCGGGGAGCTGCCGGGCCCCCATGCGCTGAGGATGGCGCGAGAGAAGGCGGTTGCCGTCGCCGCGCGTCATCCGGGCGCGCTGGTGCTGGCGGCAGACACCGTCGTCGGCGTGGGCCGCCGCATCCTGCCGAAGGCGGAGGATGAGGCGGAGGCGCGGAGATGCCTCGCCCTGCTGTCGGGACGCCGGCACAAGGTTCATGGCGGCCTCGCCATCGTCGCGCCCGATGGCCGCGCGCTCGCCCGCCGGGTGGAGACGGCCGTCATATTTAAGCGCCTCTCCGATGCCGAGATCGACGCCTACATCGCCAGCGGCGAGTGGCGGGGGAAGGCCGGCGGATACGCCATCCAGGGCTGCGCCGCCGCCCTGGTCCGACAACTCTCCGGGTCCTACACGAACGTCGTCGGCCTCTGCCTCCATGAGACGGTGAAGATGCTGTCCGGCGCCGGCTGGCGCTGACCCTCCGAATGCGTCGGGACATAGAGATCATCGGTTATGAAGGCGCGATCGTCGCCGGCCTCTACCAGGATGGCGTGCTGACCGATGTCCTGGCCGAACCGGCGGACGAGCGCGGCAGGCTGGGCGCGGTTTATTGCGGCCGGGTGGAACGGGTCGATACTGTCGCCGGGGCGTGCTTCCTCGATATCGGGCTGGACAGGCAGGCCTTCCTGAAACTGCCGTCCCGCGCGCGGCCGCCCAAGGCCGGGGATTTTCTTCCGGTCCAGGTGACGGGGGCCGCACGGGAGGAGAAGGGGCCGCCGGTAACGATGGATATCGCGTTGCCAGGGCGCTTCCTGGTCTACAGGCCATATGGCGATACCGTATCCGTGTCGCGTCGCCTCGGCCCCGATGCAAAACGGATCTGGCGCAACCGCCTGTCCGGTGGCTGGATCGTCAGGGCGGCGGCGGCCGTCGCCGATCCGGAATCGATCGAGGCCGAAATCGCCTGGCTGCGGCATCAGGCGGCGGCGATCGTCGAACGTCTGGACGCTGCGCGTGCGCCAGCGCTGCTGCTCGACGGGCCTGACGCGTCGCGACGGATGATCCTCGATGCAGGTCCGGATCTCGCGGCGGTCCGGCTGGAAAGCCGCGCCCTCGACCCCCATCTCTTCGGTTGGCTGGAACGTGCCGGCATCCCTGTCCGTCTCGATATGGGCGACGCGGCGCTGACGGACCATCTGCCGGAGCTTCTGGAGGCGGAGGTTCCTCTTCCTTCCGGCGGTTCGATAATCATCGAACCCACACGGGCGCTGATCGCGGTGGACGTCAATGCGGGCGCGGCGCGGGACAAGTCGCTCGCCAACCGCGAAGCCGCGCGGGCCATCGCCCGGCATCTCAGGCTGCGCAATCTGGGCGGCCTGATGGTGATCGACTTCATCTCCGTCTTCCGGCGGGAGGAGGCCGTACTGTTCGATCTTCTGAAGGATGCCCTGGCCGACGACCCGGCGACCATCACGATAGGCCCCGGAATATCGTCTCTGGGCCTGGTCGAGCTGGCGCGGGAAAGACGGGGCCTCGGCCTAGCCGAGGCGCTGGGCGTCGATAAAAGCGCGAGGTAACCGATGACCGCCAACGATAATGGTAAGTACGGGTGCTGCCCGATCTGCGGCAAACCGGCTGAAGCGGCCGCTAGGCCCTTCTGCTCGAAGCGCTGCCGCGACGTCGACCTGTCGCGGTGGTTCGGCGAAACCTATCGCGTTCCGGCAACCGGGGCGGAGCTTGACGAGGCGGATTCTCCAGCCCTTCCGGAGGACGAGAAATAGATGTCGAAGGCGCTGGACAGGCCCGACTTCATTTCCTATAAGCAGGCTCCGCGCGGCCGGAAACCCGGCCGGACAGCGACGCCCAGGTAGCTCAGTTGGTAGAGCAGGGGACTGAAAATCCCCGTGTCGGCAGTTCAAATCTGTCCCTGGGCACCATTCTTTTCTTCCCCGATTCCATATCCCATGTGACGGCTGGCCAGCCCCCTTCGCGCCTCGGCCGATCGGGAGTATAGTTCCTCCATAGCGGGTCGCGTTCCCATCGTGACCAGTGGCTGCTGGCGCTCCGTCACGATTGATGCGCGGCCCCTCGAACCAACGGTTCGGGAGGAACGAACATGACCATTCGAAATCCCCTTGAATGGGGCGCCGATCAGTTGAAGTCGGGCGCTCATGCCGTGCGGCTGGCAAGCGGCTCTGTCTATCATGCCGAAGACCACGCCGCCGCGTCGCGGCCGGAGATCAACCGCATCGGGATCGCCGATCTGAAGGACGCGCTGGCGAAGGGGCTGGACGATTTCGCGGCCCATCGCACCGATGTTGTCTATGTCTGCCTGATCTATCCCGTCGTCGGGCTGGTCCTGGCCCGCGCGGCCTTCGGCTACGACATGCTGCCTCTGCTCTTCCCGCTCGCCTCGGGCTTCGCGCTCGTGGGCTCCTTCGCGGCGGTCGGGCTCTATGAGATGAGCCGGCGTCGAGAGCAGGGGCTGGCGGTCACCTGGACGGACGCCGTCGGCGTGCTGGGATCGCCCTCCTTCGGCGCGATCCTCGTGCTCGGCCTCGCGATGCTGGCGATCTTCGTGCTGTGGCTGTTCGCGGCCCAATTGATCTACATGGCGACGCTGGGTCCGGAGCCGCCGGCCTCCATGGCGTCGTTCGTCGAGGCGGTTTTCACCACCCAGGCGGGGTGGGCGATGATCGGCGTGGGCGTCGGCGTCGGATTCCTGTTCGCCGTGCTGTCATTGGCGGTCAGCGTGGTGGCGTTCCCGATGCTGATCGACCGGAAGGTCGGCGTCGACATCGCCGTCTGGACATCGGTTCGCGCCGTCGCCGCCAATCCGATCGCCATGGGGGCGTGGGGTCTGATCGTCGTTGGCGGGCTGGTGCTGGGATCGCTCCCGCTCTTCATCGGGCTCGCGATCGTCATGCCGGTGCTGGGGCACGCGACCTGGCACCTCTACCGGAAGGTTGTCGAGGTTCCTGGCCACAAGTGAGGGCGGACTATCGTTCCTTCACGGAGAGGTCGACCACCACCGGTTGGGCTCCATAGCCCGGCACGATGTTGGTGAGGATGGCCTTCATCTTCTCGACATTCCGGGTTTCCACCGCGTCCTTCAACTGGCCGATGGCGCGGTGGAGGATTTCCTGCTGGACGATCCGGGGGGAGGCGACGAACAGGCCGCCGACCGGGGCCGGCAGCGGCGTTTCGGCGGGATCGAGGATTTCCTCGAACAGCTTCTCCCCTGGCCTCAGCCCGGTGAAGGTGATGGGGATGTCGGTGTCGGGCCGGAAGCCGGCGAGGCGGATCATCTGGCGCGCCAGATCGACGATCCTGACCGGCTGGCCCATATCCAGAACGAAGATGGTGCCCCGGCCGTTCTGCTGGTCCAGTCCGAAGGCGGAGGCGTGGATCACCAGTTCCACGGCCTCCCGGATGGTCATGAAGTAGCGGCGCATGTCGGGATGGGTGACGGTGAGCGGGCCGCCCGCCAGCAACTGGCGCTGGAACAGCGGCACCACCGATCCCGAGGAGCCGAGCACGTTGCCGAACCGCACCGTCATGAAGCGGGTGCCGACCGCGCTGTCTTCCCGTCCCGCCACGTCCAGCGCCTGGCAATAGCTTTCCGCTATGCGCTTGGTCGCGCCCATGACGTTGGCCGGCCGCACCGCCTTGTCGGTGGAGATCAGGATCATCGCCTCCGACCGGAAGGCGCGGGCGGAGTCGGCGACGTTGGCGGTGCCCACGATGTTGGTCAGCACGCCCTCGAACGGGTTGCCCTCGACCAGCGGCACATGCTTCAGCGCGGCGGCGTGGAACACCACCTGGGGGCGCACCGTCTCGAACGCCCGGTCGACGGCGGAGCGATCGCGCACGTCGCCGATCAGGGCGTCGACCGGCGGTGGGCGGCCCATCGCCCTTATCTCCCCGTCGATGGCGTAGAGATTGAATTCGCAGCTTTCGAACAGGGTCAGCCGGTCGGGGTTCAGGCGGGAGATCTGGCGGGTCAGCTCGCTGCCGATCGATCCGCCGGCCCCGGTGATCAGCACCCGCTTGCCGTCGATCAGCCGGGCGATGGCGTCGCGGTCGAGCGTCACCTGCGGCCGGCCGAGCAGATCCTCGATGGCGATCGGCCGCGGTTCGATCTTCTCTCCGGCGTCGCGGAAGTCGGTCAGCTTCGGCAGGCGCGACAGCGGCAGGCCCAACCGGTCGCAGCGTTCGACCAGACGCGCCACCTCAGGCCCGTTCATCGCCTCCACATCCACGGTCAGGATGGCGCGCTGCGGCCGGTCGGCGGCGCGGATGGCCCGGACGACGCAGCTTTCCAGATCGGCGAGGCTGCCGATCACCGGGACGCCGCGCATGTCGCGGCCAACCCGCGCCGGCTTCAGCCCAACCACGCCGACGACGCGGTAGGACCCGGCGACGTTCTGCTGGACCGACCGGATGAACAGTTCCGCCTCGTCACCCGCGCCGATCAGGATGACGGGAATCCTGCCCGCCGTCCCATCGCGAAACAGGGATTTCAGCTTCCAGTCTTTCAGGATCCGGTAGGCGAAGCGGGAGCCGCCGAGGAAGACGATGGTGATGAACCACTGGATCATCGGCACCGATCGGGGGATCGGCGCCAGCCGGTTGATCAGGAAGAGGATGACCAGCGACCCGACGATCACCAGCGTCACCGCCTTGGCGAGCTGGATCAGATCGTTGACGGAAGCATAGCGCCAGATGCCGCGATAGAGCCCGACCACCCGGTAGACCACGGCCGCCAGGGCGACGACGATCGCGGTATAGAGCAGCAGCGCCTGCAAATAGTGGCCGAAGGCAAGCGAACCCACCCGGAAGTAAAGCGCCAGAACGACGGCCGCGCCGGTGACCACGAGATCGTGGCTATAGGCGAGGTAAGCGCGTTTAAGGTGGGAATTTAGATAATTCAGCAAAAAATTCGTCCAGAAGGAAGAATTCGCAATCTACCATTGCGTCATCGCGACGGGTATCCGTTTCTGGACCTCAGTTCCGGCCGCGAACGTAATCCTTGTACCATTCGACGAACTTCGGAATGCCAACGTCGATCGGCGTCTTCGGGTCGAAGCCCAGTTCGCGGCGGCTCGCCTCGATGTCCGCGCTGGTGGCCGGCACGTCGCCCGGCTGGATCGGCTCCAGCCTGCGCACCGCCTTCTTGCCCAGCGCGGTCTCAAGGACCTCGATGAAATGGCTCAGCTCCTCAGTCCGGCTGTTGCCGAGATTGTAGAGCTTGAAGGGCGGGGCTGCGCCATCGTCGGCCGGCGGATGGTCCAGCGCCGCCAGCACGCCCGCCACGATGTCCTCGATGAAGGTGAAGTCCCGGCGCATCTGGCCGTTGTTGAACACCCGGATCGGCCGCCCGGCCTCGATCGCGTCGGCGAACAGGTAGGCCGCCATGTCCGGCCGGCCCCAGGGGCCGTAGACGGTGAAGAAGCGCAGGCCCGTCGTCGGCATCCGGTAGAGATGGCTGTAGGTATGGGCCATCAGCTCGCCCGACCGCTTGGTCGCGGCATAGAGCGAGACCGGCGAATCGACGCGCTGGTCGACGGCGAAGGGCAGTTCGGTGTTGCCGCCATAGACGGAGGAGGAGCTGGCGTAGACGAAATGCTTCAGCCCCTTCGCCCGCCGGGCCGCCTCCAGCATCACGAGCTGGCCCATGACGTTGGCCTCGACATAGGCGTAGGGGTTCTCCAGCGAATAGCGGACGCCGGCCTGGGCGGCCAGGTGGATGATGCCGGACAGATCGTCCTGGGCGTCCACCGCCGCCGTCATCGCCTCGCGATCCGAAACATCGGCCTTGTGGAAGGAGAAACCCGGCTCGCCCTCCAGCCGGGCCAGCCGCGACTGCTTCAGCCGGACGTCGTAATAGTCGTTGAGGTTATCGACGCCGACCACGGTCTCGCCCCGCGCCAGCAGCGCCCGGCAGGTATGGAAACCGATGAAGCCGGCCGCGCCGGTAACGAGAACAGTCATGCCAGAAGCTTCCGATGATATGCGGCGTCCGCAAGTCGCGCCCCTATATGGACGACGCGGCGGCCAATGTCAGCCTTTCCTCGCCCTCACTCCCCGCGCCTGCTATGGGAATCGGATGCTTCGCCTGAAGTCGCATTTCTCCTGTTTCCTCAACGCCGCGCCCGGCCGGCTCCATGCCGCCGCCCACAGCCATCACCTGTGGCCGGATGTCACGCGCGCCGCCCAATCGGCCGCATGGGAGCAGGCGGCCGTCCTGGCGGACGACAAATGGTCGACGATATTCGGAGAGGTGGTCCCCCAGGCGCAGCGACATATCGCGCGCATTCTCAATGTGGGCGATCCGAACGCGATCGTCTTCGCTCCCAACACACATGATCTTGTGCGGCGGCTTTTCTCGTGCCTGCCGGCGACCAGCGCACCGCGCGTTCTGACGACCGATTCGGAATTCCACAGCTTCACCCGCCAGGCGGCGCGGCTTGAGGAGGAAGGGGCGCTGGAGGTCGAGCGGATTTCCACCGAACCCTTCGATACGTTCGAGGACCGGTTCGCCGAAGCGGCGTCGCGCGGCGGCCACGACCTCATTTTCTTCAGCCAGGTCTTCTTCAATTCCGGCTTCGCGATCGGCGATCTGGAACGGATGGTGAAGGCCGCGCCCGATCCGGCGACGCTGGTCGCGATCGACGGCTATCACGGCTTCATGGCGATGCCGACCGACATTTCGGCCCTGTCTTCCCGCGCCTTCTACATCGCCGGCGGCTACAAGTACGCCATGGCCGGTGAGGGCGCGTGCTTCATGGCCTGTCCGCCGGGCTATGGCGCCCGCCCACGCGACACCGGCTGGTATGCCGATTTCTTCGCCCTTTCCCAACGGCAGAGCGGCGTCGGCTACGCCTCGGACGCGATGCGCTTCATGGGCGCGACCTTCGATCCGGTCGGCCTCTATCGCCTCAACGCGGTGATGGGCTGGCTTCAAGGCCTCGGGGTTTCGGTCGCGGATATCCACGCCCATGCCCACGCCCTCCAGGGCCTGTTCGTCGAGGGGTTGCGGACGCGGTCGGTGGCCGCTCTCGATCCCGGCCTGCTGATGGTCCCGCTGGATGAGCCGCGCCGGGGCAATTTCCTGACCTTCCGAACCGACCGGGCCGCCGAACTTCATCGAATTCTGTCCGAAGCGCGGGTCGTCACCGACGTGCGGGGAGACCGGCTGCGCGTCGGCTTCGGCCTTTATCACGAGGCGCGGGATATCGACCTTCTGCTGGACGCCGTCGCGGCGGCTCTTGCCTGACCTTACGCCCCCATCATCGCCAGGACCGTCCGATGGAGCGGATGATCGGCTTCGCCCAGCGCGTTGACGGCGCTGAAATGGTGCCTGTCGGGCAGGTCGACTATATGCACATTCATGCCGGCCGATCGCCATGCCGTGGCGAAATCGTCCTGCTGGCGAAGAAACTCCGACGGTTCGTGCGCCCCCACGGCGCAGATCAGGGGCGCGCCGCCACGTGGCGGGGTGAAGATCGGACTGACCGCCTGCGCCGTTCCGGCGTCCAGCTTCAGGACGTCGTTCAGATAGGTGTGCCGCACGGGCTCAAGGTCATAGACGCCGCTGATCGCGCAGCCGCTCTTGATCATGTCGGCGGGCAGGCCCCGCTCGCCCCAGCCGGTCGCCATCATCATCGCGGCAAGATGGCCGCCGGCCGAGTGCCCGGCGACGTGCAGCCGGTCGGGATCGCCGCCATGGTCCCGGACATTGGCGTGCAGCCAGCCCATCGCCTCCCGGACTTCGTCGACTAGCGCCGGAAGCGTCACGTCGGGGCAGAGCGCATAGCCGATGGCGGCGAAGGTGACGCCGTTCTCCACGAAGGTCGGCGCCAGATAGTGGAACATCTCCCGACTCATATTCTGCCAGTAGCCGCCATGGATGAAGGCCAGCACCGGCGCGTCGGGTTTCGCCGCCGGGAAGATGTCGATCTTCCGCCTAGGCCCCGGCCCGTAGGGCAGGTCGCGGCGTCCGCGCAGCGTCTCGCCGGCCGCAATGCTTCCCGTTTCCCATCCCGCGATGAAGGCGGGATGGTCGGGGGTGCGGGCGCGGAGGTTGTATTCGAAGCTCAGCGCCTCGGCGGTCATGCCGCGATAGAGGGCGGTCACGTAAAGGCGTTGAAGGTGATGATGGTGTAGGTGTCCCGGACATGGGGCAGGGTCTGCAACTGGCTGGTGACGAACCTGCCGACATCGGTGTCGCCGGGCAGGTAGCATTTCACCAGCAGGTCGTATTCGCCGGAGGTCGAATAGACTTCCGACACCTGCTCGATCGTGTCGACCGCCTGCGCCGCGACGTCGTAGGCCTTGCCCAGATCGCATTTCATCATGACGAAGATGGCGCGCATGGGGCTTCCTTGGTTCTGGTGAGGTGGGAAGCGACTATAGCCTTGGCGCCAGCCCGCGGCCTACCCATCCTTCGTCGCCGAACCGTTTTTCCGGCCCAACATTCGTTCGACGGCATAAAGTCCCGTCAGCACCAGGATCGCCAGCGCCAAGGTGATTCCGGCGATCGTGAAATAGCCGCCGCCGCAGGCGATCCCGATCGCCCCGCAGATCCAGATGTTCGCGGCGCTGGTCATGTTGTGGACCTCGCCCCGCCCGTTGATGATCACCCCGGCCGCGAGGAATCCGACAGCGGCGATGACGCCTTCGATGATCCGCAGAAGATCGCTGCGGCTCTGGCCGCTGATCTCGATTGCCGTCCGATAGAGCTCGAACCCGACAAGCGTCGTCGCGGCGGCTCCGACGGCGATCAGGATATGGGTGCGAAGGCCGGCCGGCTTGCCCCGGGCCTCCCGGTCGATGCCCAGGATCATCCCCGCCACGGCCGCCGCCCCCAGCCTCAGGAGAATGTCGAATGTCGGTGTGGCCGTTTCCTCCCACATGGCGCTCTCCCCGTTCTACGGCTCGCCGTCGGCGGCCTGTCGTTCGGCGGCGGTGGCCATCGCCAGCGCCTCGACGATTTCCTGATCCCGGAAGGGCTTGCCTATGAAGAAGACGCCCGGATCGGCCATTTGCCTGACGGCCTCGTCCAGGCTTCCGGTCACGAAGATCAGCGTGGTTCTGTATTTCTGATGCAACTCACGGCCGACGGTGACTCCGTCGATGCCGCCCGGCAGCCGTACATCCAGGAACGCGATCGTCGGCGGCGTCCGCAGCGCCTTCGACAAGGCGGTTTCCGCATCGGCCGCCGTTTCGACGCTGCCGTGGCCAAGACCCTTGACCACCGCGCGGATATGCCGGGCGATTATCGGGTCGTCCTCCACGATCAGGATCACGTGGTCCGGCCTCTCCGTCGACGTGACTTGAACAGGGCTCATCGGATCAACAAACGGCTGAACGCCGATCCGGTTGCGTGGGCGGGGCCGAAATCCGGAGCCCGCTGAAGGTTGAGACCATCCCTAACGCCGTTCGTCGTCGCCTTCCGCAAGGGCAGGGGCGTTGACCCTTTCGATCAGGTCTATGACGCCGATAATATGGCTGATCCCGCCTGCGGCGTCGGTCAGCGGACAATCGACGGATTCGAACCGGAAATGCTCCCGCGCCGCCATCGCAAGCCGCCCGCTGCAGCGATAGCACCGGCGGCTGTCGCAGACGGTGCGGTAGTATTCCTCCAGATCGTAGCCATAGCGCTCCATGCTGAACGTCCTGACGCTCATGCCGGAGGGATTGACGCCCAGTATATGGATCGCCTCTTCGCCATAGAGGCGGAAGGTGAAGCCGGACGCATTTCTCTGGACCAGGAAAAGATGGGCGACGATGCCGCCATGGTCGGTGATGTCGAAAGCCTTCTTCGGTGGCGGCTCGCCGGCTTCGCACGCGGCCCACCAGCCGTGGAGATGGGCGCATCGCCCGCTTTCGAAAACCGTCGCGCTGTCGACCGGAGCTTCCTTGATGCCGTGCATCCGATGAAGTGCGCTATGATCGGCCATGGCCCCCGCCTCGCCTTCCCAAGGATAGAGGACCACGGATATCCCGATCCGCCAAGCCGGCGTTCAGCGTTGCTCGACGATCTTGTACTGGAAGTTGATCGCCATGGCCTCTCCGTCGACGACGGCGTACCATTGACCTTCTTCGCCGGAGGTCTGGCAGTTGTAGCGGTAGTCGAGGCTCCCGGCCAATCCGAGCCGACCCCTGATCCGGCCCGCGGTCATCGCGGCCGCGATGACGCAGCGGTCTTCCGTGGGATAGGCGATGGGGATCGGCTCCAGCGAACAATAGGTTCCGATGCAGGCCACGAAAAGCAATTCGAACATGCGCGGCGATCGTCCTTCTCATGCTGGCCGGCCTCGTTGTCCGGCGGATCGCATACTGGTGAAGGATACGCGCCAAACCTTAACGGCGCATGAAACGGAGCTGCGAGGACCGCTGTTTGTCGTCCCTCCGCCACATTTCCGGAGGATCGTTCGGATGGTCGATTTCATTTGGCCGGGGAGCGTGAGAATGGCCCGTTGGCTTCCATCGCTGATTGTCGCGATCGGTCTGCTTTCCGTGCCGGCCGCCGCCGAGGACACCCCATCGGACGGTTGGGGAGATCTGTCCCAGGCGCTGGACGATCTGGCGGCCGTGGCCGACCGGCTCCAGCAATGGGTCGATGACCTGCCCCGATACGGCATCCCCCGGATCACCGAGGATGGCGACATCCTGGTTCCCCGGCGCGAACCGCCGCTGGAGCCGCCGGTCAGGCCGTTGTCGCCGGATGACGTGATCGAGATATGACAGGCAAAGGAAGACCGGCGGCGCGCGGCCGCCGGCTTCGGTTCGCGTTGCGCCGGGGCGTTAGTTCAGCCGCTGGCGGAGGGAGTATTTCTCGTTCGCGATGACGTGCTGATGGGCCGTCCGGGAGTTAGCGTCGACCAGGAGGGGCGCCCGCATGTTGGCCGTCAACTCGACGCCGTCGCCGGCGCGGCGCAGCGTGACGATCAGGAGGACGGCGAGGGATTCCGCCTTGATGTCCATCGGGCCAACGGCCGCGGCGATGTCGGCGGCGTCGAAACCGCTCGTCTCCGGCTGCAGCGGCAGGACATGGAAGGCCAGCGCCAGATCGTCGAGCGACTGGAGCAGCTTGAACCGGTCGGCACCCGGATTGGGCAGGTCCAGCAGCGCGAACCGGCGCTGGTCGCCGAAACCGATCAACCCCTTGGGGAAGGTGATCAGATGATCGCGGCGGACCTCATAGTCGCCATAGCGGCTCTTGACGATCACGACATCGTCGCCATCGGCGGGCGGAGCGGCGCCGACGGTCGCGGCGACTGCGAGAGACTGGTGTGCCATGGAGAACATCATACCCTCTTCCTTCTTACGACAGGGTTAACGGCGCCGGTTCAACTTGACCCCGCCGCGGCTGGGTTCTTCCCTACCTGAGGAAGTCGATAAGGCTGACCGAGGACAGCCGCGAAATGGTGATGTAGGAGGCTTGGAGCTGCGTCTCGTCGGCGGCGATCCGGGTCATCACCTCCGCCACGTCGGCATCCTCGATGCCTGAGATCGCGTTGCCGGCGTAGGTCAGGAAATCCTGGTGGCCCTGCTTGGCCGCCTCCAGAACCGAATAGCTTGCGCCGAGCGAGCTGCGGGACTCCGCGATACCGTCGATGGCCTTCTTGGTCAGGTCGAAGGCCTGGGTCAGCGCCTCGTCCCGCTCGCTCGGCTCGACGTCAGACCCGCCGGCCCAGGCGACGTAGGAAAGCGCCCTGACGAGCTGTTCGAATCCGGGCTCGTCGGCGGTGCTGCCGTAGCTGACCTCGAATCCCTCATCGGCGCGCACGACCGCCTCGATGCTGTCGCCGCGGAAATATTCCTGCTGGATTGAGACGCCGTCCGGATCGATCTCCGCGCCGGCGGCTGTCAGGGAGGCGGCGCTGATCGGACGTCCCTGCGTCTCGGTGATCACCAGCTTGCCGTTGGTCGCTCCGCCCACCCAACTCGCGGTCGCGCCCGTCACGCCGGCCGCCGTCAACTCGGCATTGACCGCGGCGGCCAGCGCGTTGCCGTCCGCGGCCGGCAGCGCCGGCGCGCCGACGGTGATCGGCTGGAAATTGTTGGTCCCCAGGATGCGGATGGAGAAGGCGTCGGCCGTGGTGGCGTCGCCGACATCGAAGGTCGCGGTGTAGGTCGTCGAGGAAACGTCGACCGGGGCCACGTCGCCCCTGCTGCCGGCGAAGAGATAGCGCCCCTCATGCTCCAGGTTCAGCAGGCTGGCGACTTCCTTGAGGAAGCCGCTCGCCATCGCCTCCAGCGCGATGTCGTCCGCATTCGTGGCGCTGAGCGCCGTCGAAAGCTGCCCCTGAAGATAGGTCGCCCGTTCCGCCAGGGTGGCCATGGTGGATTCCATTATGTCCATCCGACCCAGCGCGCGGTCTATATTGTCGCTGAACTGTTCGGCGCGATCGTACTTGGCTTCCAGCGTCACTAGCTGGAAGCTGCTTATCCCCAGCTTGTCGTAGCTTTGGGCGACCTTGCCGCTGGCTAGCTGGATGTGGGCGTCCTTCAGCCGTGTCTGGGTGTCGGTGAAATAGGATTGCGTCAGCAGATGCTGTGCGTATGTGGCGACCCGAGTCATCTCCGCGTCTCCTTACCGGCCCAGATTGACGAGGACGTCGAACATGTCGCTTGCCGCCTGGACCAGCCTCGCGGAGGCCTGGTAGGCGTTCTGGTAGACCACCATGTTCGACAGTTCCTCATCCATGTTGACGCCGCTGAAGGACAGGGCCTTGTCCTTCAGGTTGCGGTGGAGGGTTTCCTGGTAGCTCAGCTCGGTCTGGGCGGCGGCGGCGTTCGTCGCGTTGAAGGACAGGATCGACGCGCCGAAATCGGCCAGCGTGGCGTCGACGGCCGACAGCCCGCCGACCCCGCTGAAGCTCAGCTTGTCGGAGAAGACCGCCGCCAGGTCCCGCGCGATCTCGGCGTCGGCTGAGCTGACGTAATAGCCGTCGGTGGCGTTGCCCAGCAGGACGCCGCGGGACAGCTTGTCGGGGCTGTCGACGATGTCCGCGCGGACGGCAAGGTCCTCTGCCGCGCCGATGATGGACGGCCGCATGTTGAGCGTATCTAGAAGACCGCCCGACGTGACGGAATCCGTGACCATGATGTCCTGGCCGGCGGGGCCGGTGATGACCAGCCGCGCGCCGCCGGTCACCTGCCGGACCTCGGCATGGACATTCTGGCCGGACAGCCCGTCATTGATCGCCTGGGCGATCTGGTCCAGCCGCATGCCGTTGGTGTAGGCGACGTTGAAGCTTCCGGTACCGGTCTGGATCGTCAGCGCGCCGGATGTGGTCGACCGGATCGACGGGCTGACGATGTCGCCGGTAAAGCTGTTGTAGTTCGTCGGTTGGCTGAAGAAATCGTTCAGCCCGAAGAAGTGGGAAAAGCCGCGCGACCCGCCGCCTACCGCGATCTCGCTGGGCGCGGCGGAATCATCGGCTATGACCACGTTCATCCCCGGCGTGGTGGAACTGACCGTCAGCCGGCCGGCCGCGTCCAGGCTGGCCGACATGCCCGCGACGCCGTTGATCGCCGCGACCACGTCGGCGGCCGTGTTGACCGTCGACAGGTCCAGATCCAGATATCCCGGCGCCATGTTGCCGTCGGCGTCGGTCAGCCCGATCCGGACGATCCCCGTCCCCTCGATCGTCGTGGCGCCGCCCTGGGGCAGCTTGGTCGTCCCGGAAAGCTCCGGCGATCCCGGATAGCCCACGCCCCGATTATGGATGGCGTTTATCTCGTCACGCAGCCGGGCGGCCAACTCATCGAACTGGCTGCCCAGATCCGACAGGGTGCGGTCGCGCATCTCCAGCAGACCCGACAGGCGGCCGGCGCCCAGGCTTCCGGTCAGGTCCCGCGCGCCCTGGCTGGCCGGCGAGGCGCCGGGCGTGGGGTTCAGGATGATGCCGGACAGCCCGCCCGGATAGTCGGGATGACTGGGCGGCAGGTAGCGTTGCTCCGGCGTCATCGCCGTCGTCGGGGAATAGCCCAGCGTCGCCGCCTGCGTCTCCACCAGCGTCTGGCCATTCTTCGTCAGGACCACCAGGTGGCCGTTCGCCCGCTCGAAATACTGGATCGACATATGCTCGGCGACGGAGTTGACGGCGAGGTCGCGCTGGTCCTCCAGATCGGCGGTGCCAAGGCCCTGAACCCGGTTGTTCGAGATCTTGACGTTCAGCTCCGCGATGATCTCAAGCTGGGTGTTGATCAGGTCGACCGCAGCGGCGATCTCCTGATCGGCCTGCCCGCGCATCTCCTGAATGTTGTCTGCAAGGTCGTTCAGGCTTCGCGCCGCCTCGACGCCTGCATTGACGGCGTTGATCCGGTGGGCGGCGCTTTCCGGGTTGGTCGCGACATCCTCCATCGCGGTGGCGAGATCGTTGATCGTCGCCCCGATCGAGGTGTTGTCTCCAAGGTTGCCGAAAAGCTGCTGCATCCGCGTGTAATATTCGGCGCGGACCTGCCGCTCGCCCAGCGCGCTGCTTTCCGTCCGCACGTCGCGGGTCAGGAACTGGTTGACCGCGCGGGTGATCGCGGTGATCTCCGCGCCGGCGCCAAGGCCGCCCAGAACGCGGCTCGACGTCTCCACCGTCTTCCGGGAATAGCCCTCGGTATTGACGTTGGCGACATTGTTCGCGGTGACCTGAAGGGCCGCCTGGTTGACCTGCAACCCGCTGAGCGCGTTGGAGAGGGTAAGCGCGAGGGACATCGTCTGCCGCCTGGTTGGGTGAGCCGGATTAGAAGCGCTGGTCGATCTGGACGGAAACCGGCGCCGACACGGTCGCCCGGCTGCCGGTCATCAGCGGGCCGTAGCCCGATGTCTGCGTCTGCTGCTGCTGCACCGTGTCGATCACCGTCTTCAGCAGCTTCTCGTTGGCCTTCGTCACCGCCCGCAGCGCCGACTCGTTTTCGGCGATCAGCACGTTCAGGTGGCTGGTGACGTCGCGCAGCTCGTCGCGCAGGATCGGATCGATCGTCTCCAGGATCGACCGGTCCTCCCGGATTGCGGCCGTCTGACGCTCATACTCCTCGATAAGCGGCAGCTTCCTGTCTTGCAGAGCGCCGATGTCGCGGGCCTGCATGGCGCGCAGGAACTGCACCTCCTGATCCAGGATCTCGATCAGGTGGCTGACGGTCCGGATCAGGGAGTCGGCCTGGAAGATGGAAGCGTTCATGTCTGGGTCTCCTGGATTCGCAGGATCTCGGCCATCACCTGGTCGGCGAGCCCGATTCCCCCGGATTTGCTGATCATCTGGCCGTATTCGTTGATCATCATCGAACGGTAGACGCCTTCGGCATGGCCGCCGCCGAAGGGGCCGTTCGTGTCGACGCCGGCGAACATGTGTCCCAGCATCTGCGACAGGAAGACCGCCTCGAACTCCTCAGCCGCCCGGCGCGCCGCCGCGACATCCGTCGTCGGGGTCGGCGCCTTCGCAGGCGCGGCCGTCCCGATCGGCAGCAGGGAGGTGAGGGGCTGTTCGATACCCATCACATGACCTCGATTTCGGCCTGGAGAGCACCCGCCGCCTTGATCCCCTGAAGGATCGAGATCATGTCGCGCGGCCCGACGCCGAGAGCGTTCAAGCCCGTCACCAGCTCCTGGAGGCTGACCGTCTCCGGCAACATGCCCAGCTGGCGTTCCTCGTCGGCGTCGACATCGATCTGCGTACGGTCGACGATGGCGGTGTCGCCTTCGCCGAACGGGTTGGGCTGGGACACCTGCGGCGTCTCTGTGATGCGCACCGTCAGGTTGGCCTGGGCGATGGCGACGGTGGAGACGCGGACATTCTCGCCCATCACGATCACGCCCGACCGTTCGTCGATGACGACCCGCGCGATCTGGTCGGGCACCACCCGAAGCTGCTCGATATCTGTGATCAGGCCGACCACGCCGCCGGTGCTGCTGGGCGGCACGCTGACGGTGATGGTGGCCGGATTGTCGGCGACCGCGACGCGCAGGCCCATGAATCCGTTGATCGCGTCCACGATCCGGCGCGCGGTGGTGAAGTCGGGATTGCGCAGCGACAGCCGGACCGATCCCATCTCGGCCAGGCTGAACGGGATCTCCCGCTCGACGATGGCGCCGGCGGCGATCCGGCCGGCGGTCGGAACGCCCTGGCTGACGCTCTGCGCATCGCCGGAGAAGGAGTAGCCGCCGGTCGTCACGGCGCCCTGGGCGACGGCGTAGACTTCGCCGTCAGCGCCCAGAAGGGGCGTGACCAGCAATTCGCCGCCCAGCAGGCTTTCCGCGTCGCCCAGCGAGGAGACGGTGATGTCGATCCGGCTGCCCTGCGTGGTGAAGGCGGGCAGCGTGGCCGTGACCATCACGGCGGCGACATTCTCGGTCTTCAGCGTGTCGTCGCGGACATTGACGCCCAGCCGCTCCAGCATGCCGACCAGGCTCTGCTCGGTGAAGGGAGAGTTGTTCAGGCTGTCGCCGGTGCCGTTGAGGCCGACTACAAGGCCGTAGCCGATGAGGATGTTGTCGCGGACGCCCTCGACATCGACGATGTCCTTGATCCGCGTCTGCGCCTGCGCCGGAAGGGCAAGCGTCGCGAGTGCAAGGATCGTGGCCAATGGCTTGGCGAAACGGGCGATTTGGAACATCGAAAGCGTTCTCCGCGTCAGATGTCCTTCCTGATGCGAGCGGCGTGCCAACTCCGGACGTCGTCTATCTTGCTGATATGAATGAGATTTATGGACGCGCTGGTTCGGAAGGCGCTGCCTGCCGGGCAGGAATGTCGGGCGAGGGTCGGCAGCTTTTGCCGGGCTTAACGCGCCGTTAACGATGATGCACGATGATCCGCGCCATGAAGATCCAAGGCTCCAATCCTCTGCGTAACGCCCCGGTCAAGCGGGCGAAATCCGGCGGCGCTTCCGGGTCCGGCGGCTTCGCCAGCGCTCTTGGGGACGGGGATCACGGCACCGCCGGATCGATCGCCGGTTCGGCGTCCATCGGCTCCGTGGACGCGTTGATCGCCCTCCAGGAAGTCGATGAGGACGCGCTGGGCCGGCGGCAGGCGACGGACCGGGCCGAAGAGCTTCTCGACCGGCTTGAGGAACTGCGCCAGGCCCTGCTTCTGGGAGAGATGCCGAAGCACCGGCTGGAAGAGCTGGCCGTCCTGGCGCGTTCCCGCCGGGCGCGGGTCAAGGACCCTCATCTGGTCCAGATACTGGACGATATCGATCTGAGGGTGCAGGTGGAGCTTGCGAAGCTGAGTATGCCGGCCTGAGGGATTCTCGCCCCGGCAAGTGAAAACCCCCTTTGTTACAATGGCTTGATCTTCGCCTATGGCGAAGATTCCCGGGATTGTGGTAAGCGACCGAACGACCTATAGTCGCGCCGCCTCGGGGGTAGCCCCCTGGCAGTCATGATTCAGCCAATGTCGGTGGGGTTGGAATGTCGTCCACGCTCGTTCCTCCGGACTACAGACCTTCGGAAGACGAAGAATTCATGAATCCGATCATGCGGGAATATTTCCGCATGAAGCTGCTGAAATGGCGGGCGGAGCTTCTGGCCGAATCGACGGAGACGCTTCACCATCTCCAGGAAGGCGGCATCTCGGAGCCCGACATCACCGACCGCGCCTCCCGCGAAACCGACCGGTCGCTGGAACTGCGGACCCGCGACCGGGAGCGCAAGCTGATCTCGAAGATCGACGAGGCGCTGCAGCGGGTCGAGGATGCGTCCTACGGCTATTGCGAGGAGACGGGGGAACCCATCGCCGTCCGCCGGCTGGAGGCGCGGCCGATCGCGACCCTCAGCCTTGAGGCGCAGGAGCGGCATGAGCGGCTGGAGCGGACGCACCGGGACGACTGATCGTCGTTGCCGGCCCGCTTCGGGTTCCCGTCAGGCCATCGCCCAGGCGATCAGGCCGAATCCCAGCACCAGCAGGATGATCGGCCCGACGATTGAGCGGCGCAGGAAGCCCTGTATCGCCGATAGGATGAGCAGCAGGCCGACCGCCAGCAGAAGCCAGGCGAGGGGGCCGGCCTCCTGCATGCCCAGCCCCTCCGCCAGCCCTTCGAAGAAGCCGTCGAACACGCCCAGGACGATTTCCCAGAATGAGAAGAACGCATCCGTCAGCCATGCGATGGCGCTGCCGATGGCCTCGCCCAGTTCGTTGAGCATTTGCGGCTTCCGCTGGTTTCAGGGTGAAGGTCCAGGCGGCCTTTAGATAGCCGCCCGGGCGGACCTCGGCCCGGCGAAGAACCAGACGATGAACCCGACCAGCGGGAAGATCAGCACTCCCAGCACCCATAGAACCTTGCCCATGGTACTGGCGCCGCTGCCGACGATATTGATGATCGCCCATATATCCAGGGCCAATAAAATGATGCCGAAGAGGAATTCCATCGTTTCGATCCTTCCGAGCCCGTTACCCGTGATTTGTTCTTGCCGGATAAACGGCCGACGAGGCTTGTTTGATCCGTGAAACGACGGCGGCCCGAGAGGAGCGAGGTTTTCTTTTGGTCATTCCGGACTTGATCCGGAATCCATAGGCCATGGCCGCTTCACAGGCGGCGAAGGACCGATGCGTCGAACATCCGCTAGGAAGAAAATAGATTCTCGGCATCCGCGCTGTCGCATGGATGCCGAGAATCGTACTGAACTATAGAACTGCTATGCCACTCGAGTCCCACGCCATCAGAACGGGAAGATGATGTCGTAGAGCTGCTGGCCGTAGCGGGGCTGCTGCACGTCGGTGATCTGGCCACGGCCGCCGTAGCTGATGCGGGCTTCGGCGATCTTCTCGTAGGAGACCGTGTTGGAGGAGGTGATGTCCGACGGCCGGATGATGCCGGCGATCGCCAGTTCCCGCACCTCGAAATTCACCCGGACCTCCTGGCGGCCATAGATCACCAGATTGCCGTTCGGCAGCACGTCGGTGACGACGCTGGCAAGCTGAAGCTCGATCTTCTCGCCCCGGGCGACGGAACCGGCGCCGGCGCTGCTGCTGTCGCTGCCCAGATCGATCAGATTGTCGAGATCCAGATCGTCAGGCAGCAGGCCGTCCAGCGTCCCGCCATAGCCCAGGATATTCGGCGCTTCGGCGCTTTCGCTGTTGGCGCGGCTGCGCTGGGTCTCGTTGCTGATCGACGCTTCGTCGTCGATCTGGATGTTCACCGTCAGGATGTCGCCGACCTGGCTCGCCCGCGCATCGCGGAAGAAGGTCCGGGAACCGGCCTGCCAGAGGGAGTTCGGCTGGGTCTCGTCGACCCGCGGTGCGGGCATCGGCATCCGGACGGGGACGTAGTTGGGATCGGTCGTCGGATTGCTGATCGGCGACAGGTCGGGCGCCTTGCCGATATTGGCGATGCGCTCCCCGGCGCCGCAGGCCGACAGGGTCAGCGCCGCCAGCATGGTCAGGACCAGCCGGGCCGGGGAGGAGAGGGGGAGACGGGTCATCGGTCTTGCTCCTGATGCTCGGCTGATCTTAGTTCAGGCTGGCGAAGGTCGCGCCGCCGCCCACCGGGACGGCGACGGTGTCCGGGCCGGTCACGACCGCCTGGACCGTCTTGTTGCTGTCGATATTGATGACGCGGATCGCGTCGCCTTCCGCGCCTTCGTCCAGAGCGCGGCCTCGGGCGGTCAGCACCAGCGCGCCGGACTGCACCACCATGGTGACCGTCGCGCCGCGCTCCACCGCGATCGGGGCGGCGACCTCATGCCGGCGGATCGGCTCATCGGGCATCAGCGTCCGGCGTGGGCTGAGGCCGACCAGCGTCTCCGCATCCATGACGACGCCCGAACCGACGCGGTCCGCCGGGACCTCGATCCAGGAGATGTCGGTGGCGGCGATCACGGCGTCGGGGCCGATGCGGCTGGTGACGACGGGAACCTCCACCATGCCGACGACGCGGCCGGACAGCGGAACGCGGACGACGGGCGTGCCGTCGGCAGGGGCCACGGCGACCCCGGCGAAGCGGCCGGTGGCGCCGTCATAGGCGAAGTTCTGGATGCGCAGGCTGGGCAGCACGTCCGTCGGCAGGTGGATCTCCAGCGCCAGATTGTCGAGCTGGATGTCGATCCGGCCCGTCGGCGCGCGGTCGTCCAACTCGGCGCGAATGGCCTCGGTCACCGTTTCGGACCCAATCCGGTGCGACAGTCGGCGGACGGTGACCTGCTGATAGCGGCTGTCCGGCGTCCAGTCGATCCGGTAGGCGCGGGCGACACGGGCCAGCCAGTCGGCGGTCAGCGTGACGCTGCGGCCCGGAGGCGGGGACTGGGCGATGACCGTCGCCGCCCGCGCCTCGTCCAGGCCGGCGAACAGGTCGCCCAGCACCACCCGGTCGCCGACGATGTCCGCTTGCCCGCGCAGGGTCGCGGCGTTGGCGCCGGCGACGGCGCAGACGAAGATCACCGCAGTGCAGACCATGACCAGGATCTGTTTCATTGTCCGGGCCCCCTTAGCGCATGTTGGTGACGGAACGCATCATCTCGTCCGTCGTGGTGATGACTTTGGAGTTCATCTCGTAGGCGCGCTGGGCGCTGATCAACTGCGTGATTTCCGAGACGATGTTGACGTTGGACGTCTCCAGCATCCCCTGATTGATGTTGCCGAAGCCGGCGGTGGCCGGAACGCCGGCGATCGCGCCCCCGGACGCCGGGGTCTCCAGGAACAGATTGTCGCCGATCGCCTGCAGCCCGCCTTCGTTGGCGAAGGTCGCCAGCTCGAACTGGCCGACATTGATCGGCTCGATCTGCCCGTCGACCGCCGCCAGGACCTCGCCATTCTCGTTGATCTGGATCTGGACGGCGTCCTCCGGCACGGCGCCGGGGCCGACGACGGTATAGCCGTCCGCGGTGACGACGGCGCCGTCCGGGCTCAACTGGAACGAACCGGCGCGGGTGTAGCCGATCTCGCCGTCGGGCAGCTCGATCTGGAAGAAGCCCTTGCCGTCGATCGCGACGTCCAGCGGGTTGTCCGTCACCTGCATGTTGCCCTGCTCATGGATGCGGTAGACGGCGGCGGTCTGGACGCCCGCGCCGATCTGCACGCCGGAGGGAACGATGGTGCCGGCGTCGGACGAGGCCGAGCCGACCCGCCGCATGCTCTGGTAGAGCAGGTCCTGGAATTCCGCGCGCTGCCGCTTGAACCCCGTGGTCGTCATGTTCGCGATGTTGTTCGAAATGACTTCGACATTGAGCTGCTGGGCAAGCATGCCCGTGGCGCCGATGCTGAGCGAACGCATGGGACGACTACTCCTTTAAGCGATCTTGCCGAGCTGACGGATCGCCGTGCGCAGGCGCTCATGCTCGGACTGGATGAAACCCTGGGTCTTCTGGTAGGCGCGCGCGATCTCGATCATCTGGGTCATCTCGGCGATCGGCTGGACGTTGGATCCCTCGATCGCGCCCTGCACCAGGTTCGCCTCCTCGGCGTCGGCCGGCACTTCGTTGGTGACGTAGAGGCCGCCGCCCAGCGGGGTCAGGCCGAACTCGTCCGCGAAGGTCACCATCTGGATGCGGCCGATCGGGCCGGTGGAGGCGCTGATATTGCCGTCGCCGTCGATGGTGATGCCGGTGGCGTTGGCCGGGATCCGGATCGGCTGGTTGCCGTCGTCCAGCACCGGCAGGCCGTTGCTGTCGACCAGCGTCCGCTCGCTGTTGAGGGCCAGATGGCCGCTGCGGGTGTAGCGGGGGCCGCCGACGGTATCGACCACCAGGAAACCGTCGCCCTCGATCGCCACGTCCAGCGGGTTGCCGGTCCGCTCGATCGGGCCCGGCCGGCTGTCCCGGACCACCGCCTGGTCCATCACCATCGACAGGTCGGATTCCGATCCCGTCGGGGTGCGGCCGGGACCGTTCAGGTATTCCTGGAACAGCATGTGCTGGCCCTTGTAGGCCGGCGTGTTCATGTTCGCGAGATTGTTGGCCACCACGTTCATCTGGCGCTTCAGCGCCGACTGGAGGGAGAGGCCTATATAGGAAGCGGTTTCCATCGCGGGTCTTCTATCGTCCTGGCGGTTGGTCGATCCGTCGCCCTTCCTGATGCAGTTGGCGTGCCAGAAGATTATTTTTTTTAATTTCAATCTCTTACGCAGGCCGCCGAAAGGTTTTGGATGGTCGATATCGTCCGCCCTGGCAGCGGATGCCCGGCAGAAACTGCCCCGGCGTTGCTGCGGCGCGGCAGACGCGTTTGGCGCAACAAGTTGTTAACTATCCTTGGCTAGAGTGCGCCTCGTCTTCCAAGGGATGCGCGAGAGTACGAAGGATGACGGTCAACGCCACGGACGGAGCGCTCGACAACGTCGAGATCGAGAGCCTGCCCAGGAAGAAGATGAGCGGCAAGAAGCTGGTGCTGTTCGTCGTTCTGCCGCTTCTGGTGCTGGGCGGCGGCGGTGCTGGCCTCTATGTCAGCGGCGTGCTCGACCGCTTCCTTCATCCGCCCGCGCCCGATCCGGCGGTGGTGGCGGCGACGCCCGGACATTTCTTCGACCTGCCGAACATCATCGTGAACCTGAACACCGAAGACCGCCGCCAGACCTTCCTCAAGATCAGCCCGACTCTGGAGCTTGAGAAGGCCGAGGACGTGGCGTTGGTGGAGCGTGTGATGCCCAGGATCGTCGACAATTTCCAGATGTACCTGCGGGAACTGACCCTTCAGGACCTCGAAGGATCGGCGGGGCTGGCCCGCCTGCGTGAGGAACTGCTTATCCGCGTCAACGCGGCCGTCCATCCGGCCCATGTCCGCGAAGTGCTGTTCCGCGAAATGATCGTCAACTGACCCTCAGATTCAGGCGAAGCCGTCAATGACCGATCCGACTGAAGAAGACGACGACGCCATGGCCGCCGAATGGGCGGCCATGATGGACGATGAGGAGGAGGACGGTTCGGCCTCGCCCGCGCCGACCTCCAACCGCATCCTCAACCAGGATGAGATCGACAGCCTGCTCGGCTTCGACGCCAACGGCGCAGGCGACGGCGACAATTCGGGCGTCATGGCGCTGGTCAACAGCGCCATGGTCAATTATGAGCGCCTGCCGATGCTGGAGGTGGTGTTCGACCGCCTCGTCCGCATGATGTCGACCAGCTTGCGCAATTTCACTTCCGACAATGTGGAGGTCAGCCTCGACCAGATCACCTCGATCCGGTTCGGGGATTATCTGAACTCCATCCCGCTGCCGGCGATGCTGTCTGTCTTCAAGGCGGAGGAATGGGACAATTACGGCCTGATGGTCGTGGACAGCGCGATGATCTATTCGATCGTCGACGTGCTGCTGGGCGGCCGCCGCGGCACCGCCGCGATGCGCATCGAAGGACGTCCCTACACGACGATTGAGCGCAATCTGGTGGAACGGCTGGTCCATGTCGTCCTCTCCGACCTGTCCGCCGCCTTCGATCCCCTGTCGCCCGTCACCTTCCGGTTCGACCGGCTGGAGACGAACCCGCGCTTCGCCACCATCGTCCGTCCGGGCAACGCCGCCATGCTGGCGAAGCTGCGGATCGACATGGAGGATCGCGGCGGCCGGCTGGAGCTGCTGATTCCTTACGCGACGCTGGAGCCGGTGCGCGAGCTTCTGCTGCAGATGTTCATGGGTGAGAAGTTCGGCCGCGATTCCATCTGGGAGAACCATCTGGCCAGTGAGCTGTGGCAGACCGACGTGTCGCTGGGCGCGGTGCTGGACGAGGTCTCGCTGCCGCTGCACGAGGTGCTGAACTGGAAGGTCGGCTCCCAGGTCATGCTGAACGCAAGGCCTGAAGGGCTGGTTCAGCTTCGCTGCGGCGAGGTGCCGATGTTCCAGGGGCGTATGGGCCGCCGCAAGGGCGCAATCGCCGTCCGTGTCGAGGGCGAGGCGCCCAAGCAGGAGGAATTCCCGCGATGATGCAGGAACATTACCCCCTCATCCTGGACAGCCTGATCGTCATCCTGCTGGCCGCGACCATCGTCTACGCCGCCGTGCTGAACCGGCGGCTGTCCAAGCTGCGCGACAACAGGGCGGAGCTGGAGAAGGCCGTCCGCAGCTTCGGCGAGGCTGCGGGCCGCGCCGACGCCGGGATCAAGGGGCTGCGTCAGGCTGCCGGAGACACCGGCGCCGCCCTGCTGAAGGATATCGAGCGCGCGCAGGCCCTGAAGGATGAGCTGAGCTTCCTGGTCGACACGGCGGAAGCCGTGGCGGCGCGGATGGAGGGTGCCGCCAGCGGCGCGGGCAAGTCCGCCCAGGCGCGTCAGCCGGCGAAGCCGGGCGGAGAGCCGCTGCTGCGGGCGGTCCAGGGGGAATCCTCCACCGCGCGGCGCGCCGGTCGGCCCCAGCCCGACAGCGACCTGTTGAAAGCCATAGAGAACATGCGGTGACGCCATGACCGAGAACGCCGCCGCCGCCAACCCCCCCGTGCCGAAGGCGGAATCCGCCCAGGCCCGGCCGCACGATCCCCACCAGATGGTCGCCGCGGCGACGGAAGCCTTCGCGCGCCTGTCCTCCATCGCCCGACTGTTCCGTCCGCGGATGCCGAAGCTGCGCCTTCTGCCCAGCGTCATCTTCGTCTCCGTCCTGATGCTGGGCGTCCGGACAGGCGAACTGGTGCGCGTCTTCGACGAAGGCGGTTTCGTCGCCGTCGGCGCGACCACCCGCGCGCAGGACGGCCAGCCCGATCCCAGCCCGCAGATCCCGGCTCCGGAGGCCGCGCCGCAGACGCCGGTCGACGTTGCCATGACCTCTCCGGAAGCGGAGGTGGAAGCCGAAGCACCCGCCGAAACCGCCCCCTTCGAACTGGGCGACGAGCTGTCGCGCAGCGAGCGCGAACTCCTCCGCGATCTTTCCGAAAGGCGGCAATCCCTGGAAGAGCGAGCGCAAACGCTGGATGAGCGCGAGGCGCTCCTGACCGTCGCGGAGCAGCGGCTGGAAGAGAAGATGGCGGAGCTGGAGGCGGTTCGCGGGCAGATCCAGCAGATGCTGGGCACTCTCGACGAACAGCAGGAAAGCCAGTTCCAGAGCCTAGTCGGCATCTATGAGAACATGCGTCCGGCCGATGCCGCCGTGATCTTCAACGGGCTGGACATAGACGTGCTGATCAACGTGCTGGACCGCATGCGGGAACAGAAATCCGCCGCCATCATGGCCGGCATGAATCCCGACCGCGCGCGCCAGGTGACGGCCGAACTGGCCCAGCGCCAGACCCTTCCCGTTCTCGGGGAATGAAGCGCGGCCGATTAACCATGCTTTTTACAGGAAATTAACTGCCGGCCCATAGGGTCCGGTCGAAGGTTTCACTTGTTCCGCGGAGCCCCGGCCGGATGGTTCCGCGGTCTTCGAAAACGAAGAAGAACACTGGAGAGCGCGATGTCCGTCGATATGTCCATGCCGATCCTGATCGTGGACGACTACAAGACCATGCTGCGGATCATCCGCAATCTCCTGAAGCAGCTTGGCTTCGAGAATGTGGACGAAGCGACCGACGGATCGGGGGCGCTGCACAAGCTGCGGGAGCGGCCCTACAGCCTGATCATCTCCGACTGGAACATGGAGCCGATGACCGGCCTCCAGCTCCTCAAGGAAGTGCGGGCGGATTCCAAGCTCAAGGAAACGCCCTTCATCATGATCACCGCCGAATCGAAGACGGAGAACGTCATCGCGGCGCGTCAGGCGGGCGTGAACAACTACATCGTCAAGCCGTTCAACGCCGCCACGCTGAAGACGAAGCTCAGCGCCGTTGTGGGCAATTTCTAAGCGCGCCTCAGCCGCAACGACCAGGAGGCAGCGATGCCCACAGCCGGTTCAGACCCCAGCCTCGTTCGTCGGCTCGACGAGGCAAGGCGGGAGTCGGAGAAGCCGCTGACGCGTGAGGAGATCGCGGACATCGTCGCCCAGGTCATGGGGTCGATGGACGGCGACATCACCGCGCTGGATATCCGCATCTATCAGGAGCTGGAGTCGCTCGCCGGCTACATCCAGACGGCCCGGTCGGAGATCGCGGCGATCCGGCCGGACGATATCCGCCTGGATCATATCCCCGCCGCGACCGATGAGCTGGACGCCATCGTCGGCGCGACGGAGGAGGCGACGGGCCGCATCCTCGACGCGGCGGAGCAGATCCAGACGATTGCCGAAGGGCTGGAGGAGCCCGCCCGCTCCCAGCTCTTCGACCTTTCGACCGGCATCTTCGAGGCCTCGAACTTCCAGGACATCACCGGCCAGCGCATCGGCAAGGTGGTCCGCACGCTGAAGCATATCGAGACGAAGATCGAAGCGCTGGTCGGCGTGCTGGGCGAAGAGGTGGGACGCGCCCAGGCGACGGCGCAGCCGGTGGAGGAATCGGACGCGAAGGGCGATGAAAAGCTGCTGAACGGGCCGCAACTTCCGCAGAACGCGATCGACCAGGATGAGATCGACCGGCTTCTCGCCAGCTTCGACTGAGATGAGCGGGACACGTGCGGGGAAGCAACCGGACGGGTCGCCGGATGACGTACCCCGATGCTATGGTTCGGCCATGTCGCTCCGCAGAATCTTCCGCGCCAACGTCGCTCTTGTCTCGCTGTCCGTCGCCCTTGGATCGGCGGCGGTCGACGCCGCTGAGGTGCAGGGCGAGGATCGAGGCCTGTTCGGCCGGCTGACCTTCGATTTCGGGTCTCCCGTCGATCCCCGGATCGTCGTCGGGAACGACCGTATCCTTCTCGATTTCGACCAGCCGGTGGACGCTTCGCTGGATGGTCCGGCCCGTCGCCTCGCCAACTATCTTTCCGGGGCTGAGATATCCGGCGACGGAACGGAAGTCGTGCTGCATCCGCGCCGGCCGATCGATGTCCAGGCGACGCCCACCGACACCGGCGTCGCAATCCAGCTCAGCATGAGGAACGAGCGCCGCCCGGTCCGCTCCCGCCCCTCGACCTTTACCGAAGCGCCGCCCGCCGAGACCAAAGAAGGCGTCATCGGCATTCGCACCGGCCAGCATCCCGGCTACAGCCGCGTCGTCTTCGACTGGACCTCGCCGGTCGATTACAGCGTCGACCGTCATGACGGTTCGGTCACCATCGCCTTCGACCGCGCCGCATCCGTCGACCTTTCCCTGGCGCCCGTGCGGCGGCTCTCCAATATCCGGACCATCGTGCCCGCGGCGGGCGATGACGGCCTCGCCATCGTACTCGGCATTCCTGCCGACTCGCGCATCCGTCACTTCAAGGACGACATGAAAATCGTCGTTGATATTCTTGATCCGGCAGGACAAAGCGCACCGCTCGAAAACCCTGTTGTACCCGATTCCCTCAACGTGGCGCCGCCGCCGGTGCCCGAACCGCCGGTGGCGGAACCGGCAGCCGTAGAACCGCCGGCGCCGGAATCCTTGCCCGAACCCGCGCCGGTACTCGCGCAGGCCGAGTCCTCGCCGCCCGAATTCTCGCAGTTGGAACTCTCGCAGCCCGAACCCGCCGCCGGACCGTCCGCGCAGGTGGAGGCGGAGGCGGTTGAGACTCCCTCAGAAGCACCCGTGGTGGTGCAAGACCCCGTTCCTCTCGCCTCGCCGCCGCCGATCGCGATGCCTCCTGCGGAAGATGAGGCTCCCCCGGCCGAAGTCGCGCCTCCGCTGGTGGAGGAACCGGCCGTCGAGCCCACCATCGCCGAACGGCTGCTCCGCGAAGGGGCGGAAGTTCCGCCGCCGGAGACGGCCGAGCCGGCGGGGCCGGAACGCGCCGTCTTCGATCCCGGCGCCGAGGCGCTGACCGCCGTGTTCGAGCGGGCAGGCGGCCTCTGGGTCGTGTTCGCATCGCCCGACAGGATCGACCCGGACCGTCTGGCGGACGGGGCGGAAGAGGCGCTCGGCGAGGCTGAAATCGTGCCTGCGGAAGGCGGCGTCGCGCTGCGCTTCCCGATCGATCCGAGCGATCCGGAGGATACGGTCGTGACGACGGAAGGGGACCGCTGGATCGTCACGCGGTCGCCGTCCCCGCCATTGCCCTCGGAACCTCTTTCCATCGTCACCCAACCGGATTTCACGATGGGCGCGCGCCTCTTCGTGGAAGCTGACGGGGCCGGTGGGTTGGTCCGGCTCATCGATCCGGTCATGGGCGATGTGCTCCTGATCGCGCCGCTGCCCGACGCGGGGCGAGGGCTACCCGAAGGACGCCGGTTCGCCGAAGTCGCTCTGCTGCCCTCGGCCCAGGGTCTCGTCGCGCAACCCCTGTCGGATGCCATCACGCTTCGGATCGACCGGGAAGGGGTGGAGATCACGACCGCCGACGGTCTCCGCCTGTCGACGCCGGTCGACAGGCGTGGCGCGCTGGTGGTTCCCGCCGTTCCGGGCGAGGCGCTCTACCTGCCGGTTTCCGACTGGCAGGTGGAGCCCGGACAGTACAACCGGCGTCGCCAGGAGCTTCAGGCCCAACTGGCCCAGGCGCCGGAGGAGGAGAAGAACCGGGCGAGGCTGGATCTCGCGCGCTTCTTCTTCGCCAAGGGGTTCGGGCCGGAGGCTCTGGCCCAGCTCGATCTGATGGCCGAATCCGCGCCGACCCTGGCCTCCAATCCGGATTTCGCGATGCTGCGCGGCGCGGCGCGCGTTCTGGCCGGCGACGAGGCCGGGGCGGAAGAGGATCTGTCCCTGCCGGCGCTCAGTCGATCTCCGGAAGCCGAACTGTGGCGCGCCTCGCTCGCCGCCGACCGGGGGGACTGGACGACGGCGGCCGAAGGGTTCGCCGCCGCGGGCGATCTGACCAGCCTTCAGCCGCCGCCCTTCCGCGAGCGATTCGCGCTCCAGGCTGCCAAGGCCGCGCTGGAGACCGGCGCGATCGAGATCGCCGAACAGCGCCTGGACTATCTGTCGACGCAGACGGACGGCGAATCCGATCGGTTGCCCGCCGTCGCCTATATGACCGGCCGCATCGCGGAGACGCGGGACGAAGAGGCCGCGGCGAGGGCGGCCTATGCCCGCGCGGCCGAAAGCGATGATGCGCTCTACCGGACGCTTGCCGAGGCGCGTCTGGTCGATCTTCGCCTCGCGGCCGGGGAGATCACCGCCGGGGAAGCGGCGGAGCGGCTGGAAGGGTTGCGCTACGCCTGGCGGGGCGATTCGGTGGAGTTCGACATCCTCGATCGGCTTGGCCGCTACTATTGGCAGGCGGGCCAGCACCGGGAGGCGCTGGAGACCTGGGGCCGCGCGCTCGACGACTTCCCCGAGCTTCCCGCGGCGGAGGAACTGACCGAGCACCGGCGGAAGGTGGTGGCCGACCTGTTCACGGGAGAGGGCTTGAGCGCCCTGTCGCCCCTTGTCGCCATGGCGCTCTATGAAGATTACCGCCCGCTGATGCCATCCGGCGTCGAGAGCGACCGCATCGTGGAGCGGCTGGCCGAGAGGTTGGTGGAGGTCGACCTTCTGGAGCGGGCGGGCAACCTTCTACAGCAACTGGTCGCCGGACGGCTGGAAGGGCAGGAGAAGGCGCGCGTCGGTGCACGGCTGGCCGGCATCCGTCTGCTCGACAACGACCCCGAGGAAGCCCTGGACGCTCTCGACGAAAGCGAAATGGAGGGCGAACTGCCGGAGGCGCTGGTGTCCGAACGCCGGCTGCTCCGCGCCCGCGCGCTGTCGGAACTCGAGCGCCCGGCCGACGCGTTCGCGGCGCTTGGCGACGATGCTTCCCATCTTGCCGAAATCGCGCGCGCCGACATCGCCTGGAAGGCGGAGGACTGGCCTGTTGCCGCAGCGGCTCTTAGCCGTCTCGTCGGCGAGCAGCCGGCCTCCGGCGGGACGCTCGATCCACAGAGGACGGACCTCGTCCTGAAGCTGGCCATCGCGCTCGCCCTCGCGGACGATCGCGCGGGCCTTGCCGATCTCGCGGAAAGATTCGGCGACTCCATGGCGGGAACCGAACGGGCCGAGGCCTTCGCCGTCCTGACGCGGCCGAACGCCGCCATCGGCGTCGCGGACCTCACCTCAATCCAGCGTCAGGTGGCCGAAGTCGATCTCTTCCAGGAGTTCCTGGAAAGCTACCGTGTCGGAACCCCCGCCGTCGCCACGAACTGAGCTTCAACGCTCCAGATACCGGCACACCCCGTCGCCGGCCCTGACGCCCGTAGCGAAGCAGGCCTGCAGCAGGTAACCGCCTGTCGGCGCCTCCCAATCCAGCATCTCCCCCGCCGCGAACAGTCCGGGGATGCGTCGGACCATCAAATCGTCGGTCATCTCGTCCCAGGCGATCCCGCCGGCGGACGATATCGCGCGATCCAGCGGGCGCACCCCCGTCAGCCGGACCGGCAGCGCCTTGACCGCCTCGGCAAGCCGCGCCCCGTCGGCCAGGATTTCCGGAGAGAGCGCCTCCCGCAGCAGCGCGATAGCGGCGCGGTCGAGCTTCAACGTCTTGCGGAGATGGTTCGACAGGCTGTTGCGCCCCCTGGGTCGGCCCAGCCGGTCGCGGATGGCGGTTGCGGAGAGGTCCGGCTTCAGGTCGATCAACAGCGTCGCCTCGCCGTTTCGACCGATGGCGTCCCGCAATGCGGCGCTCAAGGCGTAGACGGCCCCGCCCTCGACGCCGGTGCGGGTAAGGACGATCTCCCCCGGGACGCGGCGTCCGTCGAAACAGAGCGCGATGTTCTTCAGCGGCTGGCCTGCCGCCATGTCCGCGAACCTCTGCGTCCACAGCGCGTCGAATCCCGAATTGCTCGGCATGAAGGGCGCGACCGCGACGCCCCGCCGGAGTAGGGCATCGGCCCATGACCCATCCGATCCCAGCTTCGACCAACTGGCCCCGCCCAGCGCCAGGATTATCGCCTTCGGAAGTATCCGGAGCATCCGGCCGTCTGTCGTGAAGGACAGCGCATCGCCGTCGAAGCCGTCCCAGCGATGGCGGGCATGGATCGTCGCGCCGGCGCCCTCCAGCCGCCGCCGCCAGGCGCGCAGCAGCGGGGATGCCTTCAGCCCGGTCGGAAATACCCGTCCGCTGGAACCGACGAAGGTCTCCACGCCCAGAGAGCCGGCCCAGTCCCGCAGCGCGTCCGGCGGGAAAGCGTGGATGATCGGCGCCAGCCGGCCGGCGCTCTCGCCATACCGTTCGATGAACCGGTCCAGCGGCTCCGAATGCGTCAGGTTCAGGCCGCCCCGCCCGGCCATGAGCAGCTTGCGGCCCGGCGTCGGCATGCGGTCGAAGATGCGGACCGCACGGCCGGCCCGCGCGATCCGCTCCGCCGCGGCCAGCCCCGCCGGTCCGCCGCCGATCACCGCCACGAAATCCTCCCGATCCTGATCCTTCACGTCCGGGATCGCTCCTTCTGCTGCGAGGGTTGGGGGTGACCATTTGGAGGCAAGGATACTTCCTTCGGAACGCTTTTGGGCGACGCGCCTTTCTCAGTCAACCAGTCCGTCCTTGCCTGGAGCATCCCCCCGAAATGTCCATCGTCAGCGCCACGCCTCTGCCCGCCCCCCAGCCCGCCGCGACAAGCAACGCCGACGGGAGCTGGGAGATCTGGGAGCAGTGCCATGAAGTGCTGGCGGACCAGGGCATATGGCGCGCGCCCTGTGAAAGCTGCACGTTGCGGCTTCTGTGCAAACCGCCCTCCGCCTTCGTCACTCCGCGCGGTTAGGGCAGCGGCATTCTTCCCTCAGCGGCGGTCTTCCCAGCGACGCCTTCTATGAATTAGGCTCCTTCCCGCAATCGTGCGTGGGGGAGTGGCTGTTCTGGGGCTCATCGACGGATCATCCTGCCGGATTGCGTTTCTCCTGCTCCCGCGCTTCTCCCTGATGGCCTTCACGGCGGCCGTCGAGCCGTTGCGCGCGGCCAACCAGCTGGTGGGGCGGGAGCAATATTCCTGGCATCTGGTCACCGTCGATGGCGGGCCGGTGACGGCCAGCAACGACATCTCCGTCAATCCTCAGGGCGGGCTGGACGCAACTCAGCCCTTCTCCATGGCGGCCGTCTGCGCCGGCCTCGATCCGCTGCCCATCGAGGCCGAAGCTGAAAAGCGAGTGGCGGCGTGGCTGAGGCGGCTGGAGCGGTCGGGAACCAGGCTGGGCGGCATCGGCTCCGGCGCGTTCCTTCTGGCCCGCACCGGCCTGCTGGACGGCTATCGCTGCACGATCCATTGGGAGAACCTCACCGGCTTCTCCGAAACCTTCCCGGAAATCGACGTCACCAGCCGGCTGTTCGAGGTCGACCGCGACCGGTTTACCTGCTCCGGCGGCACCGCGTCGCTGGACTGGGCGCTGCACATGATCGGCCAGGATCACGGGCCGGAGGTCTCCGCCGCCGTGGCGGACCAGTTCATCCACGCCACGCCGCGCCGTCCCGACACCCCCCAGCGCATGAGCCTGCGTCAGCGAACGGGCGTCAGCCATCCCAAGCTCTTGAGCGCCATCGCTGAGATCGAGGCCAATCTGGACGAACCGCTGGCCCAGGCGGACCTGGCGGAACGAGTGGGGCTGTCCAGCCGGCAGCTCGAACGGCTGTTCCAGATCTATCTCGGCAGCACGCCCTCCCGCTACTATCTGGAGGCGCGGCTGAAGCATGCCCGCTCGCTCCTGGCCCAGACCTCGCTTTCGGTGCTGGAGGTCGCGGTGGCCAGCGGGTTCGCGTCGGCCAGCCATTTCGCCAAATGCTACCGTGAGCTGTTCGGCTACAGCCCCCGCGCCGAACGGCAGAGCGTGGGGCAGGGGGTGCAGAAGCGGCGGGTGGTGTGGTGAGGAAGCCTCAGAGCGTCGCCGGCGGGTGGGGCGGATCGTCGTAGCCGCCCCTGACCGACTGGTCGAAATCGACGACGGAACCGGTCATCAGACCGGATTCGGGGGATGCCAGGAACGCGATCGCCCGCGCCGCCTCCGCCGGATCGATCAACCGGCCGAAGGGCTGGTCCGCCGCCGCCTTCTCCAGCCAGTCGGCCGGCGCGTCGTGATAATCCCGCTGGATGCGGTCCTCCCCGTCGGACGCCATCCAGCCGAGGCGCAGAGCGTTGACCCTGATCCTGTTCCGCAGCAGCGCATAGGCTGTGTTGCGCGTCAGCGTTTCCAGCGCGCCCTTCGACGCGCAATAGGCGGCGATGAAGGGCTGGCCGCCCACGCCCGACATGGAGGAGACGTTGACGATCGCGCCTTCCGTCCTTTCCCGCCGCATGACCTTTATCGCGTCCTGCATCAGGAAGAAGGGCGCGCGGACATTGATCGCGAACATGCGATCGAAGAGGGCAGGATCGGTGTCGAGGATCGTGCCGCGGTCGGTGATCGCCGCGGCGTTGACCAGCGCGTCGATGCGCCCGAACGCCCTGTCGGCCGCGTCGATGACCGATCGGCAGGATTCGACCTCCGCCAGATCGGCCTGGACATAGACGGCCTTTGTCCCGCTCCCGGCTTCGATGTCGGCGGCGACCGCCTCTCCCTTCGCCCGCGAGCGTCCGCAGATGACCAGCCCGGCCGCCCCGCGCTCCGCGAAAAGACGGGCCGTCGCCGCGCCCAGCCCCTGCGTCCCGCCGGTGACGACCGCTATCCTGCCGTCCATCCGGCCCATCAGGTGAGGCTACGCCGGACCCGGTCCTCCAGCGCCTCCTTCAGCCTCGCCGCATCCCAATCCTCGTCGAGCGCCTGATTCATCAGCGCCTGCTGGCTCTGCGGCGCCAGTCCGCCGACGGGCGGATCGCGATCGAGATTGGTGGGGAAGGAGTACCCTTCCGCGCAGGCCGCGATGGCGTTGGCGGCTTGGTTCGACGTCAGCCGACCGTCGGCCAGCATCGCCTTCAGCGCCGGGAACAGCGCGGCGCCCATGCCCGCCCTGCCGACGCTCTCCATCGCCCTTCCATAGGGCGAGGAGACTTGCAGCAGGTTCGCCATCCGCCTGATGTCCTTCGACCGGTTGGTCCCGGCGCCATGGAAGACGGCCGGATTGAAGAACACGGCGTCGCCCTTCTCCAGCGGAAGCTGGACGCGGCAGCGGTCGAAATAATTGCGGAACTCCGGCTTCCGCCAGGCGAGGTAGCCGGGAAGGTAGGTCTGGGAATAAGGCAAATAGAGCGTCGGCCCGCTTTCCAGCGGCATGTCGCAATGGGCCACCGCGCCCTGGAGCGTCAGGGCCGGGGACAGGCGGTGGATGTGCGCTGGATAGCGCGCAACCTCCGCCGCCGTCTGGAAACCCAGATGGTAGTCCCGGTGCGGCGACTGCGCCTCGCCGCCCGGATTGACGACATTGACCTGGGAGGTGACCTGATAGCCCGGCCCCAGCCACGCCTCGCTGACCAGCGCGATCATGTCGTTGGCGTAGTAGGCGGCGAAGACCTCCGGATCGCGCAGGCACAGCTTCTCCAGCGCGTTCCAGACCCGGTCGTTCGCGCCCGGCTTGGCGAAATGATCGCCGCCGCCTGTTTTGCTGGCCTTCTGCTCCTCGATCATCGCCTCGAACTGCACGGTCGCCGCGTCGATCGGCGCGGGATCGGGGAAGGCGCGCTTCAGGACGACGATCCCCGGCCCCTCCATCATCGCCTCGACCCATTCCGCCATCAGCGCCTTCCGGTCCTCGTCGGAGGCGGCGACGCCGCGCAGGGCGTCGCAATCATAGACCAGGACGTTCGAACGGACGCTCTCGGCGAACGGATAGTCGGCGGCCTCGGTCGTCCGTTCGACCAGCCGGGCGAAATCCTCGATGCGGCAGCCATCCTCGGTCAGCCACACCCGCTCCGCGCGAAGCTTTGCGATATTGTCGGCCTTCATGGAACTCTCCCTGATGGACGCTCTACGCTAGACCCGACCCCGCCTCCGACGCCACCCCCGTTCCCGCCATTCCCTTATGGTGAGCCTGTCGAACCATGTGTGCCCGCATCCTTCGACAGGCTCAGGATGAGGGGGCGGAAAAGCTCTATCCTTTCCCCTTCATGGTGAGCCTGACGGACCATGTGCTATAGAATGCCCGTTTTCGGCGGGAACCGGTGACGGAGTCGATGGAGACAGTGGATCGTCGTTTCAGCATTGCGCCCATGATGGACTGGACGGACCGGCATGACCGGTTCTTCCTGCGCCTGCTGTCGACGCGCGCGCTTCTTTATACGGAGATGGTGACCAGCGCTGCCGTGATCCGCGGCGATCGCGACCGGCTTCTGGGTTTCTCCCCGGCGGAACACCCCGTGGCGCTGCAACTGGGCGGCAGCGATCCCGACGCCATGGCGGAGGCGGCGCGGATCGGCGAAGCGTACGGCTATGACGAGATCAACATCAATGTCGGCTGCCCCAGCGACCGCGTCCAGTCGGGCCGGTTCGGCGCCTGCCTGATGGCGGAGCCGGAAACCGTCGCCGCCTGCGTCCGCGCCATGATCCGCGCCGTCTCCGCGCCGGTGACCGTCAAATGCCGGATCGGCATCGACGATCAGGACGACTATCTCGACCTCGCGCGGTTCGTGACGCTGGTGTCGGAAGCGGGAACCCGCAGCATCACCGTCCATGCGCGCAAGGCCTGGCTGAACGGGCTGAGCCCGAAGGAGAACCGGGACATCCCGCCGCTGCAGTACGATCGCGTCTATCGGCTGAAGCAGGAATTCCCCGAATTGGAGATCGCCATCAATGGCGGCGTCCGCTCACTGGACGAGGCGGAGGCCCATCTGCGCCATGTCGACGGGGTGATGATGGGCCGGGAGGCCTACCACAACCCCTATATGCTGGCGGATGTGGACCGCCGACTGTTCGGCGAGGAGACGCCGCCGCCCGACCGGTTCCAGGTCGTCGACCGGCTACTGCCCTATATCGAGGCGCAGCGGGAGCGCGGGACGCCGCTCAACGCCGTCTCGCGTCATATACTGGGCCTGTTCCAGGGGATGCCGGGAGCTCGGGCCTGGCGGCGGCATCTGGCGGAGAACGCGCATCTGCCCGGCGCGGGGGCGGAGGTCGTGAAGGACGCCGCGACCCATGTGGGCGAAGCCCTCGCCCGGCGGCCCGACCGCGAGGCGGCCTGACCGCCTACGAGGCTTCCTGCGGGACCTCGACCGCGCCCCTGCGCTGATGGCCGATATTCAGGGTCTCCATCGCCGTCATGATGTCGGGAAGGGTCGCTTCAGTGGCTTCCTCGCCCAGCCGGATCATCTCCTCCGCGCGATCGAATTCCATCAGGCCGATGTGACCCAGCTTCGGGCCGATATGGACATCCGGCGGATCTCCGGCCAGCCGCGACCGGGTGATCCTGTCCATCACGATCGCAAGCGACGACGCCATCACGCCGAACAGGCTGGGCGTGTCGCGCTCGCGGCGGAAGACGCGTCTGACCAGACCGCTGAGCATTCCCGGCTCGACGGGGGCGGCGTTCTCCATTTCATCCAGGACATCGAAGCCGGCGACGGTGGGAAAGCTGTTCCCCGGCGCCCGCGCCCTGCCGATGATGTCGGCGTTCAGATTGACGGCGATCACCATGTCCGCGCCCTGCGCCACGCACACGGAAACAGGTACCGGATTGACCAGCGCGCCATCGATCAGCCAGCGATTGTCCACCAGCATTGGTGAGAATATCCCCGGCAACGAGAAGGAGGCGCGCATGGCGTCGACGATCGAACCCTTGTTCAGCCATATCTCATGCCCGGTAGAGAGATCGGCCGCGACCGTGACGAATGGCCGGTCGAGGGATTCTATCGTTCGGTCACCCAGATTGTTGCGGAGTTCGCGGGCCAGCTTGTCGCCGCCTATCAGTCCGGGCTGGCGCACCCGGAAATCCATATAGCTCATGACGCGCAGGCGATTGAGCGACCGCGCCCATTCCTCCAACTCGTCCAGCTTGCCAGCCAGATGGCAGCCGCCGACCACAGCGCCGATCGAGGTGCCGCAGATGATATCGGGTTCGATCCCCGCGCGGGCGAGGGCGCGCACCACCCCGATATGGGCCCACCCGCGAGCGACGCCGCCGCCCAGCGCCAGGCCCAGCCTCGGTCTTTCGGAGTTTATCGTAAGCAGTGCCGTCATCCGATGTCGCTCCCTGTTCCCGTGAAGCCTACACCGCCCGACGCAACGCCGGGTAGGCGAAGGTGAGCGTCACACCCCGCATGGCCGCGAAAATCGTGAATGCGGCCCACAGCCCATGATTGCCGCCCCAGGGGACCAGAACCCAGCTTATCGCCAGGAAGGTGAGAAGGCTCACGATCATGGCGTTGCGCAGGGCGGTTGTCCTGACGGCGCCCAGGAAGACGCCGTCCCACTGGAAGGCCCAGATGGACACCATCGGCAGCGCCACGACCCAGGGAAGATATTCGCGGGCCGTCTCCCGGACGCTGTCGATGCCCGTCAGCCCGTCGATCACCAGCGGCCCGGCGACCAGGTAGAGGAGGGAGAACAGGCAGGCCGTGACCGCCGCCCAAAGGGTCGAGACCCTGACCGCCATGTCGAGCCCCCGCCGGTCGCGCGCGCCGATGGCCTGGCCGACCAGCGCTTCGGCGGCATGGGCGAAGCCGTCCAGCGCGTAGCCGGTGAAGGTCTGGAAGTTCAGCAGGATGGCGTTGGCGGCCAGCACGATTTCCCCGAACTCCGCCCCCTGGGCGGTGAACCAGCCGAAGCCGCCGACGAGGCACAGGGTGCGCACGAAGATGTCGCCATTGACCGTGACCAGCCGCCGGAACGCCAGCCGGTCCTTCAGCGCGGAGACATGCCAGAGAACGCCGGGCCCCGCCATCACTCGGCGGACGAGAAGGAGGCCCGCGCCCAGCGCCACGAATTCCGCCAGCACCGACGCCGCCGCGACGCCCGCCACGTTCCAGCCGAAGCCCAGCACGAACAGGAGGTCAAGCGCGATATTCGTCCCGTTCAGGACAAGCTGTATCGCCAGCGCCAGGCCCGGCCGCTGCCGGCCCAGCAGAAATCCCAGGATCGCGTAGTTCGCAAGCGTCGCCGGGGCCGCCCAGATGCGCACGGCGATGTAGGTCGCGGCTCCGCCTTCGACGTCGCTGCTGCTGTCGATCAGCGCCAGCGCGGCGGCGGAGACCGGCGTCTGGAGGAGGATGAGCAGCAGGCCGAAGCCTGCCGCCAGCGCCACCGCGCGGGTCAGGATCGCGCCCGCCTCCCTCTCCGCGCCCGCGCCGACCGCCTGCGCGGTCAGCCCCGTGGTGCTCATCCTGAGGAAGCCGAACCCCCAGAACAGGAAGTTGAAGATCAGGCTGCCGATGGCGACCGCGCCCAGATAATGAGGCGAATCCAGATGGCCGACCACGGCGGTGTCGACCAGCCCCAGCAGGGGCGTGGAAACGGTGCCGAGCATGATCGGGACGGCCAGTCGCCAGACCCGCCGGTGCCAGTCCCGGACGCTGTCGTCGGTGGTTGTCATGATCCCTCAAAAGAAGGACCCCGCCAGAAGGGCGGGGTCCGCTGCTTCGCGTTTGAGCGAGGCTTACTGGAAGACGATGCGTCCTTCCACCTCCGGGCTGATCGTGCCCTTCTCCTCGATATAGTCGATCACCTGGGACGCCATGAAGTTGGCGGCCGAGGGATCGATCAGGTTCACCGACCCGGCAAGCGCGGTGTAGCCGTCGCCGCCGCTCGCCATGTAGTCGTTGGTCGCCATGGTGTAAGTCGCGTCCGGATCGATCGGCTGGCCGTCGACCAGCACCTCGACCACGCGGTCGCCGGGCGGCTGGGACAGGTCGGCGGTCACGGTCATGCCGGAGACATGGGGGAACCGGCCGGCCCCTTCCTCGACCTGGCTGAAGCCATTCTCCAGCGCCTCCACGATCTGCTCGCCCGTGACTTCCAGCTTCACCGTCTTGTTGCCGAAGGGAAGCTCGCTCTGGATGTCGCGGCGGGTCAGCACCGTGCCGGCGGCGTATTCGCGGTCGGCCCGGATGCCGCCGCCATTGGTCAGGCCGACCTCGGCGTCGACGGCGTCGCGGATCGCATCGGCGATCAGGTTGCCGATCGCCGCTTCCTCGCCGCGGATGGTCGCCCGCCGGCTGTCGAGCGGGGTTTCCGTCGTCCCGATCTCGATATCCAGCTCCGCCGACAGCTGGTCCAGATAGGTCTGGACCTTGGCCGCCATCTCGGCGTCGGGCTCGTAATTGGCGGTGTTGAGCGTCCGGAAGCTGGGAGTCCAGACCAGTTCCTCATCCTCGCCCTCGCCGACCCGGTCGATGGTGAGGTCGATCGCCGTCACGTATTCCGCCTGCGATCCCGATTCGGCGAACGCCACGTCGCCATTGTAGAAGGTCATGAGGTTATGGTCGTGGCCGCCCAGGATGATGTCGACCGCTCCCTGGCGGATCAGTTCGAAATCCTCGTCGATCGCCGTATGGGCCAGCGCGATGACGATGTCGGCGCCACCTTCCCGCAATTCCGCGGCCGTCGCTTCGGCCGTCTCCAGCACCGGCGCGAATTCGATGTCGCCGGGGGAGGCGAGCTGGACCGTGTCGGGCGTCGTCAGGCCGAGGAAGCCGATCGTATAGCCGCCCACCTCCACCGTATGCGTGTCCACGGTGCCGTCCACGACCTCGCCGTTGAGCGAGGTGTTGGTGGAGACGATCGGGAAGTTCGCCTCGTTGAAGCGCGCGATCGCCACGTCCGCGCCCAGGTCGAATTCATGATTGCCGGGAACCATGACCGCCAGCGGCGTCTGGTTCAGCAGTTCGATCATGTGCGCGCCATTGTCGAAGCTGGACAGCAGGGACGGCGAGATGGCGTCGCCGCCATGGGCCAGCAAAACGGTCCCGCCTTCGGCGCTCGCGATCTCGTCATTGACCACCGCCATCATCCGGGCGAAGCCGCCCTGGCCGTCGGATTCATCCATCCGGTCGAAATCGTTCACCAGCAGGATGGTCAGGTCCAGCGGTTCGGCCTGCGCCGCTCCGGCGCACAGGGCAGAGGCGGCGACGCCCAGCAGCAGATATCGGCCAAGGCGGGCGGAGGACATGGAGAAACGGTCTGTCATGGATGGATTGCCTCCCTCAAGGCGATTGGATTGACGGTTGGCCGGCGGCGAAGTTTCCGCCGGTCCCGTCTTGCGAGTGGCGGAAGTGTATCCCGCGAATGTTACAGTTTGCACGTGTTATGGATCGCGCCAACCCAAACAGCGAGCCCTCCGCCGATGCCGCCGCTCTTCCATCCCGCCGCCTATGATTCCGGCCGCTTCCCCGACAGCTACTGGCGATCCTCCGTGGCCGAACGGCCGGCCGACGATCCGCTGGAAGGGGACGAAAGCTGCGACGTGGCGGTGATCGGCGGCGGCTACACCGGCCTCTCCACCGCCCTTCACCTGGCCCGCGACCATGGCGTCGATGTCCGGGTGCTGGAGGCTGGAAGCCCCGGCTGGGGCGCGTCGGGCCGCAATGGCGGCTTCTGCTGCATGGGCGCTTCCAAGCTGCCGGCATCCCGGATGCTCTCCCTTTTCGGGATCGAGGAAACGCGCCGCTATTTCACGATGCAGCGGGAGGCGGTGGAGTTGGTGGCCGACCTTGCCGGCGCGGAGGAGATCGATTTCGACCGGCAGGGGGACGGCGTGCTCGAGGTCGCCCACCGTCCGTCCCGGATGGCGGAGTTGGAGGAGGATGCGCGCCTCGACCGCGAGCTTGCCGGCCTCGCCTCCGCCATCTGGACCAGGGAGGAACTGGCGGAGCGCGGGTTCGTGGGGCCGGAGGCGCATGGCGCGCTCCACCAGCCGGCGGGATTCGGGCTCCACCCGTTGAAATATCATCACGGCCTCCTGGCCGCCGCCCGCCGCCATGGCGCGCGGATCCACCATCAAAGCCGGGTCTTGGGGTGGGAAAGAGAAGGCGGCCGCCATCGGCTGCGGACGGAACGGGGCGCGATCAGCGCCCGGCGGGTGGTGATCGCCACCAACGGCTATACGCCGGACGAACTTCACCCGGCGCTGGTGGGAACGTTCCTGCCCGCCTTCTCCAACATCCTGACGACCCGGCCGCTGACGCCGGACGAACGGGCCGCGCAGGGCTGGGTGACGGAGCTTCCGGTCTTCGACACGCGCCGGCTCCTGTTCTATTTCCGGATGCTGAAGGACGGGCGGTTCCTGTTGGGCACGCGCGGCGACACCCATGGCGGGCCGGCCGCCGCCGATCGCATGAAAGGCTGGCTCCACCGCCGGCTGGGGGAGATGTTCCCGGCCTGGGCGGGGGTGGAGGTCAGCCATTTCTGGACGGGGCTGGTCTGCCTGTCGGCGAACCTGACGCCACTGATCGGCCGCGTGGCGGATGATCCCGGCGTCCATTACGGGCTGGCCTATCACGGCAACGGCGTCGCCTCGGCGACCTGGACGGGCCGGGCGCTCGCCCGGATGGTCGCCGGCGAGGACGATCAGTTGCCCGCGCCGGTGGCCCGTCCGCCGCGCCGCTTCCCGCTGCCGGCGCTGCGCGCCTGGTATCTTCGCGCCGCGTATCTGGGTTACCGCGTTCGCGATGCCCTTTAGCGACCCGAGATGATAGTGATCGCCTGAAGATTCCCATGGATATTCTGCCCATGTCCGCACCGAAAATTCTCATCCTTCAGAACAGCCCCGGCGCGCCGGCAGGGGTGGTCGGAGATCAGTTGGCGCGCGCCGGCGCATCGCTGGACACCCGGCTGGCGCTTGGTGGCGATCCGTTGCCTTCCGCGCCGGAGGGATATGACGGCTTGCTGGTCTTGGGCGGGCCGATGAGTCCCAATGATGATGACGACTATCCGGGGCTCAAGGCGGAACGGGAGTTGATCCGCGCTTTCGCTGCGTCCGGCCGCCCGGTGCTCGGCATCTGCCTTGGCGCGCAGTTGATCGCCCGCGCGTTCGGCGGAACAGCCAGACGGCATGACATACCCGAAATCGGCTTCACGCAGATAGAACTGACTAAAGACGCCGCCGGAGATCATCTCATGGGCGGTTTCGATACGCTGCCCCGCCTGATGCACTGGCATTACGACACGTTCGACCTCCCCGACGGGGCGGTGCTGCTGGCGACCAACAGCGTCTGCCGCAACCAGGCGTTCCGGCTGGGGCAGGAGGTCCATGCCGTCCAGTTCCATCCGGAGGTGACGGCGGAGATCATACGCGACTGGCTGCGCCGCTTCCGCGCCGAGGGCGTCTCGCCGGACGCGATCTCCGAAGACGAGATGGAAGCCCAGATGCGCGACCATCTGGCGGCAGCCGAATCATTTGGGCGCACCCTTGCGGATCGCTGGCTGGCGCTGGTCGAACGATCCCGCGCCGGATCAGCCGTCCTCTCCGTCTAGCGCGCGCACCGCCGCTTCGAACGGCAGCAATACGCATTCATGTCGGCTTTTCGCCGATTTGACGGGGGTGAAGACCTCCAGTGCCGGCCATTCCTCCGGCACGACGCCGCCCTCCCGGATCATCGTCTGGAAATCGCGATCGGCCGTCCGCAGCGCCGCCTCGTCCCGCCCGATTGCGCCTTCCGCCAGCAGGGCCGCCGACGCCTCGCACAGCAGACAGCCCCGGACGCGATGGCCCACCGCCTCCACGATCCCGTCCTTCCCGACCGTCAGATCGATGGTCACCCGATCGCCGCAGAGCGGATTGTCGACGGTGGCGGAATGGGTCGGCCGTTCCAGCCGGCCGGCGCCATGGCCGGACCGGGCATGGGCCAGGATGGCCTTCTGGTAGAGCGATTCCGCTATATCGGTCATAACGCCTCTCTCGGCTCCGGAACCGTCAGCGCGGCCAGCGCGTCCGGCGTGTCCACATCCAGCAGCACGGAATCGTCCGGCATCGGCGTTTCGACCGCCAGATCCTCATAGGTGCCGATCATGTGCCGAGCGCCGACATCGCCGGCCAGTTCGCCCATCTCCGCCAGGAAGCGGCGATCCCACAGCACGGGATTGCCGCGCTTGCCGTTGAAGGTCGGCACCACGATCGCGCGGCCCTCGGCCGGGTTATAGGCGGCGATCAGCCGGTTGAGATGCGCGGCCGTGATCCGCGGCATGTCGCCCAGGCAGACCAGCACGCCGTCGCTGTCCGGCGGCACGGCCGCGAGGCCGGCTTTCAGCGACCGGCTCAGCCCCTCAGCGTAAAGCGGGCTCTGCACGATGGTGACGTTCCGGCCGCCCAGCGCCGCCGCCACGGCCTCCGCCTCATGGCCTGTCACCACGATGACCGGCGTGGCCTGTGAGGCGAGGGCGGCGTCCACCGCCTTCACCACCATCGGCGCGCCATCGACCGGCGTCAGCAGCTTGTTGTCCTGGCCCATCCGCGTGGAGCGGCCGGCCGCCAGGACGATCGCGGCGATCCGCGGCGCGCGCGCGGCGCTGTCCTCCGTCTCGCCATGACGCGGCTGGGGCCGGGTCGGGATCTCCATCAGCAGCCCGCCCACGCCCATCGCCATGATGTCTGCCCTGGTCACCGGCACGTCCGCCATCACCCGGCGCAGCACCCAGTCGAACCCGTTCGGCTTCGGGGACCGCGCGCAGCCGGGCAGCCCCAGGATCACTGTCCGGCCCAACCGGGCCAGCAGCAGCAGATTGCCGGGATCGACCGGCATGCCGAAATGCTCCACCTCGCCGCCCGCCGCCTCGACCGCCGCCGGCAGTACGTCCCGCCGGTCGGTGATCGCCGAAGCGCCGGCGATCAGCAGCAGTTCCACCCCGTTGGCGATCTGCTGGCGGATCTCCCCGGCCAGTGTCTTCGCATTGTGGGCGCAGCGCCGGTCAGGGGCCATGACGCCCTCCAGCGCCGTCACCCGCGCATTCGTCACCGCGACGGTCTTGTCCAGCATCTTCGGGTTGGTCGCCGGCAGCCGGGTCTGGATCAGCCCCACCTTCCGTGGGCGGAAGGGCGCGATACGCACCACCGGGCCTAGATCCCGTTGCGCGGCGACCGCCTCGCACAACGCCAGGTCGCCGCGCGGCGCGGCGAAGGGGATGATCTTGATCGTCGCCGCCATCCGGCCCGGGTCGACCACCGCATACTGGTCCAGCGTCGCCACGGTGATCGCCTCATCCACCCGGTTGATGCGATTGAGCCGCTCCCGGTCGACGACGCAGAGGCCCGGTCGGGTGGCGTGGAGATTGACCCGCCCGGTGAAGGGGGCGGCGGCCTCCAGCCCGTCGCCGATCATCGCGCGGGCCAGCCGTTCGGCCGCCTCGTCCTCATGGATGTCGTCCGGCCCCAGCCTCGCGGCTGTCACCGTCCTGATATTGGCGGCTTTCAGGGCGGCGATGTCCTCGGCGGTCAGGACCCGGCCCTTCTTGAAGGACAGCCCGCCCTCCCGAACCGAATGGGCCAGAATCGCGCCTTCGGCCTCGGCCAGGGGAAGATCGCCGAAGATCATGCCGCCGCCCCGTTCCTGAGAACGCCCGTCATCTGGGCCAGGATCGACACCGCGATCTCCGCCGGTGACACCGCGCCCAGCGATAGTCCGGCCGGCCCGTGGATGCGGGCCAGGGCGTGGGCGTCATGGCCCATCTCCCTCAGCCGTTCCAGCCTTCCGGCATGGGTCTTCCTGCTGCCCAGCGCCGCGATGTAGAAGGCGGAGGAGCGAAGCGCGCAATCCAGCGCCGGATCGTCGATCTTCGGATCGTGCGTCAGGGTGACGATCGCGGTGCGCCCGTCGGGCTTCAGTTCCACCATCGCCTCGTCGGGCCAGTCGTTCCGGACAACGAGATCCGGGAACCGCTCGTCGGTCGCGAACGACCGTCTGGGGTCGACGATCGTCACGGCGTAGCCGGCCAGCGCCGCCATCGGCGCCAGCGACTGGGCGATATGCACCGCCCCCACGACGATCAGCCGAAGCGGCGGTTGCAGCACATGGATGAAGAACGACTTTCCATCGGTCTCCGCGACGCCGCTGCGATCGTCCCGCCGCGCCTTTTCCACGGCCTCGCGGAGCGCCGGCGTCAGCGGGAGATCGCCTTCTGGCGCGCCCTCGGCGATCAGCGTCTGGCCGCCGTCCGACAGCTCGGTCACCAGAACCGCCGGCCGCGTCTCCCGGCGTGCCGCCAGCAGCAACTGCAATGTCGGTTGCTTCATTCCACTTTCTCAACGAAAACCTGGACGCGCCCGCCGCAGGCCAGGCCGACATCCCATGCCTGCTCATCGGTCACGCCGAAATCCAGCAGGCGCGGCCGGCCTTCGGCCATGACCTCCAGCGCCTCGCCGACCACCGCGCCCTCGATGCAGCCGCCGCTGACCGATCCCGCCATCCGGCCGGACTCGTCGATCGCAAGCTGGCTGCCGACCGGGCGGGGGGAAGAGCCCCAGGTGGTCACCACCGTCGCCAGCGCGACCTGCCGGCCGGCCTCCCGCCAGGCGGCCGCCTGCTCAAGGATGTCGTCATGCGCCACACTCATCAGCCTCTCGCTTCCTCCGCCAGCATCCGCCATTGCGCCATGTGGCGCTGGGCGGTCTGCGGCCGGGCGTCCAGCGCGTCGACCAGATCGGCCAGGCTGTCCAGCGAGTGGACGGGCCTGAAATCGTCGACATGGGGAATCATCGCCCGCGCACCCTGGGATTTTGGCGCATAGCCGTCATAGCGCAAGAGCGGGTTCAGCCAGATCAGCCGGCGGCAGCTCTTGTGCAGCCGCTCCATCGCCCTATCCAGCCGGTCCCCGGCTTCCCGGTCCAGCCCGTCGGTGATCAGCAGCGCGACCGCGCCCTGGCCCAGCACGCGGCGCGACCAGATTCGGTTGAAATCCTCCAGGCATCCACCGATGCGGGTTCCGCCCGACCAGTCCTCCACGGCCTCGCCGACCCTGGACAGCGCCCGGTCGACGTCGCGATGACGCAGGTGCCGGGTGATGTTGGTCAGCCGCGTGCCGAAGACGAAGTTGTGGACCCGGTCGCGATCGTTGGTCACGGCATGGAGGAAATGCAGCAGCATCCGCGAATACCGGCTCATCGAGCCTGAGATGTCGCACAGCGCGACCAGCGGCGGCGGCCGCGTGGCGCGCCGCTTGCGGGCAAGGTCTATGGCCCCGCCGCCGCCGCGCAGGCTGGCCTTGAGCGTCCGGCGCAGATCGACCGCCGGCCCCGCCGCGTCCGGCCGAAAGCGGCGCGTCCGCATCGGCCGCGCCGGCAGCGTCATCCGGGCGATCAGAGCCTTCGCCCGCTCGATCTCCGCCGTCGTCATCTGCTCGAAATCCATCTTCTGAAGCAGTTCGCGGTCGGAGAAGGTGAGCGAGGCGTCGATCTCCAGTTCCGGCTCCCCATCCTCCGGGCTTTCACCTTCGCCTGGCCTCCTGTCCATCGCGAAGGCTTCCGCCAGGCGGCGGTTGATTTGCTCCTCCTCGCCCTCGCGGTCCACCTTCATGCCGGGCAGCATGGTCTGGAGGGCCCGCCGCAGCAGGTCGGGATTGCGCCAGAAGATATGGAACGCCTGATCGAACACCGCCCGCTGGTCGCGGCGGGTGACGATGGCGGCGTGCAGGGCCCAGTAGAAATCCTGCCGGCTGGCGACGCCCACGGTCTCCGCCGCCTCCAGCGCGGCAAGGGTTCGGCCGGGACCGACCGGCAGGCCGGCCGCCCTCAGCACACGGCAGAACTCCATAACGTTATTCGCCAGTTGGCCCGTCGGCGCTTCGGTCATCGGATCATGCCTCCGCGTGAGCGAGCTCCGCCTTCACGTCGGCCAGCAGCCGGCTCGCCTCGCTGCCGCGGATCTTCTCGATATCGTCCTGGTATTTCAACAGCGTGCCCAGCGTGTCGTTGATCGTATGCGGGTCCAGCTCCAGCGCGTCGAGCTGCACCAGCGCCTGCGCCCAATCCAGCGTCTCCGCGACGCCGGGGCTCTTGAACAGATCCTCCCGCCGGAGGCGCTGCACGAACCCGACGATCTGCGCCGAAAGCCGCTCCGGCGTGCCGGGGGCCTTGACGGCGATGATCCGGCGCTCCCGTGCCGCGTCGGGATAGTCGACCCAATGGTAGAAGCAGCGGCGCTTCAGCGCGTCGTGGATTTCCCGCGTCCGGTTGGAGGTGACGATGACGATCGGCGCGTTTTTGGCGACGATCGGGCCCAGTTCCGGGATCGTGATCTGGAAGTCCGACAGCACCTCCAGCAGGTAGGCCTCGAACGGTTCGTCCGTCCGGTCCAACTCGTCGATCAGCAACACCGGCGGTTCGGGATCGTCGTGGGCGATGGCCTGAAGCAGCGGCCGGCGCACCAGGAAGGCGTCGGAGAAGATGTCCTTGGCGATCGCCTCCCGGTCATGGCTGCCGGCGGCCTCCGCCAGCCTGATCTCCAGCATCTGCCGCGGGTAGTTCCATTCATAGACGGCCGACGAGACGTCCAGCCCCTCATAGCATTGCAACCGGATCAGCCGCCGGCCCAGCGTCGCCGCCAGCACCTTGGCGATCTCCGTCTTGCCGACGCCGGCCTCGCCCTCCAGGAACAGCGGCCGGTTCAGCCGCAGCGCCAGGAACAGGGCCGTCGCCAGCGACCGGTCGCCGACATAGCCGCCGTCGCCGAGCAGGCGAAGCGTCGCATCGACGGAATCGGGGGGAGGGGATGTCATTGGCTTAACCGCCGGGCGCTTTTATGTATCGGTCATTCCGGCCCCCGAGCCGGAATCCATAGGCCCTCGCCGCATCACTGACGACCAGGAACCGGGTACGCCCTCGCTCGTCCTCGACGCCCCATGGATGCTGGACCAAGTCCAGCATGACGTTGTTTTTATTGTTTTTGTTGGTCATTCCGGACCTGATCCGGAATCCATAGGCCGTCGCCACTTCACCGGCGGCGAAGAACGAACGCCGTCCCCGCCCTTGTCGGCTCCCCATGGATGCTGGATCAAGTCCAGCATGACGGGTTTTGCGGTCTGGAAACCCTCTCTTCACCGGCACGCCGCGACGGCGCGTCTCGCCATCACGTTCACCAGGTTGGCCCGGTAGGCGGCCGATCCGTGGATGTCGGCGTTCAACCCGCCCGGATCGATGGCGACGCCCTTCAGCGCGTCTTCGGAGAAATCATTCTCCAGCGCCTTCTCCATCTCCGTCGCCCGGAAGACGCCGTCCTGCCCCGCGCCGGTCACGGCCACGCGGAGGCCGTCCGCCGTCTTCGCCACCATCACGCCGACCATCGCATAGCGGCTGGCCGGATTCCGGAACTTCATGTAGGCGGCCTTCTCCGGTTTCGGGAACCGGACGGCGAGGATCAACTCGTCCTCCTCCAGCGCCGTGGTGAACAGGCCCTGGAAGAAATCCGCCGCCGCAAGGGTGCGCTTGCTGGTCTGGACCGTCGCGTCCAGGGCCAGCACCGCCGCCGGGTAGTCCGCCGTCGGGTCATTGTTGGCGATGGACCCGCCCAGCGTGCCCCGGTTGCGCACCTGCGCGTCGCCGATCCAGTCGGCCAGGACGGCGAGTGCGGGGATGACCCGCTTCACAATGTCGGAGGACGCGACCTCCGCATGGGTCGTCATGGCGCCGATGACCAGCGCGTCGCCATCCTCCCTGATCCCCTTCAACTCGCCGATTCCGTTCAGGTCGACGATGTCGGAAGGCGAGGCCAGCCGCTGCTTCATCGTCGGGATCAGTGTCATGCCGCCGGCGACGAACTTGCCGTCCGACGCGCCGCCGAGGGCGGACACGGCATCGGCCACCGACGAGGGCTTGTGATAGTCGAAAGCGTACATCGTTCCGTTCCCTCTATTCGGCGGCCTGGGCCATGCGGCCCTGCTGCATGGCGTTCCATACCCGGTCCGGCGTCGCCGGCATCTGCATGTCGACTCCGATGGCGTCCGTGACCGCGTTCATCACCGCCGGCGGGGAGGCGATCGCGCCGGCCTCGCCGCAGCCCTTGACACCCAGCGGGTTGGACGGGTTCGCCGTTTCCGTCAGCCCGACCTTGAAGCTGGGAAGGTTGTCGGCTCTGGGCATGCAGTAATCCATGTAGGACCCGGTCAGGAGCTGGCCCGATTCGGGATCGTAGACGCAATTCTCCAGCAGCGCCTGGCCGATGCCCTGGGCGATGCCGCCATGAACCTGGCCTTCCACGATCATCGGGTTGATGATCTTCCCGAAATCGTCGACCGCAACGAAATTGACGATCTCGACCCCGCCCGTATCGGGGTCGATTTCCACTTCGCAGATCTGCGTTCCGGCCGGGAAGGTGAAATTGACCGGATCGTAGAAGGCGCTCTCCTCCAGCCCCGGCTCCAGGTCCGTCGGATAATTGTGCGGAACGTAGGCGGAGAAGGCGACTTCCTGGATCGTCTTGGCCTTGTCGGTCCCGGCGACGGTGAACTTGCCGTCCTTGAACTCGATGTCGGCCTCGGCCGCCTCCATCAGATGGGCGGCGATCTTCCGTCCCTTGGCGATGATCTTCTCCGCCGCCTTGTGGATCGCCGATCCGCCGACCGCCAGCGAGCGGGACCCGTAGGTGCCCATGCCGAACGGCGTCTTCTCCGTATCGCCGTGGATCACCTCCACCTGATCGGCCGGCACGCCGAGCTGGGTGGAGATAAGCTGGGAGAAGGTCGTCTCATGTCCCTGGCCGTGGCTGTGGGAGCCGGTATAGACCAGCACGTTGCCGGTCGGGTTGAAGCGGATCTTCGCGCTTTCCCACAGGCCGACCCCGGCGCCCAGCGACCCGACGGCGGCCGACGGCGCCAGGCCGCAGGCTTCGATATAGCTGGAGAAGCCGATGCCCCTCAGCTTGCCCCGGGATGCGCTCTCGGCCTTCCGCGCCGGGAAATCGGCGTAGTTGGCCAGTTCCAGCGCCTTGTCCAGCGAGGCTTCGTAGTTGCCGCAATCGTAGGTCAGGATGACCGGCGTCTGGTAGGGGTACTGGTCCGGCCGGATGAAGTTCCGCCGCCGGAATTCCGCCGGGTCGATCTTCATCTCCCGCGCCGCCGTCTCCACCAGCCGCTCCACGACATAGGTGGCTTCCGGCCGGCCCGCGCCCCGATAGGCGTCGACCGGGGCGGTGTTGGTGTAGACCGCGTCGACCTCCGCATGAATCGCCGGGATGGCGTACTGGCCCGACAGCAGCGTGGCGTAGAGATAGGTCGGCACGCAGGAGGAGAAGGTGGAGAGGTACGCCCCAAGGTTCGCGATCGTATGGACCTTCATGCCGGTGATCCGGCCGTCCTGGTCCATCGCAAGCTGGGCGGTGGTGACATGGTCGCGGCCATGGGCGTCGGCCAGGAAGGCCTCGCTGCGGTCCCCGGTCCATTTCACTGGGCGGCCGACCTTCTTCGCCGCCCAGACGCAGGCCGTTTCCTCCGCATAGATGAAGATCTTCGACCCGAAGCCGCCGCCGACATCGGGCGCGATCACCCGCAGCTTGTGCTCCGGCGCGATGCCGACGAAGGCCGACAGCACCAGCCGCGCCACATGCGGGTTCTGGCTGGTGGTGTAGAGCGTGAAGCCGTCGCTGCCGCTGTCATAGTCGCCGATGGCGGCCCTGGGCTCGATCGCGTTGGGCACCAGCCGGTTGTTGACGATGTCCAGCTTCGTCACGTGATGGGCGCTGGCGAAGGCGGCTTCGGTCTCCGCCTGGTTGCCCAATTCCCATTCGAAGACGGTGTTCGCCGGGGCTTCGTCATGGACCAGCGCCGTGGACGATCTTGCGTCCTTCGTGCTGACGACCGCAGGCAGCACGTCGTAATCCACCTCGATCAGTTCGGCCGCGTCCTTCGCCTGGGCGTAGGTTTCCGCGACGATCAGCGCGACATGGTCGCCGACATAGCGCACTTTGCCCTGCGCCAGCGCGGGATGGGGGCCGGCCTTCATCGGCGACCCGTCCTTGGAATGGATCATCCACCCGCAGATCAGCCCGCCGATCTTGTCGGCCGCCAGATCCTCGCCGGTGAAGATGCCCAGCACGCCCGGCGCGGATTCCGCCGCGCCCTTGTCGATCCCCCTGATTGCCGCGTGGGCGTGAGGGGATCGGAGGAAATAGGCGTAGGCCTGTCCGGGCCGGTTGATGTCGTCGGTATAGTGACCCTTGCCGGTCAGGAACCGCTGGTCTTCCTTGCGCCGCAGGGGCGCGCCGATGCCGTCTGGCGCCATGGTCGTGCCTCCCTCATTCCGCGGCGCGGGCGACGCCGCGCATCTCGTCGGCGGCCGACAGCACGGCCTTGACGATGTTGTGGTAGCCGGTGCAGCGGCAGATATTGCCTTCCAGCCACTCCCGGACTTCCTTCTCGGTGGGGGAGGGGTTGTTTTTCAGGAGGTCGACCGAACTCATGACCATGCCCGGCGTGCAGAAGCCGCATTGCAGGCCGTGATGTTCCCGGAAGGCCGCCTGCATCGGATGCAGCGTCCCGTCCTTCGCGGCCAGACCCTCGATCGTCGTGACCTCGCCGCCCTCCGCCTGCGTCGCGAACATGGTGCAGCTTTTCACCGACTTCCCGTCGATATGGACCACGCACGCGCCGCACTGGCTCGTATCGCATCCCACATGGGTTCCGGTCAGGCCGAGATTTTCTCGCAGGAATTGAACGAGCAAGGTCCGAGGTTCGATGTCCTTCGACACCGCCTTGCCGTTCACCGTCATCGAAACGGTGAGGGGCATTGTATCCTCCCAAACGTGGCGTCACAGACTCGTCTGGCGGCCCTTGCGGCTTGTATTCGCCGCTTGTCGGGTCACCCACAAGTCACCCGGGAGGAAGGCTAGGATCGTCCACCCTTCCGGTCAAGGCGGGTCCTGACCATCGCCCTCGTCGGTCAGGACAGGATCAGCACCAGGACCAGGATGATCAGGATCAGCCCGGCGATCCAGGTGACGGGGCTGAGCCCGCCCGGGCGCACCTCCTCCCGTTCCGGCTCGGCCGGGCGGGTGGGACGATAGGCGGGCGCTTCCGCCGGACGCTCCTCGGGCGCGGGCTCCGCCGCCGGCGGCTCGGGCGTGGCGACAGGTTCGGGGGCGGGTTCGGGCGGCTTCACAGCCTCGGCCTCCGGCCGTTCCTCGATATGCGGCGGAACCGGCGGAACGACCGGCGCGCCCGCGCCCTCGACGATCTCGCCGAACCGGCGGAAGAAATCGTCGGCCATCTTCTTGGCCGTGCTGTCGATCAGCCGTCCGCCAAGCTGCGCCAGCTTGCCGCCGACATTGGCGTTGACCTCATAGGAAAGCAGCGTGCCGTCGCCGTCGGGCGTCAGCCGCACGAAGGCGCCGCCCTTGGCGAAGCCCGCCGCCCCGCCCTTGCCCTCGCCGCTGATGCGATAGCTCTCCGGCGGGTTCAGGTCGCTCAAGGTGACGGCGCCTTTGAATTTCGCCTTCACCGGACCGACCTTCGCCGTCACCTGGGCGGCGAAATCGGTGTCGGAAGTCTTCTCCAGCGATTCGCAGCCGGGGATGCTCTGGCGCAGCACGTCGGGATCGTTCAGCCCCGCCCAGACCGCTTCCCGCGAAGCGTTGATCCGGTATTCGCCCTTCATGTCCATGACGCGCTCTCCCCCAAGGATCGTTATCCGATTTGAACGAAGGCTAGTCGCCGGCTTCGGGTTCTTCAACCGCTCGGGACAGGTGTCCGCCAACCCTTTCTTCCTGCCGGCTTCCTTTGACAAGGGCACCCACATGATTCTAACTCAACCCCGTCGGCGCAGTTCCGCGCGGATCTCCCCCTTGGAGGTTGGGCCCTTGAAGCATCGTGCCGTTCGCTGCGTCGGAGCCGTTCTAGCGTCGCTCCTGATCCTGTCGTCGGGAAGCGCCCTCGCGGCCGTGGGGGAGGGGGGCATCCCTCATCTCGACGGCGGCGAACTGGGGCTGCTCTGGATCGCGCCCTTCGTCGGCATCCTGCTTTCCATCGCCCTGATGCCGCTGGCCCTGCCGCATTTCTGGCACCACCATTTCGGCAAGGTCTCGGCCTTCTGGGGACTGGCCTTTCTCATCCCCTTCGCGATCTTCTATGGCTGGGATCTCGCCCTCTATGAGACGCTGCATGTCGGGCTTCTGGAATACCTGCCCTTCATCATCCTGCTGGGCGCGCTGTTCACGGTAGCGGGCGGCGTACGCGTCACCGGCAGTCTCGTCGGCACGCCGGCCGTCAATACCGGCATGCTCTTCGTCGGCACGGTCATGGCAAGCTGGATGGGCACCACGGGCGCGGCGATGCTGCTGATCCGGCCGCTCATCAACGCCAACGAACATCGCGGGTCGATGGTCCACACCGTGGTCTTCTTCATCTTCCTGGTCGCCAATGTCGGGGGATCGCTGACCCCGCTGGGCGATCCGCCGCTGTTCCTGGGCTTCCTCAACGGCGTCGACTTCTTCTGGACGACGACGCATATGCTGGCGCCGATGGCGCTCGTTTCCGTCCTGCTGCTGGCCGTCTATTTCGTGCTGGACACGATTCTCTATAGCCGGGAAGGACCGAAGCGCGCCGCATCGGTCGAATCCCATGAGGAGAAGCTGGGCGTGGAGGGCAAGGTCAACTTCCTCCTGCTCCTCGCCATCGTCGGCGCGGTGCTGCTAAGCGGCGTCTGGAAGCCCGGCATATCCTTCACCGTCTATCATGTGGAGGTGCAGATCCAGAATCTCGCCCGCGATGTCCTGCTGATCATGATCGCGCTCCTGTCGATCAGGCTGACCGTGGACGAAAGCCGCAGGAAGAACGGCTTCTCCTGGTTCCCGATCGTCGAGGTCGCGAAGCTGTTCGCCGCGATCTTCATCACAATCGTGCCGGCGATCGCCATCCTGCGCGCAGGGTCCGACGGCGCGCTGGCGTCGGTCGTCGACCTCGTCAGCAATGACGGACAGCCGGTCAATGTGATGTATTTCTGGCTGACGGGGCTGCTCTCCAGCTTCCTGGACAATGCGCCGACCTATCTCGTCTTCTTCAACACGGCTGGCGGGGACGCAGAGGCGCTGATGGGTCCGATGGCGGAGACGCTGCTGGCGATCTCCGCCGGCGCGGTCTTCATGGGCGCCAACACCTATATCGGCAACGCCCCGAACTTCATGGTTCGGTCGATCGCGGTGGAACGTGGCGTGCCGATGCCCAGCTTCTTCGGCTATATGGGATGGTCCATCATTTTCCTGATGCCGATGTTCGTCCTGGTGACTTTCGTGTTCTTTGTATAGGGCACGGCCCAAACCCGGTGGAAGGATCGGCATGACCTCCACTCGCGTAGCAACCTGTCGCTGCGGTCAGCTTCGCGCGGAATGCGAAGGTGAGCCGGTTCGCGTGTCCGTCTGCCACTGTCTCGCCTGCCAGAAGCGAACCGGCAGTGCCTTCGCCGCGCAGGCGCGATGGCCTGACGCCCGGGTGACCATCACCGGCAAGTCGTCAAGCTGGGTGCGAACCGCCGACAGCGGCCACCGAGCGACATATCGCTTCTGCCCCGAATGCGGCTCGACAGTCGCCTATGTCATCGAAGCCTGGCTCGGCGTTACGGCTATTCCGCTCGGCGCCTTCGCCGATCCGACCTTTCCGGCTCCGCGCTTTTCGGTCTACGAACATCGCAAACATCACTGGACGGTGGTGCTGGGCGACGACGTTGAGCATTCCGCGACGCCGAGCGCGCGCAGAGACCCGAGCGCCTGACGGACTAATGCGACATCAGGACCGGCAGGGTCATGCCTGACAGGACCTCGTGCGTGGCGCCGCCGAACAACACCTCACGCCAGCGGCTGGTGCTGTAGGCGCCCATGACGACCAGATCGACTGACAAATCCTTGGCGTAGCTGAGGACCACCTCGCCGAAATGGTCGTTGCCGACATCGCTCACCGCTTCCGCCTCAACCCCGTGGCGCTGCAGGAACGCCATGATCTGCTTGCCGCTTTCGAACCGGTGCCTGGCGGGGTCGCCCGTCAGGAGATAGACCTTGTCAGCGTTGCAGATGAAGGGCATGCCGTCGCGCACCGCGCGGGAGGATTCCCTATTGTCCTTCCAGGCGATCAGCACCCGGCTTCCGGCGCGCGCCGGCCGGCCCTCGCGCGGCACGATCAGCACGGGACAGGAGGCCGTGGTGAGGATCGCGTCGGGATTGTGCAGGCCGATATAATCCTCCGGGATCAGCCCTTCCCGCTCGCTTACCACCAGCAGGTCGGCGCAATGCGAAAGCCGCGCCAGCCCCTTCTGCTCGTCCTCTCCAAGTGTCTGTGCGTTCCAGCTTATGCCGGCGGCGTTGCAGGCCTCCTCCACCTCCGCCTGGACGGTGGCGGTACGCTTCTCCGCGATCTCCCGCGTGTCGCCGATATAGCCAACGGCCGCGGCGCGTCCGGCGATCGCGGCCGGGGTGATGACGGGCACCGCGATTACCGCCACCTCCAGATGGGCGTCATGCTCCCTGGCGAGGTCTACCGCCAGCGACAGCCGGTCGGCGCGGACCGCATCGTGAGCCATGTGCAGCAGGATCGTCTTGATGGACATCGGCGTTTCCCGGTTCTTGAGAATCGCCGAAGGCTAACGCCCGCGCGCCGCCGGCGCCACAGCCTTGATAGATCAGCCCAGATAGTCCGCGATCTCCGGAATCGGCGGATCGGTCAGGAAATCGCGGATAAGGCCGTCGCAGAGGATGCGGCCATCCTGGACGAACAGCGCGCGACCGGGCAGAGCCTCGGCGTCGTCCAATTGGTGGCTGACCATCAGCACGGTCAGCTTCCGGTCTTCCCGCAGGCGGGGAACCAGCCCCATCATCTCCCGCCGCTGCGCCGGACCCAGCGCGGCGAATGGTTCGTCCAGCAGCAGGATCGGCCGGTCGCGCACGATGGACCGCGCCAGCGCCACCCTCTGCCGCTCGCCGCCCGAAAGCTGTCGGGGCAGCCGATCGGCGAAACCGTCCAGCCCGACCAGCGACAGGGCCTCTTCCATGCGTCGCCTGTCCTCCGCCGTCAGCTTCAGGCCGGGGTGGATGCCCAGCCCGATATTCTGGAATACCGTCAGATGGGCGAACAGATTGTGTTCCTGGAATAGCGTGGTGACCGGCCGATCCGCCGGCTTCCTGCCCGTCACGTCCACGCCGTCGATCAGCACCCGGCCGCTGGCCGGCCTGTCGAAGCCCGCGATCAGGTTTAGCAGCGTCGTCTTGCCGGCCCCGGAGGGTCCGATGATCGCGACGAACGCGCCGCGCTCGACCGAGAGGTCGAACGCCATCCGCATTTCCTGATAGCGGAACGCAACCCCATCCAGCTCAATCATCGGCACGGCCGCCCAACCCTCTCTCGATCGCGACGAACAGCAGCAGCGTGATGGCGATCAGCAGGATGCCGGTCACCGCCGCCTCGTCGATCCGGTATGCCCCCATCTGCCGGTAGAGCACCAGCGGCAGGGTCGCCGTATCCTGGCTGCCGAACAGCGCGATGACCCCGAAATCCCCCATGGAGAGGGCGGTGGTCAAGGCCAGCGCCAGCGCCGCCGGCCGCCGCACCAGCGGCCAGTCGACATGGCGGAAGCGTCGCCAGCCATGCATCCCCAGACTGTCGGCGAGGCGGAGGTGCCGTTCCTGCGCGTCCGTCGCCGCCGGGCCCAGGATGCGCAGCACGAAGGGCAGGCCCATCAGCGCGTTCACGATGACGACCAGATAGGGCGCCAGCGCGAACACGTCCGCCACCGGCCGCAGCAGCACGAACAGTCCGGCGGCGATGACGAAGGGCGGGATCACAAGAATCAGCGACCCCGCCAAATCGAAGGCGTCGGCCGCGCCGTGACGGTGATGTCGCGTGCGCAGGTCGCGGGTGGTCAGGATGATCCCCCATCCCAGCAGCAGGGAAAGGCATCCCGCCGAAAGGCCGATGGCGACGCTGCGTCCCGCCGCCTGCCACACGGCGGGATAGCTCAGCGCGCGCAGCACCGGCCCGGTCGCCGCCGAATGAAAGACGGCCAGCAGCGGGATCAGCAGGAAGGCCGCGCCCGCGCCGATCGCCGCGATGTCGGCGATCCTGCCGATCCTCTGGTCGCGATCCGGCCGAAGGTCCAGCCGCGCCAGCGTCGGCTGGATCGCCATCGGCCGCGCCAGCCGGTGCCCCAGCCCGACCAGAACGCCGCACAGCATGATCTGCAATACGGCGAAGGCCAGCACCCGCTTCAGGTCGAAATCGAAGGTCAGCGCCTGATAGATCGCGACCTCCAGCGTCGCGTTCGGCGGCCCGCCACCCAGCACCAGCACGACGGTGAAGCTGGTGAAGCACAGCAGGAAAGCCAGCCCGAATATGCCGGGCGCCAGCCGACGCAGCATCGGCGCCTCGATCAGCCGGAATATCTGCGCCCCGGTCATGCCGAACTGCGCGGCCAGCCGCCAGCTTTCGCCGGGAATGGCGGTCCAGCCCTGCAGCAGCAGGCGCGCCGCGAACGGCATGTTGAAGAAGACATGGGCGATCAGGATTCCGGGCAGGCCGTATATGTCCAGCGCCCGCTCGATTCCGATCGCGCCCAGCGCATCGTTGGCGATGCCTGAGCGGCCATAGACCGTTACGATGCCCAGCACGCCGATGATCGTCGGCACGACCATCGGCAGGCCCAGCGCCTTGACCAGCAGGCCGCGCCCCGGAAATTCCGGCCGTCGGGCCAGCGCGCGGGCGACCGGGATCGCCAGCAGGACGCTCAAACCCGCGGAAAGGAAGGCCTGCCAGACTGTGAACCGCAGGACGCTGAGGACGTAGCGGTCGGTCAGCAGGCCGCTCAGATCGCTTTCCGGCGCGACGGAGAAGACGCCCAGGAACGCGCCCCCGACGACCAGCAGCAGCGCCGCGCCCGTCAGCGCGCCGGGAGCAAGCGACGCGATCATCCTACCGGCTGAGCGCCCGCAGCCATTCATCCACCCAATCGGACCGGTTCGCGGCCACCTCTTCCGGCGTGAACAGCAGCGCCGTCTCCGGCTTCACGGCCGTGTCGAAGGCGTCCGGCAGGCCATCCTCGGGCATTATGGCCGGGTACATCCAGTTGGTCGTCGGCAGGATCGATTGCGCCTCCGGGCCGATCAGGAAGGCCAGGAAGTCGCTCGCCAACTCCGGCTGGTCCGATCCCGTCAGCCGGCCCGCCACCTCGATCTGGAGGTAGTGCCCGTCCTCGAACGCCGCCGCCTGGTAGCGGTCGGTCTCTTCCATCAGCATGTGATAGGCGGGAGAGGTGGTGTAGCTCAGCACCATCGGCGCCTCGTCCTCCTGGAACAGCCCGTAGGATTCGCTCCAGCCCGCGCTGACCGTGACGATCCGGGGCGCGAGTTGCGCCCAGGCGTCGGCCGCGTTCTCGCCATAGATCTTCTTCATCCACAGCAGGAGGCCCAGGCCGGGCGTGCTGGTGCGCGGGTCCTGGATCAGGATCTCCGCCTCGCTCTCCTCCACCAGCGCCTTCAGGCTCGCGGGCGGGGTCTCCATGGCTTCCGTGTCATAGACGAAGGCGAAATAGCTCCAGTCGTATGGCACGAAGACCGGATCGTCCCAGCCGCCGGGCACGTCGGTTTCCGGCAGGTCCAGCCCGTGGGGGGCGAACAGGCCGGTCTCCTTGGCGTCGGCGATCAGGTTGGTGTCCAGCCCGACGACCACATCCGCATCAGACCCGCCGCCCTCCAGCCGCAGGCGGGAGAGGAGGGCCACCCCATCCTCGACTCCGATCATCTCAAGATCGCAGCCGCACACGGCCTCGAACGCTTCCTCGATCGCCGGCCCCGGCCCCCATTCGGAGACGAAGGAGTCGTAGGTGTAGACGGTCAGCGCCGGCCGGTCCTGCGCCATGGCGGGCGTCGCCGTCAGCAGCGCGGCGGACGCGGATAGGAATGTCAGGCGTTTCAAGACGGCTCTCCTCCTTGCATCGTGGTTCGGAAGAGAGCGGAACCCATCGGGTTCCCGCCTCAGCTCCCTCCGCCGGCATGACCCGGATCAGGTTCGTCGGGTTGGCTCGAAAGCCTCTCAGCCCCGGAAGGGGCACCCCGTTGAGACGGAGCGGAAGTAATCAGGCATCGGCATCGTCGTCAACCGCCATTCCGGACGCGGAGTTTTCCGCGACAGGTCGCCGGGTCGCTGGAACGGCCCTGGGGCCTATATGGTTCGAAGATTCCCCATGTTCTCTTGTTGGTCATTCCCGACTTGATCGGGAATCCATAGGTCGGCGCCGCTTCACCGGCGGTGAAGGGCGGTGCGCCGTCCCGGCTTCCATCGACGCCGCATGGATGCCGGATCGGGGTCCGGCATGACGATGTTGGGGGAGGCCGTTTTGCGGCCATGATCCCTTCGCTATAGTCGCCCTTTCGAAAGAACCCGGATTCTCAAAGCCATGCGCCGTTTCGTCCCGATTCTCCTGCTCCTTGTCCTTCTGCCGGCTTCGGGTTTCGCCCAGTCCGGTCAGACGTTCGAAAAATCGCGCCTGACCGTGGAGACGGCGCGCGGGCAATCCTTCGATTTCGACGTGGAGCTTGCGCTGACGCCGGCCCAGCAGGCTCAGGGGCTGATGCATCGGGAGGAGATGGCGGCTGATTCCGGGATGCTGTTCGTCTTCCCCCGGGCGCGCCCGGCATCCTTCTGGATGAAGAACACGATCCTGCCGCTGGACATCATCTTCATCGGGCCGGACGGCGCGATCCTGAACATCGCCAAGCGCACGACGCCGATGTCGACCGAATCGGTTCCGTCGGACGGCGAGGCCAAGGCGGTGCTGGAACTCAACGCCGGCGTGACCGACCTTCTGAACATCCGGCCGGGCGACCGGGTGGTCCATGAATTGCTGGAGAATACAGAAGACGCGGGATAGCGGCCAACTGGCTGCTGTTTAGCTCGTGGGCTCCAACTGGCTCATCGCCAGCGGGGCGGATCGCCAGCTATCGCCGGCGGCGACCATGCAACTCCGCCCGTCTGAGGAAGTCACCAGGATGGTCCAGGTCGCGCCGTCGGCGCTGGTCAGGATCTCCAGCACCTCGCCACCATTGGTCATCCCCATGGCGATCGGCGCTTCCTGATAACGGTCGGACAGGTAATCGATCACCGCCTCGCGCGCGGCGCAATTCTCCTGCGCCTGTGCGGGCAGGGCCACTCCACAGCACAGCGACGCCACGACCGGCCAACGCATCATGTCCCGCGCCCTCGAAAAGAGGATGATCCGACGATTACTGTTGCGATTCTCCGCAACTCTTTATGAATTATCAGTTAACGCCGTTCCCGGGAAAACGCCACAAGTATTGTGGCATCGGCACAAAATGCTCCGCCGTTCTCACCGCTTGCGGGCGAGCGTCAGCCCGTCGCCGACCGGGACGATGGTCAGCGTCACCCGCTCGTCGGCGTGGAGGAAGGCGTTGAACTGGCGGAACAGACGGGTCTTCGAGCCTGTCTCGGCCGGGTCGGCCACCTTGCCGCGCCACAGCGTGTTGTCGATGGCAACGGTCCCGCCGGGTCTCAGCAGGGTAAGCGCCGCCTCGTAATAGGCAGGGTAGTTCTCCTTGTCGGCATCAATGAAGGCGAAGTCGAAGCTGCCCACTTCGCTTTCCGCCAGCCGGCCCACCGTCTCCACCGCCGGCCCCAGCCGGAGATCGATCCGGTCTTCGACTTCCGCCTCCTGCCAATAGCGCCGGGCGATGGCGGTGAACTCGTCGGAGACGTCGCAGGTGACGATCCTTCCCTCCGGCCCCATGGCCAGGGCCGCGACCAGCGCGCTGTAGCCGGTGAAGGTCCCGATATCCAGCGCCCGCCGCGTTCCCGTCGTTTCCAGCAGCCAGCTCAGGAACTGCCCTTCCTCCGGCGCGATCTGGTAATGCGCCTGGGCCAGCGTCCCCGTCTCCGCCCGCAGCCGCGCCAGGATCTCGGGCTCCCGCACGCCATGCTGGACGAGGTAGGTCCGGATGCCTTCAGGCAGGAAGGATGAACTGATGGTCATGGGCGCAGGGTTCCGCTTCGGGATCGTTCGCGCCGCTCTAGACGATGGCGGGCCGTAACGAAAGTGTCTTCCATCACAAACGCGGCGGCGGCGGTCCCGCCGAACCTTGCTCCCGCCGGTCGCCATGGTGTATCTGACGCGGGATCAAGGGTCCGGTGCGGGTTTCGGGGCGTAGCGCAGCCTGGTAGCGCGCCTGCTTTGGGAGCAGGATGTCGCTGGTTCGAATCCAGTCGCCCCGACCATCCGGCACCTTGAACGACGACGTCAGGACGATTTTCGGGACGCGATCATGCAGGTGCGCATCTACCGGCCGACCAGAACGGCCATGCAGTCCGGACGCGGACGGCTCGATAGCTGGATTCTGGAATATGAGCTGGAGACGCCGCGCCGGCCCGATCCGCTGATGGGCTGGATCAGCTCGGGCGACACGCTCAATCAGGTGCGCCTCCGCTTCCCGACGAAGGAGGAGGCGGTGGCCTATGCGGAACGCAAGAACCTCGCCTACAATGTGGAGCCGGAGCAGGTCCGCCGCGTCGTGCCGCGCAACTATTCGGACAATTTCAAACCCCGCCCGGCTCGCTGACGAAGGCCCGCCCGGCCAAAAGACCCCGTAGCTCAGTTGGATAGAGCAAGTGCCTTCTAAGCACTAGGTCGCAGGTTCGAATCCTGCCGGGGTCGCCATCCTGACATATTCCCCTCACCCTCCCGCTTCGCGGGATCGACGTATACGTCGATCCCTCTCCCACGAGGGGAGAGGGTAAAGTTGTTAGCCCTCTCCCCTCGTGGGAGAGGGTTGGGTGAGGGGGCTTATCCGCCCGTACAACTCCCCCGGATCGCTCACCACCTCCGCGATCGTCTCCAGCTTTCCGTCGCGCAGCGCCCTGAAGAAGCAGCTTCGGCGGCCGGTGTGGCAGGCGACGCCGGTCTGGTCGACCAGCAGCAGCAGGCAATCGCCGTCGCAATCCAGGCGCAGTTCGACCAGCGCCTGGACCTGGCCGGACGTCTCGCCCTTCCGCCACAGCGCCTTGCGGGACCGCGACCAGTAGCAGACGCGGCCGGTTGCGACCGTCTCCTCGATCGCCTCGCGGTTCATCCAGGCGACCATCAGCACCTCGCCGGTATCGTGCTGCTGGGCTATGGCCGGGATCAGCCCCTTCTCGTCGAAGGCCAGCGCCTCCAGCAGCGCCGAGGGCAGGGCAGGGACGGGGGCGGCGGGAATCATGCCGCCGCAGCGCGATTCAGTCGTTCCAGGCCCCGCGCCAGATCGTCGATCAGGTCGTCCACATCCTCCAGTCCGATATGCAGCCGCAGGGTCGGTCCCTCGGCCTTCCATGTCGTGGCGCTGCGGATCTTCTCCGGATGCGTCGGGATGATCAGGCTTTCATAGCCGCCCCAGCTATAGCCCATGGCGAACAGCTCCATGCCGTCCAGCAGCGCGTCCACCGCCGGCTTGGAGGCGGGGTTGAGAATGACGCCGAACAGCCCGGACGAGCCCGTGAAATCGCGCTTCCAGAGGGCGTGGCCCGGATCGTCCGGCAGGGCGGGGTGCAGCACCCGCGACACTTCCGGCCGGCCTTGCAGCCATTCCGCCACCTTCAGCGCGGCGTCCTGGTGGTGGCGCAGGCGCACCGCCATGGTCCGCAGGCCGCGCTGGGCGAGGTAGAGGTCGTCCGGGCCGGCGCAATGGCCAAGCTGATAGGTCCCGGTCTTGGCGGTGATGAAATGCGCCTCCGTCCGCGCCGCGATCACCCCCATCATCGCGTCGGAATGGCCGACCATGTATTTGGTCGCGGCGTGGAGGGAGATGTCGACGCCATGGTCGAACGGCCGGAAGAAGAGGGGCGTCGCCCAGGTGTTGTCGATCATGGTGACCACGCCGCGCGCCCGCGCGGCCTCCACGATCGCCGGCACGTCCTGGACCTCGAAGGTGTGGGAGCCGGGGCTTTCCATGAAGACCACCCTGGTCTCCTCGCGGATCAGCTCCGCGATCCCGCCGCCGATCAGCGGGTCGTAATAGGTCGTCTCCACGCCGAACCGCTTCAGCACCTTGTCGCAGAAGATGCGCGTCGGGCCGTAGACCGAATCGACCATCAGCAGGTGGTCGCCGGCCTTGAGGAAGGCGGTCAGCGCGCCGGTGATCGCGGCGAGGCCCGATTCGACGGCGATCGCCCGATGCCCGCCCTCCATCGCCGACACCGCCTCCTCGAAGGCGTCGCTGGTCGGTGTGCCTTGCCTCCCATACCGGTATGTCTCGAACGGCTTGCCGACATCCTCCAGCGCCGCGACCGTCGGAAAGAGGATGGTCGAGGCATGATAGACCGGCGGATTGACGATGCCGTGATTGGCCCGCGGCTTCCGTCCGGCATGGGTCAGGATGGTGTCGCTCTTGCGTGTGGAGGTCATGGTCTTCCGTTACCTGTGGGCGGCGATTTCGAAAGGTCGGCCATCGTTGGCGGCCGGGACCGGTCGGTCAAATGTAAAATCTTGCTCTGAAATGTCTCACTCAAAAATAAGCATTTTCAGTGTCTTGTCAGCATATCCGATGAGTGCGCTGGAAGAAATTCGAAAATTGTGCCGATCAATCGCTTCTACAAACCCCGCAAAACTTGCTAAAAACCTCATTAGGGCGCGAAGTCGTCCTGAGGCTATCAACGTCAAACATGGGTGGGAAACCAATGAGATTTAAAACAGTTCTGGCCACTAGCGCCGTTCTTGCCACTGCCGTCGGCGCGACCATGCCGGCCTTCGCGGGCGAGACGCTGGACGCTGTCCGTGAACGGGGCTACCTGCAGTGCGGCGTCAGCACTGGCCTTGCCGGCTTCTCCAACCCGGACAGCCAGGGCGTCTGGTCGGGCCTGGATGTGGATGTCTGCCACGCCATCGCCACCGCCATCTTCGGCGATCCGGAAGCCGTGCGCTTCACGCCGCTCACCGCGCAGCAGCGTTTCACCGCCCTGCAGTCGGGCGAAGTGGACGTCCTGTCGCGTAACACGACCTGGACCCTGTCCCGCGACACCGCGCTGGGTCTGAACTTTGCGCCGGTCACCTTCTATGACGGCCAGGGCTTCATGGTTCCCAAGGCGCTGGGCGTCACCAGCGCGCTGGAACTCAGCGGCGCCGCGGTCTGCGTGCAGCCCGGCACCACGACCGAACTGAACCTGGCGGACTTCTTCCGCGCCAACGAGATGGAGTTCGAGCCGGTCGTCATCGAATCGCTGGAAGAGGTCAACGCGGCGTTCTTCGCCGGCCGTTGCGACGTCTACACGACCGACGCCTCGGGCCTCGCCTCGATCCGTTCGACGGTCGCGCCGAATCCCGAGGATTACGTGATCCTGCCGGAGCTGATCTCCAAGGAGCCGCTGGCCCCGGCCGTGCGCCATGGCGACGACGAGTTCTTCGACATCGTGAAGTGGACGGTGTTCGGCCTGATCGAGGCCGAGGAGAAGGGCATCACGTCTGAGAATGTCGAGGAGATCGCTTCCACGACGACCAACCCGGACATCCAGCGGATGCTGGGCGTGACCGCCGGCAACGGCGAATCGCTGGGCGTTTCCGAGGACTGGCTGGTCCAGGTCATCAAGGCCGTGGGCAACTATGGCGAGATTTTCGAGCGCAATGTCGGCGCCGAAACTCCGCTTGGCCTGGAGCGCGGCCTGAACGCGCTGTGGACCGAAGGCGGGCTGCAGTACGCTCCGCCGCTCCGGTAAGTAGCCGAAGAACCCGCCGCCCCGCCCATCGCGGGGCGGCGGTGCTTCGGGTCCAGAAAAATTTGATAAGTCTGCCGGTCAACGGCATTGCGGGAGGCTAACCCTTTGGCGGTTGACACCCAAGACAGCGCGCGAGACTCGACGACCACCACGCGGTTCTGGAACGATCCCAGGATCCGTTCGATCATCTACCAGATCCTGGTCGTCCTGGTGGTTATCCTCACCGGCTGGTTCCTTTATTCGAACCTGGTCGCCAATCTGGCCCAGCGGGGAATCTCCACCGGCTACGGTTTCCTCACCGAGGAATCCGGCTTCGCCATCAGCGAACATTTCATCAGCTATTCCGCCGCCGACACCTACGGGCGCGCCTTCATCGTCGGCATCCTGAACACGCTCAGGGTCGCGGCGCTGGGCATCGTGCTGGCGACGATCATCGGAACCATCGTCGGCGTCGCGCGGCTTTCGTCCAACTGGCTCATCGCCAAGCTGGCGACGGTCTATGTCGAAGGCATGCGCAACATCCCGGTGCTGCTCTGGCTGTTCATCTGGTATGCGGTCATCACGGTCAGCCTGCCGCACCCCCGGGTGGCGATCATGCCGATCGAGGGCATCGTTCTCAGCAACCGGGGCCTGATGTTCGCGGTGCCGGCGGATCATCCCATCCATCTCTGGATGTGGATCGCCTTCTTCGTCGGGCTCGCCATCACATGGTTCATCCGCCGCTGGGCCGCCCGCAGGCAGGCGGCGACCGGGCAGCAGTTCCCGGCCTTCCGCGCAGGGCTGGCGGCCATTATCGGCCTGCCGCTGATCGTCTGGCTGATCGGCGGCGCGCCGACCGACATGGACGTGCCGACGCTCCAGGGCTTCAACTTCGCCGGCGGCGTCACCTTCTCCCCGGAATTCGCCGCGGTTCTGTTCGGCCTCACCTTCTACACCGCCTCCTTCATCGCGGAGATCGTGCGCAGCGGCATCCAGGCCGTCAGCTATGGCCAGACCGAAGCAGCGAGCGCGCTGGGCCTCCGGCCGACGCGGGTGCTGCGGCTGGTGGTCCTGCCCCAGGCGCTCAGGATCATCATCCCGCCGACGACCAGCCAGTATCTCAACCTGACCAAGAACAGCTCCCTGGCTGTCGCGGTCGGCTATCCCGACCTGGTCTCCGTGGGCAACACGACGCTCAACCAGACAGGCCAGGCGATCGAGGCGATCAGCATCTACATGCTGGTCTACCTGACGATCAGCCTGAGCATCTCGCTGGGCATGAACATCTACGACAAGCGCATCGCGCTGGTGGAGCGTTGACATGGCTGAACCGATCATCAATCAGCCAATCCAGAGCGAGGAACGCCCGCCGACCTTGTCGGTAGGCCCGCTGGGCTGGGCCCGTCAGAACCTGTTCAACACCTGGTACAACGCGCTCTTCACGGTGCTCGCCATCTGGGTGCTGTGGCAGGTCATCCCGCCGATCATCGACTGGATGTTCATCGACGCGCTGTGGGGCGCGGCCCCCTCCGACGCATGCCGCGTCGAGGGCGTCGGGGCCTGCTGGCCTTTCGTCCATGAGAAATGGCGGCTGATCGTCTTCGGGCTCTATCCCTATGACGAACAATGGCGCCCGACGATCGCGATGATCATCGCGATCACGCTCCTGATCGTCAGTTGCACGCCGAAATTCTGGCCCTACTGGCGCTGGCTGATCGCGGGCTGGATCGTCGCCTGGTTCGTCATCCTGATGCTGATGCAGGGCGGGGTCTTCGGCCTGGAAGTCGTCTACACCACCCGCTGGGGCGGCCTGCCGCTGACCGTCGGCCTGTCGGTGATCGGCCTGGTGCTGGCTTTCCCGCTGAGCATCCTGCTGGCGCTGGGGCGGCGGTCGAACATGCCGGCCATCAAGACCATCTGCGTCGCCTATATCGAGCTGATCCGCGGCGTGCCGCTGATCACGGTCCTGTTCATGGCGTCGCTGCTGTTCCCGCTGTTCATGCCGGTCGGCACGGATATCGACAATCTGCTGCGCGCCCAGATCGGCCTGATCCTGTTCGCCGCCGCCTATCTGGCCGAGGTCGTCAGGGGCGGCCTGCAGGCGATCCCCAAGGGCCAGTACGAAGCCGCCGACAGCCTCGGCCTGACATACTGGCAGAAGACCCGGCTGATCGTGCTGCCCCAGGCGCTGCGGATATCGATTCCGCCCCTGGTGAACACCTTCATCGGGTTCTTCAAGGACACCTCGCTGGTCATCATCATCGGGCTGTTCGATCTTCTGGGCGCGGCCAAGGCGGCGCTGACCGATCCGGCGTGGCGGGGCTTCTACAAGGAAGCCTACATCTTCACCGCGCTTCTCTACTTCATCTTCTGCTTCTCCATGTCCCGCTACAGCCAGCATCTGGAGAAACGAACCAATGTCGGCACCCGCCGCTAGGGAGACCACTTGTCCATGACCGCAACAGCAAACGCCGCCCGGCAGGATGAATCCCAGGCCAAGGATCCGGTCATCCAGCTCCAGAAGGTCAATAAATGGTTCGGGGAGTTCCATGTCCTGAAGGACATCGACCTCTCCGTCGACCAGGGGGAGAAGATCGTCATCTGCGGGCCGTCAGGGTCCGGCAAGTCGACGATGATCCGCTGCATCAACGCGCTGGAGGAACATCAGAAGGGCCGTATCTATGTCGACGGCATCACGCTGACGAACGACCTGAAGAACATCGACGCCATCCGGTCGGAAGTCGGCATGGTGTTCCAGCAGTTCAACCTGTTCCCGCATCTGACGGTGCTGGAGAACCTGACCCTCGCCCCGATCTGGGTCCGCAAGACCCCGAAGAAGGAGGCCGAGGAGACGGCGATGTACTATCTGGAGCGGGTGAAGATCCCCGAACAGGCGAACAAATATCCGGGGCAGCTTTCCGGCGGCCAGCAGCAGCGCGTGGCGATCGCCCGCTCTCTGTGCATGAAGCCCAAGATCATGCTGTTCGACGAGCCGACCTCGGCGCTGGATCCGGAGATGATCAAGGAGGTGCTGGACACCATGATCGAACTGGCGGAGGAAGGCATGACCATGCTTTGCGTGACCCATGAGATGGGCTTCGCGCGGCAGGTCGCCAACCGCGTCATCTTCATGGATTACGGCCAGATCGTCGAACAGAACGATCCGGAATCCTTCTTCAACAACCCGAAGTCCGATCGCACGAAGCTGTTCCTGAGCCAGGTGCTCGGCCACTGATCCGGCTCTCCCCTCATCCTCCGGCTGCTAACCTGGGTGGGTGAGGGGCGTCAGGCCCCGCCGATCGGCACGTGCGGCGCGGTGGTCATGGGCACGATTCCGGACAGCCGCGGATCGGCCCGCGTGATCTTTTCCTGCCGGACGGGGACGAAGCCCGCGCGCTGGTAGAGCGCCAGCGCCTTGGGGTGGTCCAGCGTGCAGGTCTGGACGAACAGCTTCTCCGGCTCGCCGCTCCAGGCCAGATCCACGCTCGCCTCCAGGAACCAGGGGCCGAGGCGGCGGCCGATGAACTCCGGCATCAGCCCGAAATAGGAAAGCTCCACGCCGCCATCCAGGCGCGCCAGCTCGGCATAGCCGGCTGGAACGCCGGCGACATGCAGCACGTAGATCTCGACGTTCGGGTCGCGGATCACCGCCAGCAGCCGCTCGTCGTCCAAAATCCGGCGGTCGGTCCACAGCCAGTTCTCGCCGACGCAATTATAGAGATAGCGGTAGAAGGACGCCGTCGGCTCCTCCGCGCGCAGGAGCGCCAGCTTCACCCCCGGATGGGGCAGCGTCAGGCGCGGCCGCGACCGCATCTCCAGATGCGTTATGGTGACGTTGAGCCGCCCCGATGCCCGCGCGCTCACGGCCGCCGCGCCGGGCCGGTCTCCGCCTCCAGATCGGGCCTCACGCCCCATTCGGCCCACGACCCGTCATAGAGCGCGGCGTTCGGCCGGCCGAGCATCGCCAGCCCCAGCGACAGGATGGCCGCCGTCACGCCGCTGCCGCAGCTCGTGACGATCGGCCTGTCGTCCAGCGGCGTACCGGCGGCGGCGAAACGTTCGCGCAGGCGATCGGGCGGCAGCATCGTCCTGGTCTTGGGGTCGATCAGCTGGGTGAAGGGCAGGTTTTGACTTCCCGGAATGTGGCCGCGCCGCCGTCCGGGCCACGTCTCATCCTCGCTGCCGTCGAACCGCCCGGCGGCGCGCGCGTCGATCACCGTCTCCCGCCGGGTCTGGAGGTTCTGTGCCATCTGGTCGACGGTACGGACGAGTTCCGGACGGAACCGCGCCGGGAAGCGCCCCGGCGCGCCCGTTTCGGCCTCACCGGCCTCGACCGGCCGTCCCTCGGCCCGCCATTTCGGAAATCCGCCATCCAGCACCGCGACACGGTCATGGCCGAACACGCGGAACATCCACCAGGCTCGCGCGGCGGTCATCAGCCCGTGCGTGTCGTAGACCACGACGTCGCATCCGCCATCCACGCCCAGCGCGCCGACCATGGAGGCGAACCGCTCCGCCGACGGCAGCATGTGCGGCAGGCCGCTACCGTCCGGCGTGCTTTCGGGATCGCTGATCGCGTCGATGTCGAAGAACCGCGCGCCGGGGATGTGGCCCTCCCGGAACTCCGCCTCGGCGTCGCGTTTCAGCGCCGGCATCATGTAGGTGGCGTCCAGGACCCTCAGCGTGGGCGACGACAGGCGTTCGGCCAACCATTCCGTCGTCACCAGGGGCTGCGTAGCGCCGTCGATCATCGGCTGCTCCATCAGGAATCTCCCGCCAGGGCGATGCTGACGCGGCGGTTCTGCTTGCCCTTGTTCTCCACCTTCAGCACCTCCAGCCGGCCGATCTCTCCCGTCCGGGCGACATGGGTGCCGCCGCAGGGCTGAAGGTCGACGGGCGAACCCTCGGGCCCGATCCGCACCAGCCGCACACGGCCGCTTCCGGAAGGCGGCTTGACCGACAGCGTCCGCACGAGCTGCGGCTGCGCCGCCAGCTCCTCCTCGGTGATCCACAGGGTGGCGATCGGATGATCCTCCGCGACCAGCGCGTTCAGCCGTTCCGCCAGCGCGTCCTTGTCGATGGCGCCGGCCGGCAGGTTGAAGTCCAGCCGGCTCTTCTCCGCGCCGATCTGCCCGCCGGTCACATCGCCCTCGATGCAGGCGCACATCAGGTGCAGCGCGGTGTGCATCCGCATGTGGCGATGACGACGATCCCAGTCGATCTGCGCCTCCACTTCCGTCCCGATCTCGGGGGCCGTCGCGCCATCGGCCAGCCGATGGAGGATATCCTCGGGCCCGTCTCCCTTGACCGCCTCGGCCACTTCGATCGTCCCGCCGTCGAAGCGAAGCAGGCCGCAATCGCCGGGCTGCCCGCCGCTGGTGGCGTAGAAAACCGTCCGGTCCAGCCTGACCGCGCCGTCCTCGACTGCGGTGACGGTCGCGGCGCAGCGCCTGAGGGTCGGGTCATCGCGGAAAAGAAGGGTCACGCCATGGTCTCCATCGGTTCCATCCAGTCGGGCGTCGGCAGCCCCTTGGATCGCAGGAAGTCGGGGTTGAACAGTTTGGATTGATAGCGGGTGCCGTAGTCGCAGAGGACCGTCACGACTGTATGACCAGGCCCCAGCTCCCGCGCCAGCTTGACGGCCCCGCAGACATTGATGCCGCTCGATCCGCCCAGCACCAGTCCTTCTTCCTTCAGCAGCCGGAAGATCATGGACAAGGCCTCCTCGTCGGTCACCTGCTGCGCGGCGTCGATCGGCGCGCCCTCCAGATTGGCCGTGATCCGGCCCTGGCCGATCCCCTCGGTGATCGAGCTGCCTTCGGCCTTCAACTCGCCCCGGGCGTAATGTCCGTAGAGCGCCGACCCCATCGGGTCGGAAAGGACGATCCGGATCGCCGAATTCCTCTCCTTCAGCGCCATGCCGACGCCGGCCAGCGTGCCGCCGGTGCCGACCGCGCAGGTGAAGCCGTCGATCCGGCCGCCTGTCTGCTCCCAGATCTCCGCGCCGGTCGTGGCGTAATGGCCGTCGCGGTTGGCGATGTTGTCGAACTGGTTCGCCCAGATCGCGCCTTTCGGCTCTGTCTTCGCCAGCTCCGCCGCCAGCCGCTCCGACACGCGGACATAGTTGCCGGGGTCCTTATAGGGGGCGGCCTTCACCAGCCTGAGGTCCGCGCCGCAGAGGCGCAGCATGTCCTTCTTCTCCTGGCTCTGGGTTTCCGGCATCACGATGACGGTGCGGTAGCCCAGCGCGTTGCCGACCAGCGCCAGGCCGATCCCGGTATTGCCGGCGGTGCCTTCGACGATCACGCCGCCCGGCTTCAGCGCGCCTCTCGCCTCGGCGTCGCGGACGATCGCCAGCGCGGCCCGGTCCTTCACCGATCCACCGGGGTTCAGGAACTCCGCCTTGCCCAGGATCGTGCAGCCCGTCGCCTCCGACGGACCCTTCAGCCGGATCAGCGGGGTGTTGCCGATCGCGTCGATGAAGCCTTCGCGGATTGCGGACAAGGGTGTCTCCTGCTTCGGGCGGGGACGCCAAGGTAGCGTCCGTACGCGACCCGCATCAAGCCGCACTCATGTCGCCAGCCAGCGCGCCCTAAGCTCCCGGCGGTTCAGCGCCAGCCATTGCAGCGCGATCAGGGTGAAGGCGTTCGTCGTCCGCTCCGGCACGCCCAGCCGCGCCAAAGCCTCCTCCGCCGGGATTATCAGCGTCCGGATATCCTCCCCCTCGTCGGCGACGCCGTGGAAGCCCTCCGCCGCCGGAGCTTCGACCCTTCCGGCAAAGAGGCGGACGACTTCGGACGAGCCGCCGGGGGAGGGCATGATGTCGGCGATATGCTCCAGCCGGTCGGCCTCCAGGCCCGATTCCTCGCGCAGCTCCCGCCGCGCCACCTCCTCATGCGTCTCGCCCGGCTCCACGATGCCCGCCGGCGCCTCGATCATCCAGGCGGGCTGGCCGGCGACAAGGCCGCCGACGCGGAACTGCTCGATCAGCACAACCTGGTCGCGACCGGGATCATAGGGCAGCACCGCCACCGCAGGATCGCGCACCAGGACCTCGCGCTCCATCTCCGGAGACCAGTCGCCGTCGAAGCGCCGGAAACGCAAACGCAGACAATCGATCTTCAGGAAACCGTCATAGAGACGAGTGCTGTCGTTTATCTTCAGTTTATTACCGTCGCTCATTGATAGTTCTCTTCAAGAAAAGAGGCGGTTCCGCGAAATTTATTTTCGCGGCAGCGGTGTAAAGAGTCGTCTTCGGAAAGGTTGCCGTCGCAGGACGGACAGCGCGGAGGCGGTCCTGCCCTATCATCGAAAGAAAAGTAAAGGGGGAGGAGGCAGACAAAAAAGGGTTTTTGGTTTGACATCACCGTGCCCGGCCGAAATACTGATAACAAGAATTCCATCCTAAATCGAGGGTCGAACATGCGATAGCCGCAGGTGAATGCGGTTCGACATCATCGCTTTTACAGCGAATGTCCGGACCTTTCACTCGCCGGCTGCAAACCAACCAAAGCAGGGAGAAGATAATGAACAGGACCGATCTGGGAAAAGTGCACGTCGCGATCCCCAAGCTTGTCGAGCAACTGGAATCCGGGAAGCTCGACCGCCGGGAATTCTTGCGCACCTCCACGCTTCTCGGCCTGTCGGCTGCCACGGCCTACGCCGTCGCCGGCAAGATCACCGGTGAGGAATTCGTTCCCCAGGCCCACGCACAGGGGGCTTCGGGCGGGACGATCCGGGTCGGCATGGCGGTCATGGACATCTCCGATCCCGCCGTCTACGACTGGTCCGAGAAGGGCAACCTCGCCCGCCAGATCATCGAACCGATGGTCAAGATCGGCACCGACGACATCGCGCATCCTCTCCTGGCGGAAAGCTGGGAGCCCAACGACGACGTCTCGCAATGGACGTTCAAGCTGCGCCAGGGCATCAAATGGTCGAACGGCGACGAATTCAACGCCGACGACGTGATCGCGACCTTCGAACGCTGGCTCGACCCCGCCACCGGCTCTTCCAACCAGGGCCGGTTCATCGGCCTGACGGTGACCGAGGACGGCACGACCAAACAGGCGCCCGGCGCGATCGAGCGGGTCGACGACTATACCGTCCGCTTCAACCTCTCCTCGCCGATGCTGGCGTTCCCGGAGAGCCTGGGCGACTACCCGGCGCTGATCACCCACCGCAATTTCGCCGCTGACGGCGCCAACCTGATCGAAAACCCGATCGGCACCGGCCCCTTCAACCTCGAAAGTTTCGAGATCGGCGCGCAGGCAAGCTTCACGCGGAAGGATGACTATTGGAACGGCGCGGTCGCGCTGGACGGCGCACAGTTCATCGATCTGGGCTCCGACCCTGCGGCCCATCTGGCCGCGCTGAGCTCTGGTCAGGTCGACCTTCTCTACGTGCTCGACGTCAGCCTGCTTCCGGCCCTGCAAGGGATGCCGAACCTCAAGACCTATGAGAAGGTCACGGCGATCACCGGCGTTGCGCGGATGCGCACCACGGAGGCGCCCTACGACAATCCGCAGGTCAGGAAGGCCGTTCAGCTCTGCCTCGATCGTGAGCAGATCATGAACCTGGCCTATCAGGGCTACGGCACGGTCGGCCAGGATTACCACGTCTCCCCGATCCATCCGGGATATACCGAACTGCCGCCGCTTGAGCAGAATGTGGAGGAGGCCAAGCGCCTCCTGGCGGAGGCCGGCCATCCGGACGGCATCGACCTGGAGATCAACTGCGTGTCCGATCCCAAATGGGAAAGCGACATCGCCGTCGTCATGGCCCAGCAACTGGCGCCGGCCGGCATCAGGCTGAACGTCAATATCCTGCCGGGCGGCACCTATTGGGATCGCTGGACGACCTGGCCCTTCTCCATCACCCAATGGACGACCCGGCCGCTGGCGGTGCAGGTGCTGTCCCTGGCGTACCGCACGGGCGTTGCCTGGAACGAAACCGCCTATTCCAATCCGGAGTTCGATCGGCTTCTCGATCAGGCGCAGGCCACGATCGACGTCGAGGAGCGGAAAGGTCTCATCAAGCAGCTTGAAGAGATCATGCAGGCGGACGCGATCGCCGTCATTCCGTTCTGGTGCAAGATCTTCACCGCCAGCGCCCAGAAGGTGCAGGGCTTCGAATACCACTTCGCCCGGGAGATAACGTTCCACGACGTGTCGTTGAGCGCGTGAGTCGGCGTAGGTGGTAGATATCCAACGTGATCGCGGCGGCGCCATCCAGGCGCCGCCCGGTCACGCGGCCGTTCCCCGCCTTCCGGCGCGGAACGCCGCTTTCCGCCCCAGGGCGGGGGGAGGGCGCGCATGATCGTCTTCCTTACCAAGCGCGCGGCCCTCATGGCGTTGACCATGCTGGTCGTGTCTTTTCTCGTCTTCCTGCTTCTCGAAGTGAACGGCGAGTCCGTCGCCATCAAGGTGCTCGGCCCCTACACGTCGGAGGAACAGCGCAATTTATGGCTGGAGGCGAACGGCTACTTCCGGCCCTGGTATGTGCGTTATCTGGGTTGGCTGGGCAGCATCATCGGCGGGGATTTCGGCGAATCCATCGTCTTCAAGGTGCCGGTCTCCGATATCCTCTGGGACAGGCTGGGCAATACGGCGCTGCTGGGCGCCTGCGTCTTCGCCATCATGGTGCCGCTGGCGCTACTGCTGGGCGTGCTGTCGGGCATGAATGAAGGGTCCAAGCTGGACCGGACGATCTCCATCGCGTCGATCGTCACGACATCGGTGCCGGAATTCGCCTCGGCTGTGCTGCTCGCCTTCGTCTTCGTCTTCTGGCTGGGCTGGCTGCCCGGCACCAGCGGTATGACGCAGGGCTTCGACGCCAGCCAGCTCGTGCTGCCCGTCGCCGTGCTGGTGCTCTACGGATTCGGCTACATCGCCCGCATGATGCGCGCCTCCATGGCGGAGGTGATGCAGAGCCCCTATATCCGCACAGCCGTGCTGAAAGGGCTGCCTTACCGGCGCGTGGTGGTGCGGCACGCCCTCCGCAACGCGCTGATCGCTCCCTTCACGGTCATCATCCTGCAGATCAACTGGCTGCTGTCCGGCGTGATCGTAGTGGAGTTCGCCTTCGGCTATCGCGGCTTCGGGGCGCTGCTGCTGGAAGCTGCGCTCAACCAGGACATCTATGTCATCCAGGCCTGCGCCATGGTGGCGGTGTTTGTCGCCGTGGGCACGCAGACCATCGCGGATATCGGGTACACCTACCTCAATCCCCGCATCCGGTTCACCTGAGGAGGCGCGGACCATGACCGAAGCAGACGCCACGGTCGACGACCGCACGACCGAGGAGCCCGCCGCCTGGAAGCGGCCGAACCCCGTCCTCAAGGCGCTGAAATCCATCGCCCTGCTGCGCGAAAGCTGGGTCGGGATGATCGGCGCGGGCATCATCCTCTTCTGGGTGCTGGTCGCGATCTTCGCGCCGCTGCTGGCGCCCTACGATCCCGTGCAGCTTCTGATGCCGTTCCAGCCGCCGGGAACGACGGCGCCGGACGGCGGCACCTTCTGGCTGGGGTCTGACAATCTGGGCCGCGACATCCTCTCGCGCATCATCTACGGCTCCCGCACCGTTCTGGTCTACGCCACGCTGGCGACCGCCTGCGCCTACATCGTCGGCATCGTCATGGGGCTGGCGGCCGGCTACAAGCGGGGCTGGATCGACGATGTGCTGAGCCGGGTCAGCGACATCATCCTCTCCTTCCCGATCCTGGTGCTCTACGTCGTCATCATCACGACCTTCGGCCCGTCGGGGATCAACATCGTGTTCGCCGTCACCTTCGCCAGCGCGCCGGGGATCATGCGCATCGTGCGCGGGCTGACGCTCGACCTGCGCAACCGCGACTATGTCGCCGCTGCGCAGACCAGGGGGGAAAGCACCTGGCACATCATGCTGGTGGAGATCCTGCCCAACGCCCGCGGGCCGCTGATCGTCGATGCCTGTCTGCGGATGGGCTACACGACCATCACCATCGGGGTGCTGGGCTTCCTCGGGCTCGGCCTGCCGCCGCCGACTCCCGACTGGGGCGGGATGATCAGCTCGACAAGGGCGATGGCCACCTTCGCCCCCTACATGACCGTCTTCCCCGCCATCGCCATATCCTCGCTTGTCCTGGGGCTGAACCTCATAGCCGACGGCTTGCGTGAAATCTCGTTGAGGGACTAGCCGATGGATGGAAACGCAACGCCTAATCTGCTGGAGATAGAGAACCTCTCGATCTCCTACTTCACCCGCGCCGGGGAGATTCCGGCGGTCATCGACTTCAACCTCTCCCTGTCGGAGGGAGAGGCTGTCGGCCTTGTCGGCGAGAGCGGCTGCGGCAAGTCGACGGTCGCGATGGCGATCATGCGCTATCTGGGCGGCAACGGCCGGATCACGGGCGGGTCGATCCGCTTCAAGGGCCGCGACCTGGTGACCATGCCGGAGCCGGAGCTGCGGGACCTTCGCGGGGCGCAGATCGCGATGATCTACCAGGAGCCGATGGCCGCGCTCAATCCCAGCATGCCGATCGGCAAGCAGCTCATGGAAGTGCCGCTGATCCATGAGCCGGATTGCACGGAGAAGCAGGCCTACGAGCGGGCGCTGGAGATGCTGGCCGATGTCCGGCTGCCGGATCCTGAGCGCGTGATGAGCGCCTATCCGCACCAGATCTCCGGCGGGCAGCAGCAGCGCGTGGTCATCGCCATGGCGCTGCTGTCGCGCCCCTCGCTGCTGCTGCTGGATGAGCCGACGACGGCGCTGGACGTGACGGTCGCGGCCGGCATCGTGGAACTGATCGCTGAGATCAGCCGCAAGTCGGGGACGGCGATGCTCTATATCAGCCACAATCTGGGGCTGATCCTGGACACCTGCAGCCGCGTCTGCGTGATGTATTCCGGCGAGGTGGCGGAGGAGGGGCCGATCGGCCCGCTGTTCGACGATCCGCGCCACCCCTACACCCACGGCCTGTTCGGCTGCATCCCGACGCCGGGGCGCAGCAAGACCAGCCGCCCCCTGACCTCCATCCGCGGCCAGCTTCCGATGCCGCACGAACGGCCGCCGGGCTGCAATTTCGGGCCGCGCTGCGACCACTTCCAGGCCGGCCGCTGCGATGCGCAGGACATCCCGATCCTGCCGGTCGGGGAGGACCACGACCGCGGCGTCCGCTGCATCCGCTGGAACGAGATCGACTGGCGTTCCGAAGTGGTAACCATCGCCCCGACGGAGGAGCGGCAGGCGGGGGATGTCGTCCTCCAGGTCGACGAGATGCAGAAATATTATCCGGTCCACGACCGGTCGATCGCGGCGATGCTGTCGGGCAAGTCCGTCCGCTGGGTCAAGGCGAACGAGGCGCTGACGTTCGAGGCGCGGCGCAACCAGACCGTGGCGATCGTCGGCGAAAGCGGCTGCGGCAAGTCGACCTTCGCCAAGGTGCTGATGGGGCTGGAGACGGCGACCGACGGCTCTCTTCGGTTCGAAGGCGACGATCTGGCGGACCTGCCGGTGCAGAAGCGGTCAGCCCACCAGCTCGGCTCGCTCCAGATGGTCTTCCAGAACCCGCAGGAGACGCTGAACCCCAGCATGACGGTGGGCCGGCAGATCGCGCGGGTGATCCGCAAGTTCGGGGTGGAGAAGGATCGCCGCAAGGTGGAGGAGCGGGTGCTGAACCTGCTCGACCTCGTGAAGCTGCCGCGCGCCTTCGCCAACCGGCGGCCGCGCCAGCTTTCCGGCGGCCAGAAGCAGCGCGTCGGCATCGCCCGCGCCTTCGCCGGCAACCCCTCGATGGTCATCGCCGACGAGCCGGTGTCGGCGCTGGACGTCTCCGTCCAGGCGGCGGTCACGCAATTGCTGACCGACATCCAGAAGGAATTCGAAACCACGCTCCTGTTCATCAGCCACGATCTGGGCGTCGTCCAGTATCTTGCCGACCGGGTGGTGGTGATGTATCTGGGCCAGATCATGGAGCAGGGGACGACGGAGGAAGTCTTCTCTCCGCCCTATTGCCCCTATACTGAGGCGCTGCTGTCGGCGGTTCCGGTCGCCGACACCAAGGTCGCGAAAAAGCGGATCATCCTTGACGGCGCGCTGCCCAGCGTCCTCAACCCGCCGAAGGGCTGTCCCTTCAGCACGCGATGCCAGCACAAGATCGGCAGCATCTGCGAAACTACCCCGCCACCCGTTCAGCGCACGGATAGCGGGCATCAAATTCGCTGCCATATACCTTTGGATGAATTGCGCTCTGCTGATCCCGTCGTTAAAACTGCGGCTGAGTGAGGAATTTTTCCTTCTTAGTGGAAGGAATTTGACCTTTCATCCGTTTCGACGATAGGCGGTGCGGCGAAAAGCGCCGTGGCCGTGGAAAAATCGTCGGGATGCCCCGCGATCAAGTTTCGCGCCCGAAGAAGGCGCGTGACCTATAGGAGTTTGGGATGAGTGCATTGACCGCTCCCCGGAAGCGTCGTCGCAAGACCATCGCCGAGGACGGACCCGATCCGGTGGACGTGCATGTCGGCATGCGGCTTCGCCAGCGCCGCACGCTGCTGGGCATGAGCCAGGAGAAACTCGCGCAGGCCTTCGGCGTGTCGTTCCAGCAGGTCCAGAAATATGAAAGGGGGGCCAACCGCATCAGCGCCAGCCGCCTGCATCTTCTGACCCGCATTCTCGACGTGCCGATCACCTATTTCTTCGAAGGGCTGCCGTCTTCGGTCCAGGAACGCAACGCGCCGGCGGAATCCGACACGCCGGACCGGATGACCAGCCGGGAAACGCTGGAACTGGTGCGGGCCTACTACCGCATCACGGACGCCAACGTCCGCAAGCGTCTGGTCGATCTGGCGCGTTCGCTGGGCCGGGAGGATCCGGCCGCCTGATCCGACGGTCCCGAAGGGCGAAACGAAAAAAGGCGGCGCCGTTCGGCGCCGCCTTTCGTTCGTCGGGCGGTTGCCCGCCCCGACGGGATTCGGTTTACATCGCGCCCAGCGCCGGGGCCAGTTCGGTCTCGAACGTGGCCAGGGCGGAGGCGACTTCAGCGTCGTTGCAGCCCTTGGTCGTGACCTGGCGCGACATGTCCATCTTGGCGTCCTGGATCATCGTCAGCTTCTCGCCGGCGCCGAAATTCTCGCCGGTGATCTCTTCGATCTGCTCGTCCAGCGCCTCGGCCTGGGTCTGGTCGAACATGACGTCGTTGCAGCGCTCATAGGCGACCACGGCCTGGCGCAGATTGAAAAACTGCTCTTCGGTGGTCATGGCGTCCTGGGCGACGGCGGCGGTCGCAAAACCCATCAGGGCGACCGTGGAAAGCATGGCGTGGATGCGCTTCACGTGACTTCTCCTTTTATATTCTGACCCATGCGGCGATCGTGGTGAGCCCGGATTGGAGCCTCCCACCACCATATTAGGTGGGAATGGAACGCTCTAGGTCGATGTTGGTTCCAAATCGGCGCGTTCGCCAGAAGAATTTGCTCTATCCGAAAAGAAAAGGAAACCGGCGTTTCCCTTGATCTCCATGACATATCCCTTCTTCACCATCGGGCATTCGACGCGGCCGACGCCTGAATTCGTCGATCTGCTGCGCCCCTCCGGCATCCGGACCGTGGTCGACGTCCGGACCATGCCGCGTTCCCGCACCAACCCGCAGTTCAATTTCGATGTCCTCCCGGAAAGCCTCCGGCCCTTCCAGATCGGCTATTGCCATGTGAGGAAGCTGGGAGGCCTGCGCGCCCGCCGGAAAGGCGACGCGCCATCGCCCAACGGCCTCTGGCGGAACACCAGCTTCAGGAACTATGCGGACTACGCCCTGACCGAGGATTTCAGCGACGGGCTGGAGGAACTGTTAGGGCTGGGGCGGGAAGGCCCGTGCGCCATCATGTGCGCGGAGGCTGTCTGGTGGCGCTGCCACCGCCGCATCATCAGCGACTATCTCCTCGCCGCCGGGCACGAAGTCTTCCACATCATGGGGCCGGAGAAGGTCGAGCCTGCGAAGATGACGCCCGGGGCTGAGCCACAGCCGGACGGCGGAATCCTCTATCCTCCCTCGACCAGCGGAGCTTGAAACGAAAACAGCCGCCTCTTGTGAGACGGCTGCTTTCTGAAATTGGCTCCCCGAGCCGGACTCGAACCAGCGACCCGGTGATTAACAGTCACCTGCTCTACCAACTGAGCTATCGGGGATCGGTGCGGCGGGCTTTCCGTCCGCCGTTCGATCAGGGCCGCGCTTATAGCAGAGCCCTTTTTTCGATGCTAGCCCGGAAAGCGGCTTTTTGCCAGTCGCCGGGAAGCGCCGAAAGAACGTTGGAGGCCCGAGCCGGAATCGAACCGGCGTACACGGATTTGCAGTCCGCTGCCTGACCACTCAGCCATCGGGCCAACGGCCGCACCTATAGCCCCCGCCATCGGAACCGGTCAAGCATCCGTGGGTGGCGCTCGCGGGGCATTTTCCCCATATCCGGGCTCCCGCTGTGTCCGCCGTCACTGTCCCGGCCGACCCGCCCGGCGATTGTCTTGCCTCGCTCGCGCTTGTATAACGCTTTCCGTGATCGGGGCGCCGCGCGGGGGCGTCGGCCAGGCTCCGTCTCCAACGCCCTTTAGCTTCTTTCACGGAACCGATTTCTCATGACGGATTACACCGCGGCGCGCCTCAACATGGTCGAAGGGCAGGTAAAGCCCAACCGCGTGACCGACGGCGCCCTTCTCAACGCCATGGCCAACGTGCCGCGGGAACTTTTCGTGCCGGCCGCGTCGCGCGGAATCGCCTATGTCGACGAGGACATCTCCATCGGCGGCGGCCGGTATCTTCTGGAGCCGATGGTCTTCGCCCGGCTGGTGCAGGAAGCCCGCGTCGGAAAGGAAGACGTGGTCCTGGATATCGGCTGCGGCACCGGCTACTCGACGGCCGTCCTCGCCCGTCTGGCGAATACCGTGGTGGCGCTGGAAAGCGACGCCGATTTTGCCGACAGGGCGGGCGATCTCCTGTCCGATCTCCATGTCGATAACGCGGTCATCGTGCAGGGCGGCCTGCCGGCCGGCCACGCGGCCCAGGGCCCCTATCCGGTCATCCTGATCAACGGCGCGGTGGCGGAAGTGCCACAGGCGCTGTTCGACCAGCTTGCCGATGGCGGCCGCCTGGTCACCGTGCTTGCCGGCAAGGGCAGGGTGGGCCGCGCCGTCCTCTATCGCCGGATCGGCGAGATCGTTTCGCGGCGGGAGCTGTTCGACGCTTCCACCCCCATCCTTCCGGGCTTCGAGCCCGTGCCGGCGTTCGAATTCTAGCATGGCGGACGGACATCCCATTCCCGGACACGCTCTGGACGACGTCCATATCGATCCCGACGCGCTCGATCGGATGAGGCGGGAGGGGGTGGATGTCGCCATACTGGATGTCCGCGAGCCGTGGGAGATCAGGATGTGCGGGATCGAGGGCAGTGTCCTCATCCCGTTGAACGAACTGCCCCGCCGGTTCGAGGAGCTTCCGCGAACCCAGCCCCTCGCCGTGATGTGCCATCACGGCGTCCGCAGCCTGAGCGCCGCCCTGTGGCTGCGCGAAAGGGGCTTCGACAACGCCGTCAATCTTGCCGGCGGCATCGATGCCTGGGCTGCGACCATCGATCCAACCATGAGGCGATACTGATGAACGGCTCCAGGCCCCGCTGGCTTTCCCCGCTCCGCCGACTCGCCGCCGGCTCCGCGCTGTCCCTGGTGCTTGCCGCCGCCGCCATGCCGGGCGCGCAGGCGCAGTCCCTGCGCGATACGATGACCATGAGCTACCAGTCGAACCCGACGCTGAGCGCCCAGCGGCAGAGCCTGCGGGCGACAAACGAGCAGATCGCCCAGGCGCTCAGCGGCTACCGTCCCACGGTCGAGGCCGGGGCCAGCGCCGGCATCGGCTGGAGCGACGTCGAATCCGAGGAAGGCGGCGGGACGGAGACGATCAATCCTGCCTCCATCGGCATCGACATCAGCCAGCCCCTCTATAGCGGCGGCAGCACGGCGGCCAGCGTCGATCAGGCGGAGAACAACATCCAGGCGGCCCGCGCGAACTACGTCCTGACGGAACAGGACGTGCTGCTGAACGCGGTCATCGCCTATATGAACGTGGTGCGTGAGCAGGCGATTCTCGACCTCGCGATCAACAACGAACGGGTGCTGCAGCGGCAGCTCGACGCCGCGAGCGACCGGTTCGAGGTCGGCGAGATCACCCGGACGGATGTCAGCCAGGCCGAATCGCGGCTCGCCGGGGCCGTCGCCGAGCGGATCGAGGCCGAAGGGCTGCTGCGCATCGCCCGCGCCACCTTCGAGCGCGTCGTCGGCGCGACGCCGGGCGTGCTTCAGCCGCCCGAGCCGGATCTGGCGCTGCCCGCCTCCATGGAGGAGGCGGTGCTGATGGCCGAGGCGGCCAACCCCTCCATCGTCGCCGCCCAGTTCGCGGAGGAGGCCGCCCAGGCCGGGATCGATGTGGTCCGGGGCGAGATGCTGCCCCAGGTATCGCTCAACGGCTCCATCTCACGGGACTACGAGCCGTCCGGCAACATCGACAGGCGGGACAATGCCCAGATCGTCGCCCAGGTGACTGTGCCGCTCTACCAGTCCGGCTCGGTGTCGTCGCGGGTGCGGGAAGCGCGGTTCCTCGCTGCCGAGCAGCGCATCCGGATCGAGGAAAGCCGCCGCGCGGTGATCGAGAACGCGATCAGCTCCTGGGAGGCTCTGGAGACGTCCCGCGCCTCGATCCAGTCGCTGGCCGCCCAGATCCGCGCGGCGGAGATCGCGCTGAACGGCGTGCAGCAGGAAGCCCAGGTCGGCTCCCGCACCATCCTCGATGTGCTGGATGCGGAGCAGGAATTGCTGGACGCCCGTGTGGCGCTGGTCCGGGCGGAGCGGGACGAGACTGTGGCGGCGTTTCAGCTTAAGGCGGCGGTCGGCGGGCTGACCGCGCGCAACCTTGCGCTGCCGGTCGATTATTACGAATTCGATCCCGACTATGACGACGCGCGGCAGAGTTGGTGGGGCACGTCCATCGATAACGAGGCCCAGTGACTCCGAGGCAGTGATCCCGCCATTGCCGTTGGGTTTTTATTAACCTCTGGATGCCTAAAGCTGTCTGGCCTAGTCTCGCCCCTTTAGACCTCGGCCGGAACACGAGCGGATGAGCGACCAGAAGACCACTCAGGAACCGTCCATGGAGGAGATCCTGGCGTCGATTCGCCGGATCATCTCCGAGGATGGTGCGACCGCGGAGGGCGCGACCGACGCGCCCGCATCCGATGATCAGGACGATGATCAGGTCGGCGCCCAGGACGACACGCTGACCCTGACCGATGAGGTCGAGGATGACGACGTCCTGGAATTGACCGAAGTGGTCGAAGAGGCTCCGGAACCGGCGGCGGAAGAGGACGACGATCCCTTCGCGCCGGCAGAAGATGAGGATGTCGCCGCCATGGCAGACCCCGCGATCGAAGACCCCGTGACCGAAGACGACGACCCCTTCGCCGATTTCGGCGACCCGGCCGGCGATGCCGCCCCGGAGGAGGACGACCGGCTGGTTTCCGAGGTGACGGCCGCCGCGGCCGGCGCGACCTTTGCCAAGCTTGCCGACCGCCCGGCCGAGACGCCCGCCGCCTCGGCCACGCCCTGGCCCCTCGGCGCGGAGGGCCGTTCGGTGGAGGATGTGGTGCGCGAACTGCTCCGCCCCATGCTCAAGGAATGGCTCGACGACAATCTGCCGGAAATGGTGGAGCGGATCGTCGAGCGCGAGGTCGAGAAGCTTTCCCGCACCGGCCGCCGCTGACGGCCGGCCGGTTTCCCCGGCTCCTTCTCCCGATATCTCCACGCTGGCGCTCCGGCGCGACGGGCGCTAGGTATTGCCCGTCACGCGCGGCGTCCGCCGTCGCGCCTCCGGTCATTGGAAGATTGAGGAAGGTTCGGCGATGCTGGACAAGACCTACAGCGCTGCCGAGGTTGAGGCGAAGCTCTATCCCGAATGGGAGGAGACGGGCGCCTTCAAGGCGAACACGCAGTCCAACGCGCAGCCCTACACCATCATGATGCCGCCGCCGAACGTCACCGGCAGTCTGCATATGGGCCACGCGCTGAACATGACGCTGCAGGATGTCGTGACCCGCTATCAGCGCCGGCGCGGCCGCGACGCGCTATGGCAGCCGGGCACGGACCATGCCGGCATCGCCACCCAGATGGTGGTCGAACGGCAGCTCGCCCAGGAAGGGGTGTCGCGCCACGATCTGGGGCGGGAGAAATTCCTGGAGCGTATCTGGGACTGGAAGGCCGAATCCGGCGGCACGATCACCCGCCAGCTTCGCCGGCTGGGCGCTTCTCCCGACTGGGAGAAAGAACGCTTCACCATGGACGAGGGCCTGAACAAGGCCGTCCGGAAGGTGTTCGTCACCCTCTACAAGGAAGGGCTGATCTACCGCGACAAGCGGCTGGTCAACTGGGACCCGAAGCTCCGCACCGCCATCTCCGACCTGGAGGTGGAGCAGAAGGAGACGAAGGGGCATCTCTGGCACCTGCGCTACCCGTTGGCCGACGATCCCTCCCGCTCCATCATCGTCGCCACCACCCGGCCGGAGACGATGCTGGGCGACACCGCCGTCGCCGTGCATCCGGAGGACGAGCGTTACGCCGATCTGGTCGGCAAGGATGTCCTGCTGCCGATCGTCGGCCGGCGCATCCCGATCGTGGCGGACGACTATTCCGATCCGGAGGAGGGGTCGGGCGCGGTGAAGATCACGCCGGCGCACGATTTCAACGATTTCGAGGTCGGCAAGCGTCACGATCTTGAGATGATCAACGTCCTCGACGCCGATGCGCGGATGAACGAGAACGCGCCGGAGGATTATCGCGGGCTGGACCGCTACGAGGCGCGCAAGAAGGTGGTCGCCGCGTTCGAGGAGCTGGGCCTCCTGGAGAAGATCGAGGACCACACGCACATGGTGCCCTATGGCGACCGTGGCGGCGTGGCGATCGAACCCTGGCTGACCGACCAATGGTACTGCGACGCCGCGACCCTCGCCAGGCCGGCGATCGAGGCGGTGGAGCAGGGGCGCACCGTGTTTGTCCCCAAGCAGTGGGAGAACACCTATTTCGACTGGATGCGCAACATCCAGCCCTGGTGCATCAGCCGACAGCTCTGGTGGGGCCACCAGATCCCGGCCTGGTACGGGCCCGACGGCAAGTTCTTCGTCGGCGAGACGGAGGAGGAAGCCGCCGCCGAGGCCGAGCGCCACTACGGCCGGCCGACGGCGCTGGAGCGCGACCCGGACGTTCTGGACACCTGGTTCTCCTCCGCCCTCTGGCCGTTCTCCACGCTCGGCTGGCCGGACGATGTTCCGGAGGTCGCGCGCTACTATCCGGGCGACACGCTCATCACCGGCTTCGACATCATCTTCTTCTGGGTCGCCCGGATGATGATGATGGGCATCCATTTCATGGGCGAGGTGCCGTTCCGCACCGTCTACATCCATGCGCTGGTCCGGGACGAGAAGGGCCAGAAGATGTCGAAGTCGAAGGGCAACGTCATCGACCCGCTGGACCTGATCGACCGCTACGGCGCGGACGCGCTGCGCTTCACCCTCATCTCCATGGCTGCGCAGGGGAGGGACATCAAGCTTTCCGAGCAGCGGGTGGAGGGCTACCGCAACTTCGCGACGAAGCTGTGGAACGCGGCGCGCTACTGCCAGATGAACGGCTGCGTTCCCGTGCCGGGCTTCGACCCCGCGGCGGCGAAGCTCACCGTCAACCGCTGGGTCGCCGGCGAGGTGGTGGAGACGGCGCGGCGGCTGGAGACGGCGCTGGACGCCTTCCGCTTCAACGATGCGGCGGGCGCTCTCTACCAGTTCGCCTGGGGAACCTTCTGCGACTGGTATCTGGAGTTCACCAAGCCGATCCTGAATGGCGGCGACGAGGCGGCCCAGGCCGAGACCCGCGCCATGACCGCCTGGGTGCTGGACCAGATCCTCAACCTGCTGAACCCGCAGATGCCCTACCTGACGGAGGAGCTGTGGGCGCAGCTGAGCGAGGGGCGCGGCGAACGGCTGATCGGCGCGCACTGGCCGGACTATCCCGACAGCCTTGTCGACGCCGATGCCGGGGCGGAGATGGGCTGGATCGTTCGCCTCGTCTCGGCCGTCCGCACGGTCCGGTCTGAGATGAATGTGCCGGCGGGCGCGGAGATCGAGCTGCGGGTGAAGGACGCCAATGCGGAGACGGCCCGGCGGCTGGAGGCCCATGCCGACATCGTCAAGCGGCTGGCGCGGCTTGACGCCATCCAGGTGACCGACGACGCGCCGCCCAAGGGTTCCGCGCAATCGGTGCTGGACGAAGCGACGCTGATCCTCCCCCTCGCCGACGTGATCGATCTGGACCAGGAACGCGCCCGGCTCACGAAGGAGATCGCCAAGCTGGACGGCGAGATCGGCAAGATCGAGAAGAAGCTGTCGAACGAGCAGTTCCTCGCCAAGGCCCCGGAGGAGGTCGTCGCCGAACAGCGCGAACGCCAGGCCGACGCCGTCGCCACCCGGAAGAAGCTGGAAGCCGCCCTGAAAGCCGTCGCCGCCTAACCCCTCACCCTCCCGCCCGCTTCGCGGTCGGGTCCCTCCCTCTCCCCAAAGGGGCGAGGGTAAAGTTGGTAGCCCTCGCCCCTTTGGGGAGAGGGTTGGGTGAGGGGGTAGTTGGTTGGCCCTCACCGCGACGCACCGGCGCGACCGGTCGCGCGGATCGCGTGACAGGATGGCCGTGATGGGATATTATTCCTCAACGATCATTGGCTCGATTCTGCGAAAAGCCGACAAAAGCCCACAAAGGAAAAAAGCGGAACGCGAGTAAGGTTGGTAGCCCTCGCCCCTCCGGGGAGAGGGTTGGGTGAGGGGCGTTGGTTGGTTACGCCGGATCCCACAAAAACCGCGCCCTGACGATCCCATGATCCGTCGTCTGCCGTTCCGCGCCCCTCGGCTCGTCGGCGTCGATATGGTCGTTCCAGATGCGCTGGTCGCGGAACGACCAGCGGCGGTTGCGGGAATGATCGTAGAACTGCTCCGACACCAGCACATGGTCGAGCTGCGCGCGGACATCGTCATGGATGTGGGTATAGGCGACATCCCTGAAGTCGGTGAGCGCCTGGAGGAACCCCGAGGCGTAGAGCCCGTTGTCGCTGGACGAGCCGATGCGCGATCGGCGGAACCGGCGGAAGCGCGGCTGCTCCGTCAATATCGCCAGCGTGTTGGAATGGCCGTCATCGTTGAGGTCGCCCAGCAGCGCCGCCGCGCGGTCCGTTCCCTTCATCACCTCCGTCATGATCATGCGCAGCGCCGCGGCCTCCGCCGTCCGGCGGATGGTCGACAGCGCCGATCCCAGCGCCTCGCGATGGGGCCGCAACTCGTCGATGTCCGCTTCCGGCTCGTCCAGCCGGGTCGGCAGCTTCGATTTCAGATGGGCGCAGAATATCTCGATCGGCGGCGTCTCCCCATCCTCATGCTCGATCGTCAGTTGCAGGACGGTGCGAGAGAAGATGTCGATCTTCACGTCGATATCGTCATCCTCGCGATCCTCGTCCGCGCCGGCCTGTCCGTGGCCGCGCTTCAGCAGGCGGAAGTGGTCGGGAAAGTTCTTGTGGTTGCGCTTCGCCGCCGCGCGCCAGGGCCGCCGGACCGCCGCCGCCACGGCGATGTCGTACCAGTCCTCCCCGATGAAATGCAGCTCGTACTCGTCCGACAGGCCGGCCCTCTCGAACAAATCCCGCAGTGCGCCGGCCGACCACAATTCCTGGAAGGCGATCACGTCGGCCCGCATTTCGCGGATGGCTCCGGCGCACCATGCCAGCCTCCGTTCGTACTCGTCCGCAGAGAAGGGGTCCGCGTTGCGGCGCGTCCGCTCCCCCGCAAGCTGGAGGTTGTAGAGGTTGAAGCTGGCGAAGCTGACATCGCTGCCCATCGATCTTCTCCCGTTCCTGAACGCCGTCTGGAGCATAGCGCGGGATTGTTACATTCCCCGCCCTGTTCATCCGGCGGCGAGGCCGCCTATATTCCAGAGAGGCATCTCCACGAAGAACATCCCCCGAGGAACCGCATCATGAAGTTCAACGACCCGAAGCTCTTCCGTCAGCAGGCCTATATCGACGGCGCGTGGGTGGATGCCGATGGCGGCAAGACGATCGACGTGACCAACCCCGCCGACGGCTCGAAGATCGGCACGGTGCCCGATTGCGGCGCGGACGAGACGCGGCGCGCGATCGAGGCCGCCAACCGCGCCTGGCCGGCCTGGCGCCGGAAGACCGCGAAGGAGCGGGCCGCCATCCTGCGCCGCTGGCACGATTTGATGATGGAGAACCAGGAGGACCTCGCCCGGCTGATGACGCTGGAGCAGGGCAAGCCGCTGGCCGAATCGAAGGGTGAGATCGCCTATGCGGCCTCGTTCCTGGAATGGTTCGGGGAAGAGGGCAAGCGCGTCTATGGCGATACGATCCCGCCCCACATGCCCGACCGCCGCATCGTCGTGACGAAGGAGCCGGTGGGCGTCGTCGCGGCCATCACACCGTGGAATTTCCCGGCCGCGATGATCACCCGCAAGGCGGGCCCGGCGCTGGCCGCCGGCTGCCCGATCGTCATCAAGCCGGCGACCCAGACGCCCTATTCGGCCTTCGCGATGGCCGAGCTGGCCGAACGCGCGGGCGTGCCCAAGGGCATCGTCAGCGTGCTGACCGGCGGCGCGAAGGCGATCGGCGGGGAGATGACCTCCAGCCCGATCGTCCGCAAGCTGACCTTCACCGGCTCCACGGCGGTCGGCAAGCTGCTGATGGAGCAGTGCGCGGGCACGGTGAAGAAGGTGTCGATGGAGCTGGGCGGCAACGCGCCCTTCATCGTGTTCGACGACGCCGACCTCGACAAGGCGGTCGAAGGCGCGATCCAGTCGAAATACCGCAATACCGGCCAGACCTGCGTCTGCGCTAACCGCATCTTCGTCCAGGACGGCGTCTATGAGGCGTTCAACGCGAAGCTGGCGGAGGCCGTGAAGAAGATCAAGGTCGCCGACGGCATGGAGGACGGCGCCCAACTCGGCCCGCTGATCGACATGAAGGCGGTGGAGAAGGTGGAGGAGCATATCCAGGACGCCGTCGCCAAGGGCGGCCGGCTGGTCGTCGGCGGCAGCCGTCATGATCTGGGCGGCACCTTCTTCCAGCCCACCCTTGTCACCGACGTCACCACCGACATGAAGGTGATGAAGGAGGAGACGTTCGGCCCGCTCGCGCCGGTCTTCCGCTTCTCCGACGAGGAGCAGGCCGTCGCGATGGCGAACGATACGGAATTCGGGCTGGCCGCCTATTTCTACAGCCGCGACATCGGCCGCGTCTGGCGGATGTCCGAAGCGCTGGAATACGGCATCGTCGGCATCAACACCGGCATCATCTCCACGGAGGTCGCGCCCTTCGGCGGCATGAAGGAATCCGGCGTCGGCCGTGAGGGCTCGAAATACGGCATCGACGACTATCTGGAGGTCAAATACCTCTGCATGGCCGGCCTCGATAGCTGACTCTCCGCCCGTAATCCGGAAACATCCCGATGCCACAGTACGATTTCGACTATTTCGTCATCGGCGCGGGTTCGGGCGGGGTGCGCTCCGCCCGGATCGCCGCCGGCCACGGCGCGCGGGTCGCGATCGCGGAGGACCGCTATCTGGGCGGGACCTGCGTCAATGTCGGCTGCGTCCCGAAGAAGCTGCTGGCCTATGCCGCGCACTTCTCCGAGGATTTCCACGACGCCGCCGGCTTCGGCTGGACGGTCGGGGAGAGCCGGCATGACTGGGCGCGGCTGATCGCCAACAAGAATGAGGAGATCCAGCGGCTGAACGGCGTCTATCGCCGTCTGCTGGAAGGGGCGGGGGCCACGCTGATCGAAGGGCGCGCCCGCCTTGTCGACGCCCACACCGTCGCGGTCGGGGACGACCGCTACACCGCCGACAAGGTGCTGATCGCCACCGGCGGCTGGCCGGAAGTGCCGGACATCCCCGGCGCGCGGGAGTTCGCCATCACCTCCAACGAGGCGTTCTTTTTGGAGAAGATGCCCCGCCGGGTCGTCATCGTCGGCGGCGGCTATATCGGCGTGGAGTTCGCGGGCATCTTCCATGGGCTGGGGGCTGAGGTCAGCCTGATCCATCGGGGCGCGATGTTCCTGCGCGGCTTCGACGACGATCTGCGGGAGACGTTGGCCGAGGAGATGACCCGCGCCGGCATAGACCTCCGCTTCACCTCCACGGTGGAGCGGGTCGAGAAGGCGGGGGATTGCCTCTTGGCCCATCTGACCGATGGGGAGGTGCTGCAAGCCGACCAGGTCATGTTCGCCACCGGCCGTGCGCCGCACACCGCCGGTCTTGGCCTTGAGGCCGCCGGGGTGGAGATGGCGAAGAACGGCGCTGTCGTCATCGACAAGGACTACCGGACATCCGCCCCGAACATCTATGCCGTGGGCGACGTGACCGACCAGTTGCAACTGACCCCGGTCGCCATCGCGGAAGGCCATGCGCTGGCCGACATGCTGTTCGGAAAGGAGGAGGGGGAGGCGGCCAGCCTGACCAACGTGCCGACGGCGATCTTCTCCAGTCCTCCCGCCGCCGCCATCGGTCTCACTGAAGCCGATGCGCGGGAACGTGGTTCCGTCGACATCTATCGTTCGACCTTCAAGCCGATGCGCCACACGCTGGGCGGCCGGGAGGAGAAGACGATGATGAAGCTGGTCGTCGACCGCGACAGCCAGAAGGTGATCGGCTGCCATATGGTCGGGATGGACGCGCCGGAGATCATCCAGGGTTTCGCCGTGGCGATGAATGCCGGCGCGACGAAACGCGATTTCGACCGCACGATCGGCGTGCATCCCTCGGCGGCCGAGGAATTCGTGACCATGCGCACGAAGGCCCCCGATCCGGCTGCCGAGGAGCAGGCGGCGGAGTAGGATTTCAATGCTTTTCCTCCTCGTCCTGAGCCTGTCGAAGGGCGCGGGCACACATGGTTCGACAGGCTCACCATGAGGGCGTTGGGCGAGGTGTTCCGTTGCTGGTCTTTCCGATGAAGCTCGCCCGCCTTAGACCTTGTTTTTGTTGGTCATTCCGGACTTGATCCGGAATCCATGGGCCATCGCCGCTTCACCGGCGGCGAAGCCCGAATAAGGTCGCGGCCGCCTTCGACGCCGCATGTCAGCATCCTGGGGGAGAGGGGCGAAATCCTTGGAAAACCATGGTCGGTCGGCGTATAGCCTAAAATCCTTTCGATGGAGCATCGGTCCTGGAGTTATTCTGACGGGCGGATGATGACTAGAGCGCAGGTGGGAGATCAGAGGATGGCGGAGCGTTGGACGCCCGAAAGCTGGAGGACGAAGCCGGCCCGGCAGATGCCGGCCTATCCGGATGCCGTCAAACTGGCGGATGCCGAGGCCCAGCTTTCCGCTTTTCCGCCGCTGGTGTTCGCCGGCGAGGCGCGGTCGCTGAAGGCGCATCTGGCGAAGGTCGCTGCGGGCGAGGCTTTCCTGCTCCAGGGCGGCGATTGCGCCGAGGCGTTCAACGAGTTCCGGGCCGACAAGATCCGCGACACCTTCCGTGTGCTGTTGCAGATGGCGGTGGTGCTGACCTTCGGCAGTTCCATGCCCGTCGTGAAGGTCGGGCGGATGGCCGGCCAGTTCGCCAAGCCGCGGTCGTCGGACATGGAGACGATCGGCGGCGTCGACCTGCCGTCCTACCGAGGCGACATCATCAACGGCTTCGAATTCGAGGCCGAAAGCCGCGTGCCGGATCCGGAGCGGATGATCCGCGCCTACAACCAGTCGGCCTCGACGCTCAACCTGCTGCGCGCCTTCGCCCAGGGCGGCTATGCGGACCTGCACAAGGTCCATCAGTGGAATCTCGGTTTCGTCGGCCGCACGCCGGAGGGGGAGCGGTACGAGGCGTTCGCCAACCGCATCGACGAGGCGCTTCAGTTCATGGCTGCCTGCGGCGTGACCGCCGGCACCACGCCGTCGATCCGGGAAACCGATTTCTACACCAGCCACGAAGCGCTGCTGCTGCCCTATGAGCAGGCGCTGACCCGCATCGATTCCACGTCGGGCGACTGGTACGACGTGTCGTCCCACATGCTCTGGATCGGCGACCGGACGCGGCAGCTCGACGGCGCGCATGTGGAATTCCTGCGCGGGGTCAAGAATCCGGTCGGGCTGAAATGCGGCCCGACCAGCGATCCGGACGAGCTGATCCGCCTGATCGACGTGCTGAACCCGGAGGATGAGGCGGGGCGCCTGACGCTGATCGTCCGCATGGGCGCGGACAAGGTGGAGGGCCACCTGCCGGCGCTGCTGCGGCGGGTCAAGGCGGAGGGCCGGACGGTCGTCTGGTCCTGCGATCCGATGCACGGGAACACCGTGAAATCCTCCAGCGGCTACAAGACCCGCCGGTTCGACGCCATCCTGTCGGAGGTCCGGCAGTTCTTCGAGATCCACCAGGCCGAGGACACCCATCCCGGCGGCGTGCATTTCGAGTTGACGGGCCAGGATGTGACGGAATGCACCGGCGGCGCGCAGGCGATCACCGACAATGCGCTGTCGCTCCGCTATCACACCGCCTGCGACCCCCGGCTCAACGCCCATCAGGCGCTGGAACTGGCCTTCCTCCTGGCCGAGAAGCTGAAGGAGGAGCGGGCGGACCGCGACAAGGCCCGCCGCATCGCGGCCGCCGAATAGAAGAAGGGGCGCCGGTGGCGCCCCTTTCAGCGCCATATCGCAAGCCCCACTCCAGGGAAAGACAGGCCGATGAAGCCGACGGTCGAGGATATTCCACGCTGGACCGACAAGTACTTCACGCGAACCAGGGACGCGGTGGGCCGCTTCGGCGATGTGGAGGCGACCTACGCCATCTTCATGCGCCGGCCCGTCATCTCCGCGCCGCGCCTGGCGATCGACTGGCTTGAAGCCGTCGCCAAGGCGCGCGGAGTGGAGATCAGGATCGACCTCCGCTATCCGGAAGGAAAATGGGTCGGCGCGGGCGAGCCCATGATGTACGTGACCGGACCGCTCTATCATCTTGTGGATGCGGAGACGCTGTTCCTCCAGAAGATCGGGCCGGCCTCCGTCGCCGCCTACAACGCCTATCTAATGTGCGCGGAGCTGCCCCAGGTCGGCTTCCTCGCCATGGACGCCAGGCATTGCGCGGGCACGGAGATGGCGGAGCTGATGGCCTATGCCGCCAGCGTCGGGTCCGACCGGGCGAAGCGCAAGCATGACGCGGTCGGGTTCGTCGGCAACGCCACGGACGCGACGGCCCATTTCTTCGGCCAGTCCGAGGGCTTCGGCACCATGCCCCACGCGCTCATCGGTTACGCCAACTCCACCGTGCGCGCGGCGGAGATGTTCCACGAATCCCATCCCGACCAGAACCTGACCGTCCTGGTCGATTATTTCGGTCAGGAGGTCACCGACAGCCTGGAGGTCTGCCGGCGGTTCAAGGACCTTGCCGACGCCGGCCGCCTCTCCGTCCGCCTCGACACGCCCGGCGGCCGCTATGTCGAAGGGCTGGACCCGCCCAGCTCCTACGCCGTACTGGAGCGTCATATCCCCGAGGCGATCCGCGGCTATCGGGACGAGACGGAGTTGCGCTACCTGATCGGCCCCGGCGTCTCGGCGGCGGCGATCCATCATATGCGCGACGCGCTGGATGCTGCCGGCTGCCCGAAGGTCAGGATCGTGGCGTCCTCCGGCTTCAGCCCGGCCAAATGCCGTGTCATGGCGCTGGCGAAGGCGCCGATCGACATCATCGGCACCGGCAGCTTCCTGCCGGAGAAATGGTCGGAGACCTACGCCACGGCGGACATCGTCGATTATGGCGGCCAGCCGCGCGTCAAGGTCGGCCGTGAATTCCTGCTGCGGCGGTGATTGACAGGGGCAGGCCCCTTGTTACCTTGCCGGCGTCATTCCCAACGCAACCGGACGCCCCATGACCGACCGTCTCGTGATCTCGCTCGCGCAGATCAACCCCGTCGTCGGGGACGTGCGCGGCAATCTGGCCAGGATAAGGGCCGCCCGCGCGGAAGCGGGCGCGGCCGATTTGGTCGTCTTCCCCGAACTCTGCCTCAGCGGCTATCCGCCGGAGGATCTGGTCCTCAAGCCGTTCTTCCTGGAAAGCGTGGAACAGGCTGTGGCCGAGCTGGCGGCGGAGACGGCGGACGGCCCGGCGCTGCTGGTCGGCGCGCCCTGGCGGCAGGACGGCCGGACCTACAACGCCATCCTCCTGCTGGATGGCGGAAAGGTGGAGGCGGCGCGGTTCAAGGTCGAACTGCCCAACTATGGCGTGTTCGACGAGAAGCGCGTCTTTTCGGCGGGGCCGCTGCCGGGGCCGGTCAATCTGCGCGGCGTGCGGATCGGCGTGCCGATCTGCGAGGACATCTGGATTCCCGATGTCGTCGAATGCCTGGAGGAAAGCGGCGCGGAGCTGATCGTCGCGCTGAACGCCAGCCCGTTCGAACATGACAAGGCCGAACGGCGGATGAACACGGTGCTCTCCCATGTCGTGGAAAGCGGGCTGCCCTTCATCTACCTGAATCAGGTGGGCGGACAGGACGAACTGGTGTTCGACGGCGGCTCCTTCGCCATCGGCGCCGACCGCTCGCTGCGCGTCCAGCTTCCCCGGTTCGAGGAACGCATCGTCTCCACGGTCTGGACCCGCGGCGATACCGGCTGGGCCTGCGAGGAGGCAGAGCGGGCGGAGCCGGCCGACGGGCTGGAGGCGATCTACCGGGCGATGGTGCTGGGCCTGCGCGATTATATCGGCAAGAACGGCTTTCCGGGCGTGCTGATCGGCCTCTCCGGCGGCATCGACAGCGCGCTCAGCGCCGCCGTGGCCGTCGACGCGGTGGGGGCGGACAAGGTCCATTGCGTGATGATGCCGTCTCCCTACACCTCGAAGGAAAGTCTGGAGGATGCGGCGGAATGCGCCCGCCTTCTCGGCTGCCGCCTGGACGAGATCTCCATAGAGCCGGCGATGCAGGCCTTCGACGCCATGCTGAAGCCTCTCTTCGACGGCCGCCCGACGGACATCACGGAGGAGAACATCCAGTCCCGCGCGCGGGGCGTCACGCTGATGGCGCTCTCCAACAAGTTTGGCCCGATGGTGCTGTCGACAGGCAACAAGTCCGAAGTGTCGGTGGGCTACGCCACGCTCTATGGCGACATGTGCGGCGGCTATTCGGTGCTGAAGGATGTCTACAAGACAACCGTCTTCGCGCTGTCCCGCTGGCGGAACCAGATGCGCCCGGCGGGCTCCATGGGGCCGGAGGGGCGGGTGATGCCGGAACGCGTCATCGCCAAGCCGCCCTCGGCCGAACTGCGGCCGGACCAGAAGGACGAGGACAGCCTGCCACCCTACGAGGCGCTGGACGACATCCTGAACTGCCTGGTGGAGCAGGATCTGGGCCTTTCCGACATCGTCGCGCGCGGCCATGAGCCGGAGACGGTGGCGAAGGTCTGGCGGCTGCTGGACCGGGCGGAATACAAGCGCCGGCAGGCCCCTCCGGGGGTCAAGATCACCTCCCGCTCTTTCGGGCGCGACCGGCGCTATCCCATCACGAACGCCGCCGTCGGCATGCTCTCCTGATGACCGTCGCCACCCGTTTCGCGCCCAGCCCCACCGGGCTGCTCCATGTCGGCAACGCGCGCACCGGCCTGATCGCCTGGCTGTTCGCTCGATCGCTCGGCGGGACCTTCGTCCTGAGACTGGACGACACCGACACCGAACGGTCGACCCCCGCTTTTGCGGAGGCGATCGAGCGCGACCTCTCCTGGCTTGGCCTTGTCTGGGACCGGCTGGTCCGCCAGACCGACCGGCAGGCGCGCTACGATGCGGCGATCGACCGGCTGAAGGCGAGCGGCCGGCTCTACCCCTGCTATGAGACGGCGGAGGAGCTGTCGCTGAAGCGCAAGACGCTACTCAATCGCCATCTGCCGCCGATCTACGATCGCGCGGCGCTGAAGCTGACGGAGGCGGAGAGGGCGGCTTATGAAAAGCAGGGGCGGCGGCCGCACTGGCGCTTCTTCCTGGAAGATGGCGCGATCGAATGGGTCGATCTTGTGCGCGGCCCCGTGCGGTTCGAGGCGAAGGACCTGTCCGACCCCGTGCTGGTCCGCGAGGACGGCCGGCCGCTCTACCATGTCTCCTCGGTCGTCGACGATATCGACCTCCGGATGACCCACATCGTGCGGGCGGAAGACCATGTCGCCAACACTGCGCTGCATGTCCAGATGTTCCGGGCGCTGGGGGCGGAGCCGCCTTCTTTCGCCCATCTGCCGCTGGTGACGGACGTGGAGGGGAAGGGGCTCTCCAAGCGGCTTGGGAGCCTCAGCCTCGAGACGCTGCGGGAGGAGCATGGGCTGGAGCCGATGGCGGTCAACAGCCTGCTCGCCAAGCTGGGAACCTCCGATCCGGTCGAACCGCGCCGCCATCTGGAGGAACTGGTGGCGGAATTCGACTGGCGGAAATTCTCCCGCGCGACTCCAAAATTCGATCCAGACGATCTGGGTCGCCTCAACGCCCGCCTCATGCACGACATGCCGTTCGAGGAGGCGGCTGACCGGCTGGCGGCGAAGGGAATGCGCGCTGATGAGGCGTTCTGGAAGGCGGTCCGCCCGAACCTGTCCCGCCTGGACGATGTCGGGGAATGGTGGCGCGTCGCCAACGGCCCGATCGACCCGGTGATCGGTGACCCCGGATTCCTGGAACGGGCGGCGGCCCTGCTGCCGGCGGAACCCTGGGGCGAGGACACCTGGGGCGAATGGACCGGCACCGTGAAGCGGGAGACGGGCATCAAGGGCAAGGCCCTCTTCATGCCCCTCCGCCAGGCTCTAACCGGCCGCGACCACGGCCCCGAACTCAAGACCCTCCTCCCCCTCATAGGCCCCACCCGCGCCCGCGCCCGCCTGGAGGGGAAGACCGCCTGACGCCCATGCTCTGAAGCGGACATGGAAGTGGACATCGTTCAGCCGTAGAGGCCGCCGAAGCCGCTGTACGCCTCGGCTTGGGCATCATACGGATCCAGACATGGAAGCGGACATCGTGGCGGCTAAAATCACCCGCCCGCGCGTCCGATGGACCGGCGCGGGAAAGTCTGATACCTCTCGCGGTCCACCAAGCCTTTGGGCGCGCAGGGCAAATCAAGTGACGCTGAAGATCCACGACACGCTGTCCCGCAGGAAGCGGGAATTCAGGCCGATCGATCCGTCGAACGTCCGGCTCTACGTGTGCGGGCCCACCGTCTACGACTACGCCCATATCGGCAATGCGCGGCCGGTCGTGGTGTTCGACGTTCTGGCCCGCCTGCTACGGCAGCATTACGGCGCGGACCATGTGACCTATGTCCGCAACATCACCGATGTCGACGACAAGATCATCGACGCCGCGCGCAAAAGCGGGGAGCCGATCGGCGCGATCACGGAGCGCACGACCCGTGCCTACCACGAGGACATGGCGGCGCTGGGCGCGCTGCCGCCCGATATCGAGCCGCGCGCGACCGACCATATCGGCCGGATGATCGCGATGATCGAACGGCTGATCAAGGGCGGACATGGCTATGAGGCCGACGGGCACGTGCTGTTCCACGTTCCCTCGATGCCGGACTATGGCCGCCTGTCCGGCAACAGCCGGGACGAGCAGATCGCCGGGGCGCGGGTCGATGTCGCCTCCTACAAGAAGGACCCGGCGGATTTCGTGCTGTGGAAGCCGTCCGCCGGCGACCAGCCGGGCTGGGACAGCCCGTGGGGGAGGGGGCGTCCGGGCTGGCATATCGAATGCTCCGCCATGGCAGGCGAACATCTGGGGACGGAATTCGACATCCATGGCGGCGGGCAGGATCTGATCTTCCCCCACCATGAGAACGAGATCGCGCAGAGCCGGTGCGCCCACGGCACGGATCGGATGGCCAACTACTGGATGCACAACGGCTATCTGATGGCCGAGGGCGAGAAGATGTCCAAGAGCCTGGGCAACTTCTACACCGTGCGCCAGTTGCTGGAGGAAGGCTGGCCGGGGGAGGCGCTTCGCCTCGCGCTTCTGTCCATCCATTATCGCCAGCCGCTGGATTTCACCCGGGCGTCGCTGCGCGAGGCGAAGGCGCGGCTGGACCGCTGGTACCGCGCCAAGGCGCGGCTGGAGAGCGTTGAGGCAACTGACGCCGCCGACACCGATGAACGGGCGCTCTGCGACGCGCTGGACGACGACCTCAACACCGCCCTGGCCTTCGCCACAATCGACCGGCAGGCCGACGCCGTGATCGGCGCGGAGGAGGCCGGCCTTCCGGCGCTGAAGGGACCGTTCCTGCGCAATGCGGAATTGCTCGGCGTCCTTTCGCTCGATTCCGCGCAATGGTTCAGGGGCGGCACGTCCGACGATGACAAGACGGTCATCGACGCGCTGATCGCCGAGCGCCTTGCGGCGCGGGCGCGGCGGGATTTCGCGGAGGCGGATCGAATTAGGGACACCCTCGCCGAGAGGGGAATAGTCTTGGAAGACAAGCCCGGCGGCGTCACGGAATGGCGCCGGGCCGGATGATCCCGACGGCCCGCGCGGCGGGCCGATGAAGCACAGAATGTTCCGCCATGACCGACGATAACCGCGTCTACCTTTTCGACACCACGCTGCGCGACGGCGCCCAGACGCAAGGCGTCGATTTCACCGTCGCCGACAAGATCGAGATCGCGCGAGAGCTGGACCGGCTCGGCATCGACTATGTCGAGGGCGGCTGGCCCGGCGCCAACCCGACCGACGACAGGCTGTTCGCCGAACCGCCGGCGCTGGAGCGATCCATCTTCACCGCCTTCGGCATGACCCAGCGCCCCGGCCGGTCGGCGGCCAACGATCCGGGGCTATCGGCCCTGCTGGATGCCAGGGTCGACGCCGTCTGCATGGTCGGCAAGACCTGGGACTTCCATGTCGATGTCGCGCTGGGCATCCCGCGCGACCAGAATCTGGAATTGATCGGTTCCAGCATTGCCGAGGCCGCGCGCCGCAAGAGCCAGGCGATGTTCGACTGCGAGCATTTCTTCGACGGCTACAAGGCCAATCCGGACTACGCGCTGGCCTGCGCCAAGGCGGCCTACGAGGCGGGCGCACGCTGGGTCGTCCTCTGCGACACCAATGGCGGCACGCTGCCCGACGAGATCGAGAGGATCGTGGGGGAGGTCATCCGACACATCCCCGGCGACCGGCTGGGCATCCATGCGCACAACGATACGGAGAATGCGGTCGCCAACAGCCTCGCCGCCGTGCGGGCGGGGGTGCGCCAGGTGCAGGGCACGATCAACGGGCTGGGCGAACGCTGCGGCAACGCCAACCTGATCTCCCTCATCCCGTCGCTGATGCTGAAGATGGGTTATGAGACGGGCGTGACGGAGGAGGGGCTAAAATCGCTGACCCATCTGTCGCGCTGGTTCGATGAGCATCTGAACCGCGCGCCGTCGCGGAACGCGCCCTATGTCGGCGAAAGCGCCTTCGCCCATAAGGGCGGGCTCCACGTCTCCGCCGTCGCCAAGGACCCCCGCTCCTATGAGCATGTGCCGCCTGAAACGGTCGGCAACCGGCGCCATATCATCGTTTCCGACCAGGCCGGCCGGGCCAACGTGCTGGCGCGGCTGAAGGAGATCGGGATCGAGGTCGACCCGAAAGATCGCGGCGTCAGGAAGCTGGTCGATCTCGTCAAGGCGCGGGAGTTCGAGGGCTACGCCTATGACGGCGCGGAGGCGAGCTTCGAGCTTCTGGCGAGGCGCACCCTCGGCCAGGTGCCGGACTATTTCGAGCTGAAGCGCTTCTCCGTCACCGACGAGCGGCGGTTCAACGCGCGGGGCGAACTGGTCACGGAATCCGAAGCCAGCGTCAAGGTCCGCGTCGGCAACGATATCCGCCACACGGTCGCCGAAGGCAACGGGCCGGTGAACGCCATCGACCTCGCGCTGCGGAAGGCGCTGGAGCCATCCTATCCCGCGCTGAAGGGGCTGCGTCTGGTCGATTACCGCGTGCGCATCCTGAAGGCGACCGACGCGTCGGGCGCCATGCCGCGCGTGTTGATCGAAAGCGCCAACGGCAATGGGGATCGCTGGTCGACGATCGGCGTCTCCACCAACGTCATCGACGCCTCGTTCGACGCGCTGGGCGACAGCTTCACCTATAAGCTGTTCCACGACGGCGTGGCGAAGGTCTGATCGCCATGGCCGATGGATCGACGCGGCCGCGCCTGCCGCCCAACCAGGCGCTGCTGCCCGCCCGCCGTTGGCCGGTAGTGGGGGAGGATGCGCCCCGCACCTCCGACGCCCCGTGGACGGTCTCGATCGATGGCCGGGTGCGGACGCCGGTTTCGTGGAAGCTTGAGGAGCTGAAGGGCAGGGTGCTCCGCGACTTCACGCTCGACATCCATTGCGTCACCCGCTGGTCGAAATACGATGCCCGCTTCACCGGCATTCTTCTGGCTGATCTGCTGGTGGAGGCCGGGCCGCTGCCCGACGCCAGATTCCTTTCCTTCCGCGCGCGCAGCGGTCGCGGGCATTCCACTTCGCTGACGCTCGCCGACGCGCTCGATCTCGGCGCGATCGTCGTCTTCGCCTATGAGGGCGAACCGCTGGCGACCGAACATGGTGGACCCGTCCGCATGGTCGTGCCCGGCCGGTATTTCTACAAGAGCGTCAAATGGCTGGAGGCGATCGAATTGCTGGCGGAGGACCGGCTGGGCTATTGGGAGGCCGAAAGCGGCTATCACAACAACGCCGATCCGTGGCGGGAAGAACGCTACATCGCCGCCAACGTGAAGAAGCTGGAGCTTCGCAGGCTGATCCAGGCGCGGGACTTCTCGGGCCGGGACCTCCTATCCATGACGGCCGACCGGATGGAGCTGAAGGGGCTGAAAGCGGCAGGCGCGCTGTTGCGGAACGCCTCCTTCCTGCGCGCCGATCTGGCGAAGGCCGACTTCACGGGCGCCAACCTGTCGAACGCGCATATGCAGCGAGCGGACCTCTCCGGCGCGACCTTCCTCGACGCCGACCTTGAAGGAGCGGACTTCCGGGGCTGCGACCTGCGCGGCGCGGATTTCCGGGGAGCCAGCCTGTTCGGCGTTTCCTTCACCGATGAGCCGGACGCGCCGTCCGACTGGCCGGGCGCCGCCATCGATTCCGGAACCCGGATCGACCGGCGGCAGCTCGACGCCCTCAGCGACACCCAGAAGGATTATCTCATGCGCGCGCTGGACCGGCGGGAAGCCTGATGGCCGGCACGGATTCCACCAAGACACCGACGCTGGGCGGACCGGCAATCATCCTGGTCGACCCCCAGCTTGGGGAGAATATTGGCACGGCCGCCCGCGCCATGCTGAATTGCGGCCTCACCGACCTGCGGCTGGTGCGGCCCAGGGATGGCTGGCCGAACCCCAAGGCCGTGCGCGCCTCCTCCGGCGCGGATGTCGTGATCGACAATGCCCGCCTCTATGACCGTACGGAGGATGCGGTCGCCGATCTCACCCGCGTCTACGCCACCACCGCCCGGCAGCGCTATATGGTGAAGCCGGTGGTGACGCCTCGCCAGGCGGCTGCGGAGATGCGGGCGGCGGCCGAAATCGGCCCCTGCGGCGTGCTTTTCGGCCGGGAGCGGACGGGGCTGGAGAATGACGATTTGGCGCTGGCCGACGCGCTCCTGAACGTGCCGCTCAATCCCGGCTTCACCTCACTGAACCTCGCTCAGGCGGTGCTGCTGATCGGCTATGAATGGTTCACCGCCGCCGACGATACGCCGGGCCGAAGCCTCAGCGACGCCGGCCGCGCGCCGGCGACGAAGGATGAACTGGTCAACCTCTTCCACCATCTGGAGCAGGAACTGGACGCGGCGGAGTTCTTCCATGTCGCAGCCAAGCGGCCGTCCATGGTCCGCAATCTGCGCAACATGCTCCAGCGGGCGGACCTCACCGACCAGGAAGTGCGGACCCTCCACGGCGTCATCACCGCTTTGTCCGGCCGCCGACTGGACGGCCGGCCCCGCACCTCCAAGGGCGAAGGCTGAGGCGTGAAGGGTAGTATCTCAGTTTGAAATTGACCGGCCTCTCGAATCCCGCGCGACCTCCCATATGCTTACCGGAGGGCATAGGAGAAGCCGATGGCCAAAAAAGGCTACTGGGTAGCGTCGGTCGATGTGAACGACCCTGAACGCTATAAGCAATATCTTCGAGAGAACGCGCCTGCATTCCGCAAATACGGGGCCAGGTTCCTGGTTCGCGGCGGCGATCAGGAGGCTGTGGAAGGCAAATTGCGCGGTCGGATCGCGGTGATCGAATTCAAGGACTATGCGACTGCGATGGCCTGTTATCGCTCCACCGAATATTCGGCGGCTAAGCCTCACCGCACTGAATCAGCCCTTTCGGACATTGTGATAATCCAGGGGTACGACGGCCGGCAGCCAACGGACTGACGATGCCAACCGGATCTAACCACGCCTTCACAACAGGTTCTGATCGCTCATGAACAGGCGAGCCGCCGAGCCCGGCTGAAGGTTCAAACTGGGACACCACCGCGCGCAGGCAACGTTTGACATCGTGGCGTTGGTGGGTATAGTCCCGCGTCCTTCCCAAGAAGGTGGGGACGGCCCCGGGCTCCATTGACGGGCCCGCGAAGCCGTTTCCCCGTCCGGACGAAAGATGTCTCGGAACTATTGGGACAACAATGGCCTCCGTTTCGGGGGCTTTCATCATTGGAAGAAGTATGAGCAAGCGCGCGAATTCCAAGCACAAGATCGACCGCCGCCTCGGCGTCAACCTCTGGGGCCGGCCGAAGAGCCCGATCAACCGCCGTGAGTATGGTCCCGGCCAGCACGGCCAGCGCCGTAAGAAGCCGACAGATTTCGGCACGCAGCTGATGGCCAAGCAGAAGCTGAAGGGCTATTACGGCAATATCGGCGAGAAGCAGTTCCACAAATATTATCAGGAAGCCGTCCGCCGTCGCGGCGACACCGGCGAGAACCTGATCGGCCTGCTGGAGCGCCGGCTGGACGCCGTGGTCTATCGGATGAAGTTCGTCCCGACCGTCTTCGCCGCCCGTCAGTTGGTCAATCACGGCCACATCCTGGTCAATGGCAAGCGTCTCAACATCCCCTCCTACCAGGTCAAGGACGGCGATGTGATCGAGATCAAGCAGAAGTCCCGTGAGCTTCCGGTCGTCCTGGAAGGCGTCAGCTCGGCCGAACGCGACCTGCCCGATTATGTCGATGTCGACCATAAGGACATGAAGGGAACCTACGTCCGCGCGCCGCAGCTCGCCGACGTGCCCTACCCGGTCCAGATGGAACCGAACCTGGTGGTCGAGTTCTACTCCCGCTGATCGGGAGACGCTGAAAGAGCGGCGCGACGGACCAACCGTCGCGCCGTTTTTTGTTTCCGGAGGGCCGCCATCCGCGCCCGTTCTTCTCCGCCGGTGAAGTGGCAAGGGTCTATGGATTCCGGATCGCGGTCCGGAATGACCAATAAAAAACAATGTCATGCTGGATTTGATCCAGCATCCATGCGGCGTCGATTGAAGCCGGGACCGCGCTCGCTATCGCGGCGCTACGCCGTCCTGCGCGCTCGCCGGTAGGTTCCGAAGGCGTCCCAGCTATAGATGACCAGCCCGAGCCAGATGAAGGCGAAGGTCACCATGGTCGCGGGAGAGAAGGGCTCCCCGAAGATCGCGACCGCCAGCACAAGCTGGATGGTCGGCGCGATATATTGCATGAGGCCGATGGTGGAGAGCGTCAGCCGCTGCGCGCCGAACATGAAGAGGATCAGCGGCAGGCCGGTGACGATACCGGAGGCGATCAGCAGTACGCTCATCCACCAGCCGCCCGCGACGAACTGCCCCGCATCCTGGCTTCCCAGCCAGAACAGGTAGATCAGCCCCACCGGCGTCAGCAGCAGCGTCTCGACCAGCAGCCCGGCCAGAGGATCGACCTTCGCCTTCTTCCGCACCAGAGCGTAGAAGCCGAAGGAGAAGGCGAGCGTCAGGGAGATCCACGGCACCTCGCCATAGGCCACAAGCTGATAGCCAACGCCGATGCCGGCCAGCGCCACCGCCAGCCCCTGCCAGCGGTTCAGCTTCTCCGACAGGAACATCATGCCCAGCAGCACGTTGACCAGCGGGTTGATGTAGTAACCCAGGCTTGCGTCGACCAGATGGTCGATGCTGATGGCGTAGATGTAGGTCAGCCAGTTGATGGAGATCAGCACCGTCGACAGGGCGTAGATCGGCAGCCGGCGCGGTTGGCGCAGCACATCCATCACCGCGTCCGTCTTACCCAGGCCGTAGATCAGACCGATCATCATGATCGCGGTCCAGACGACGCGATGGGCCAGTATCTCCACGGGGTTGGCTGCGCCGACGGCCTTGAAGTAGATCGGCGCGACGCCCCACAGCAGGAAAGCCCCCAGCGCATAGGCGAGGCCGAGCATCGATTCACGGGAAGCGTTCGACGACGGGCTTCCTCCCACCATGGTCTGGCTCATCTGCGGCGACACGAAGCTTTGCGGAACAGGAAAGGGCGGCCGTGAAGGCCGCCCCGGTCGGATCAGAATGCTGCGGCGATCATCCCTGAGGCTGAACGCTGACGCCCTTGCTGCTCATCAGCTCGGACAGTTCGCCGGTCTGGTACATCTCGCGGACGATATCGCAACCGCCCACGAATTCCCCTTTCACATAAAGCTGGGGAATGGTCGGCCAGCTTGAATAATCCTTGATGCCCTGTCGCAGGCTGGGGTCCATCAGCACGTCCACGCCCTTGAACTGCACCCCCAGATGGGTCAGCACCTGGACGGTGGCGGCGGAGAAGCCGCATTGCGGGAAGACGGGCGTTCCCTTCATGTAGAGCACGACGTCGTTCTGGCCGACCTCGTTGCGGATACGCTCGAAAACCGGGTTTTCCATGGTGGTCGTCATATTCGATATCCTCAGGCGTCGGGGGCGGAGGTCTGGAGCGCCAGGGCGTGGAGTTCGTTCCCCATGCGGCCCTGAAGCGCCTGATAGACCATCTGGTGCTGCTGGACGCGCGTCTTTCCGGTGAACGAGGCGCTGACGACATAGGCGGCGTAATGGTCGCCGTCGCCGCGCAGATCCTCGATCCGGATGTCCGCGTCGGGAATGCCGTCCTTGATCAGGCGGGTGATTTCAGCGGGGTCCATGGCCATGACGCGACGCGATCCTGTCCTTGCTAGTTCATCAGCGCAGGCAACCACGCTTCGTTGACACGCTTCAACTCTTCCACCGATATGGCCGTTTGACCCTTCACTGTCAACGCGGCCCCGCCGGTCGTCCCGATGATCCGTGCCGGCACACCGGCCTCGCGGGCGGCACTCAGAACCTCGCGGCCGTCGCGGGCGGTCACGACGTAGCGGCCCTGATCTTCCCCGAACAGCTCCCCGGCCTCGCAGGCGATGTCCAGCGATGCGCCCATCCCACTCGCCATCGCCATTTCCGCCACGGCGACCAGAAGGCCGCCATCGCTGAGGTCGTGGCAGGCGCCGACCGCGCCGTGGGCGATGCGGTTCCGGACGAAGTCGCCATTGCGCCGTTCAGCGTCGAGATCGACCGGCGGCGGCGGCCCGTCTTCCCGCCCATGGATCTCGCGCAGATAGAGCGACGCACCCAGATGTCCGCCGGTTTCGCCGATAAGGACGATATCGTCGCCTTCGCTGATGAAGGCGATCCCTGCCCGGTGGCTGAGATCGTCCAGCAGGCCGACCGCGCCGATCGCCGGGGTCGGCAGGATGGCCTCGCCATTGGTCTCGTTATAGAGCGAGACATTGCCGGAGACGACGGGGAAGTCCAGCACTCGGCAGGCGTCGGACATGCCCTGGATGGCGCCGACGAACTGCCCCATGATCCGGGGCTTCTCCGGATTGCCGAAATTCATGTTGTCGGTGATCGCCAGGGGCCGGGCCCCGACCGCCGTCAGGTTCCGCCACGCCTCCGCGACTGCCTGCGCGCCGCCCCGCTTGGGGTCGGCCGCGACATAGCGGGGCGTGCAGTCGGTGGTGATCGCCAGCGCCTTGCGCCCGCCATGGACGCGCACGATGGCCGCATCGCCGCCGGAGGCCGCGACGGTGTCGCCCATGACGGTGCCGTCATACTGCTCCCAGATCCACGCCTTCGACGCGATATCCGGACAGCCGACCAGCTTCGTCAGTACCTCGTCCAGCGGGCCGGGCAGGGGGATTTCCGCCGCCGGGACATCCGCCTGTGGCGGCGTCGGCTCCCACGGCCGGTCATATTCCGGGGCGTTGCCGACCAGCGGCTTCACTTCGATGTCGGCGGCCACTTCGCCGTTCATCTTCAGCACCAGATGGCCGGTGTCGGTGACCCGGCCGATGACGGCGAAATCCAGCTCCCACTTCTCGAAGATCGCGCGGGCTTCATCCTCGCGGCCGGGCTTGAGGACCATGAGCATCCGCTCCTGGCTCTCAGACAGCATGATCTCATAGGGAGTCATGCCGGTTTCCCGCTGGGGCACGTGGTCGAGGTCAAGCTCGATGCCGCACCCGCCCTTGTCGGACATTTCCACGGAGGAGGAGGTGAGGCCGGCCGCGCCCATGTCCTGGATGGCGACGATCGCGTCCGTCGCCATCAGTTCCAGGCACGCCTCGATCAGCAACTTCTCCGTGAACGGGTCTCCGACCTGGACCGTCGGCCGCTTCTCCTCGGAATCCTCGGAGAATTCGGCCGAGGCCATGGTCGCGCCATGGATGCCGTCGCGCCCGGTCTTGGAGCCGACATAGACGATCGGGTTGCCGATGCCGGCGGCGGCCGAATAGAAGATCCTGTCCGCCGGCGCCAGGCCCACGGTCATGGCGTTGACCAGGATGTTGCCGTTATAGGCGGCGTGGAAATTCGTTTCCCCGCCCACCGTCGGCACGCCCACGCAATTGCCGTAGCCGCCGATCCCGGCAACGACGCCGGCCAGCAGATGGCGCGTCTTGGGATGGTCGGGGCTGCCGAAGCGCAGCGCGTTCATGTTCGCCACCGGCCGCGCGCCCATGGTGAACACGTCGCGCAGGATGCCGCCGACCCCCGTCGCCGCGCCCTGATAGGGCTCGATGAAGGAAGGATGGTTGTGGCTCTCCATCTTGAAGATGCAGGCCTGGCCGTCGCCGATGTCGATGACCCCGGCATTCTCTCCCGGGCCGCAGATGACCCAGGGGGCCGTCGTCGGCAGGGTCTTCAGCCATTTCTTGGAGGATTTGTAGGAGCAGTGCTCCGACCACATGACGGAGAAGATGCCGAACTCCGTCAGGGTCGGCGTCCGGCCCATGATCTCCAGCATCAGCGCGTATTCGTCGGCGCTCATGCCGTGCTGCGCCGCCAACTCGGGCGTCACGGCGGGTTCCCTGGCGATCGGCGCGTTCACGACAAAGCCTCCACCAGCGCATCGAACATCGGCTTGCCGTGGATGCTGCCCAGTGCGGGGTCGGAGACGCGCTCCGGATGGGGCATCATGCCCAGCACGTTGCGGCGGTCGTTGTAGAGGCCGGCAATGTCGTTCATCGATCCGTTCGGGTTGTCGAGATAGCGGAACGCGACCTGGCCTTCGCCCTCCAGCCGCCGCAGCGTGTCCTTGTCGGCGAAATAGTTGCCGTCATGGTGGGCGATCGGCAGGTTGATGGTCTGGTCCGGCTTGTAGCGCGCGGTGAAGATGCTGTTCGTCCCCTCCACGCGCAGGGGGACGCTGCGGTGGATGTATTTCAGGCTGGCGTTGCGCATCAGCGCGCCCGGCAACAGCCCCGATTCCGTCAGCACCTGGAAACCATTGCAGACGCCCAGCACGGCCACGCCCTGTTCGGCGCGAGCCTTGATCTCCTGCAGGACCGGCGAATGGGCGGCCATGGCCCCGGCGCGCAGATAGTCGCCGTAGGAAAAGCCGCCGGGGATCACGATCAGGTCCAGCTTCGGGAGGTCTGAATCGCCGTGCCAGATCATGGCCGGAGGCCTGCCCGTGGCGCGGTGCAGCGCGTCGGCTATGTCACGGTCGCAATTGGAGGCGGGGAAGACGATGACGGCGGCTTTCATGGGCGCGGTTTAGCCCTCCAGGGCGGGGTTGGCAAGCATGGCCGCCCCGGCTTTTCGGTCTGACTGACAGGCGATGTAATAGCGCCAGAGAAGCAGGCTGGCGGCCGTGCGTCGGGGGCGCCAGCGATTGGCCTCGGTGCGCAGCTCGTCGGCGGTCGGCCGACGATCCAGCCCGGCCAGCCATTGCCAGCCGACCAGCAGCGCGAGGTCGGCCGCCGGCAGCACGTCCCGCCGGCCCAGCGCCCAGAGAAGATAGTTCTCCGCGCTCCACTGGCCGATGCCCTTCATCCGGCACAGTGCCTCGATGACGACCTCGTCCTCCAGATGGTCGAGCGCGTCCAGTTCCAGCCGGCCCTCCGCCAGCGCGGCAGCGAGCGCGCGGCCATAGGCGGTCTTCTGCCGGCTGAACCCGCACGCCTTCAGCGCATCGTCCTCGACGGCCAGGAAGCTTTCGGGCGTCAGGGGAGACACGGTCTCCTTCAGACGCCGCCACATCGCGGCGGCGGACGCCGTCGACACCTGCTGTTCCAGGATGATGTGAAGCAGCGTCCCGAATCCGGACGGCCGCAGCGGAATGTCGAAATCGCCGGCGGCCTGCGCCGCCTTCGCGAACAGCGGCTCCGCCGCCGCCAGCGCGGCGATGTCCTCGTGCAGCGCCGCGGCGCGGTCGGCGGTCGTCGGGGAAGGTCGGCTTCCGTCAGCCAACGTGGATCGCGTAGCTCTCGATCACCGGGTTGACCAGCAGGGTCCGGCACATCGCCTCGACCCGCTCTCGCGCCTTGGCGGGATCGGTCTCCTCGACGTCCAGCTCGATCAGCTTGCCCTGCCGGACCTCGCCGACGCCGTCGAAGCCCAGGCCCCGCAGCGCATTGCCGATGGCGCGGCCCTGGGGGTCCAGGACGCCGTTCTTCAGTGTGATTTCAACGCGAGCCTTCACGACGCGGCCTGACCTTCCTTGCCTTCCAGGCGGATTTCCGTCACGTCGCCCTCGGGAAGGATGCCCAGACGCCGCGCGACCTCGCGATAGGCGTCCTCGACCTTCCCCAGATCGTGGCGGAAACGATCCTTGTCCATCTTCTCGTTCGTGGTCACGTCCCACAAACGGCAATTGTCCGGGCTGATCTCGTCGGCCAGCACGATTCGCATGTCGCCATGCTCGTTATAGAGCCGCCCGAACTCCAGCTTGAAGTCCACCAGCTTCAGACCGATGCCAAGGAAAAGGCCCGACAGGTAGTCGTTGATCCGAAGGGTCAGCGACATCATGTCGTCCAGATCCTGCGGGGCGGCCCAGCCGAAGGCGGTGATGTGCTCCTCCGTCACCATCGGGTCGCCCAGATCGTCGGACTTGTAATAATACTCGATGATGGAGCGGGGCAGGGAGGTGCCCTCCGCGATGCCGAACCGCTTGGAGATGCTGCCGGCGGCGACGTTCCGGACCACCACCTCGATCGGAATGATCTCAACTTCGTAAACGAGTTGTTCGCGCATGTTGAGGCGCCGCATGAAGTGAGTGGGCACCCCGATATCGTTGAGGCGCGTCATCAGATATTCCGATATCCGATTGTTCAGCACGCCCTTGCCGGAGATCGTGCCACGCTTCTGGTTGTTGAAGGCGGTCGCGTCGTCCTTGAAGTACTGCACCAGCGTGCCGGGTTCCGGTCCTTCGAAGAGAACCTTCGCCTTGCCTTCGTAAATCCGCCTGCGACGGCTCATGATGCGTGCCTTCCAACGATAAGGGGCGGCTGCGTTCTATCACCGCGCCGCCCGTTCGTCCGCTGATATAGCAAGTCCCGCGGCCGGGCTCAATCAACCGCTCGCGTGTCGGTGCGCATGGGACCGATGCGATGAGGCCATGCCCCCGTCTCCCCATGACCTCTTTGCGCGGACAGACTATATATGATCTCAGGAGTGAATAGTTCCGGACAGACAATACGAAGCCATTCGAAGGAAAGAAGCGGGATGACCACGTTCGACGAGCGCAAGAAGGCTTTCGAGGCGAAGTACCAGCACGATCAGGAACTGCTGTTCAAGATCGGCAACCGGCGCAACAGGCTGCTGGGACTGTGGGCCGGCGAACTGATGGGCATGGCCTCCAAGGACGCCGACGCCTATGCGCGGGAGGTGGTGATCTCCGACATCGACAAGCCCGGCGATGACGATGTCCACGACAAGGTCTATGCCGACCTTCAGGAGAAGAAGATCGACCTGTCCGACCATCGCCTGCGCAAGATGATGGACGAGCTTCTGCACGTCGCGCATGAGCAGATCATGACAGAGATCAAATCCTAGAAGACGGTGACGGCGTTCCGTCGCCACGAATTGCGCCGGGCCGCACTGTTCCTGACCGGCGGCGCGACGCTGGCCCTGGAACTCGTCGCGTCGCGGATCATGACGCCCTATTTCGGCGTCAGCCTCTTCATCTGGACGGGCATCCTATCGGTCACGCTCGCCTGCCTCGCGCTCGGCTACTGGCTCGGCGGCAGGGTCGGACGGCGCGTAACCCCGGCGGAGGCCGAGGGGCTGTTCGGCATGGCCCCCGCGGCGGCCGGCATCGCCCTCGTCCTGGCCGGGCTCGCCTATCCGACGGCGCTGCCGGCCCTGGCGTCCGCCCATCTGATCGCCGGCGCGCTGACCGGCAGCCTGCTTCTCCTGGGCCCCGCCCTTGTCCTGCTTTCGGCGATGAACCCGCTTCTGGTGGCGGCGGAGGCTCAAGTGGGTGGCGACGCCGGGTCGGGATCGGTCTTCGCCTTCTCCACGGTCGGGTCGGTCGCGGGCGTGTTCGCGGCCGCCTTCCTCCTGATCCCCAATTTGCGGAATTTCGATTCCTACCTGCTGGTCGCCGGGGCTCTCGCCATCGTCTCGCTGGCCTGGGCGCTCGCGGCAAGGCCCGTCGCCCGGCAGACGCGAAGCCTCTGCGCGACCCTTTCCATCGTCGCCCTGGCGGCGGGCGGATTCGCGTGGACGCTCCAGAAGGAGGCGCAGGCCGCGCTGGCCGGCCATCCGAACCTCGGCTACCGGATCGTGGATGTGGAGCCGACACCGCTCGCCACCCTGAAGGTGGTGGATATCGGCCGTAACCCTATCTCGGACGCCACGCAGCGCGTGCTGTTCGCCGACGGGATGAACATGGGGGCGGAGGACGGGGAGGGGCATCCCACCGTCGCCTTCGCCTACGCCTTGGAGCGCATCGCGCTCGCCCATCCCGATCCCCAATCGATCCTCGTCCTGGGGCTGGGCATGGGCGCCGCGCCGGACCTACTGGTCGATCGCGGGTTTGCCGTTGACGTGGTGGAGATCAACCCCGGCGTGGTCGAGGTCGCCGTGGAGCATTTCGGGTTCGACGCAGGAAGGGTCGACATCTACCGCCAAGACGCCCGGATCTTCGCCCGCAACTGCCCGCGCCGCTACGACGCGGTGCTGATGGACCTCTTCTCCGGCGACGGCATCCCGGACCATCTGGTGACGGCGGAATTCTTCGCCGCCATCCGCGACCGATGCCTGGCCGAAGGTGGGGTGGTCGGCTTCAACACCTTCATGTCGGCCGCAGTCCCGGTGGCGGAGACTTCGCTGGTCGCGACCATCGTCCATGCGCTGGGCGCGGTGACGGTGATGCCGGACTGGAACAGCGACGGACGCAGCGGCAACGTCTACATCTCCACGACGCCCGATCTCGGCGGGAACGCCTTCCCCGACGCCTCCCCGATCGTGCGAGATCGGCTTGAGGATGCCTTCGCCGACCGCTTCCGGATCACGCCGCAGGATGTGGCCGGAATCCTGCTCTACCGGGACGGCTTCAACCGCTACGCCTTCGACGCGCTGGGCGCGCAGATGGACTACCGCCGCAGCATCCTCCGCGCCCTGCCGCCGCCGATCCTGATGAACTGAGGGTCAGGCGGCGTCCCCGAACACCCGCTCGAACACCGCGTCGACATGCTTGGTGTGGTAGGCGAGGTTGAAGAGCTGGGAAAGCTGGTCGGCGGTCATGTAGCGCGCGATGTCCTTGTCGCCCTGCAGAAGCTCCAGGAACTGGCCCTTGCCCTCCCAGACCGGCATGGCGTTGCGCTGGACCGCCTTGTAGGCGTCCTCCCGCGACATGCCGGCCTGCGTCAGCGACAGCAGCACACGCTGGGAGAAGACCAAGCCGCCCAGCTGCTCCAGATTGGCCGTCATGGTTTCGGGATAGACCAGCAGCTTCTCGATAACGCCCGCCAGCCGCATCAGCGCGAAATCCAGTGCGATTGTGGCGTCGGGGCCGAACACCCGCTCCACCGACGAATGGCTGATGTCCCGCTCGTGCCACAGCGTGACGTTCTCCAGCGCCGGGGCCACCGCCGCCCGGACGATCCGGGCGAGGCCCGTCAGGTTCTCCGTCAGCACCGGGTTCCGCTTGTGCGGCATGGCCGACGAGCCCTTCTGGCCGGGGGAGAAGAACTCCTCGGCCTCGCGCACCTCCGTCCGCTGGAGATGGCGGATCTCCGTCGCCAGATTCTCCACCGACCCGGCGATGACGCCCAGCACGGCGAAGAAGGCGGCGTGGCGGTCGCGCGGGATCACCTGGGTGGAGATCGGCTCGACCGTCAGCCCCATCTTCTCCGCGACATGGGCTTCCACATGCGGGTCGATGTTGGCAAAGGTGCCGACCGCGCCGGAGATCGCGCAGGTCGCGATGTCGGCGCGCGCCTGCTCCAGCCGCTCCCGGTTGCGCCTGAAGGCCGCGTAGTGGCCGGCCAGCTTCAGCCCGAAGGTCGTCGGCTCGGCATGGATGCCGTGGCTGCGGCCGATCGTGACGGTGTCCTTGTGCTCGATCGCGCGCGCCTTCAGCGCCGCCAGCAGGCGGTCCAGATCCTCCAGCAGCAGATCCGCCGCCTGGGACATCTGCACCGACAGGGTCGTGTCCAGCACGTCCGACGAGGTCATGCCCTGATGGACGAATCGCGCCTCCGGCCCGACATGCTCCGCCAGATTGGTCAGGAAGGCGATGACGTCGTGCTTCGTCTCGCGCTCGATCTCGTCGATCCGGTCGATCTCGAACTTGCCGCGCGCCCAGACGGCCTCCGCCGCCGATTTCGGGATGACGCCCAGATCGGCCTGCGCGTCGCAGGCATGGGCCTCGATCTCGAACCAGATGCGGAACCGGTTCTCCGGCTCCCAGATTCGGGTCATCTCGGCGCGGCTGTAGCGGGGGATCATCGTGAAGGACCTCTGGCGGGATCGGCTGGAAGGCCGCCACTCATACTGTCATGAGGTCCCAAGGTCCATACCGATCGCCCGACGCGGGGGCCTTCAGGGCACGATCAGCCCCAGCATGATCGCGCGGACGACCGCATGGGTCTTGCTGTAGACGCCCAGCTTGCGCGCGGCGCTCTTGAGGTAGTCGGTCACCGTCTCGTGGGAGATGCCCAGGATCTCGCACACCTCCCAGGCGGTCTTGCCGCGCGACGTCCACAGCAGGCATTCCCGCTCGCGCGGGGACAGCTTGAACAGCGGCTTCTTCTTGTCGGAATAGACATGGCGGACGATCTGTTCATGGGCGTAGACCGCCACCAGATGCAGCTCGTGCCGCCGCTGGGCCCACAGCGCGTCGAACCGGCTCTGGGGAACGTCGGCCGCGACGCTCAGCGTGGCGAGGCCGGAGCCGGGGCCGTGAATCGGCACGGTGACGCCGTTGCGCAGGCCGATCTCCGTCGCCTCATTGATGATCATCTTTTGCGCGCCGCCGGCATGGGGCTGGCGGAGGATGTCCTCCCAGCGGAAGGGCGCCATGCTGGTCGCCGCTGTCGGGATGATCGGGTCGACGCTCACATAGCGCTGCTCGGCATAGCGGTCGGCCCATTCCTCGGGATAGTTGGTCAGCACGAACGGGACGCGCGGCCCCTCCGGCGGCCTCACGACCAGGTAGGCGTACCGATCGAAGCCCAGAGCTTCCGTCTGCTTCTCCAGCGCGGAGCGGATATCCTTCAGACTACCCGCTCGCGCGACGCCTTCGATGAAATCATCGACCGAAGACCGCATCTCGCCCCCATTTCCCCCGCCCGCGCCTGGTTCCGCCCCCGGAACGAGTTCACCCTATCAGGGCCGATCCCGCCCGCGAAGCGTTCAGGCGCAAACGGCCGGTTCCAGCCCGGTGCCGTCCAGGACCGCGCCGGCCAGGTCCGCGCCGGTCAGATCGGCCCCGTCCAGATCCGCCAATGTCAGGTTGACGCCGGTCATGTCCGCGCCGGTCAGCGCACAGCCCGAAAGGTGGGCTCGCCGCATGTCGGCGTTCCGCAGACTGGTTGGTCGCACCTTGCCGGTGTCCGCGCCAAGCTGGTCCGTCAGCTTGGCCGGATGCAGCCTTGCGTTGGTGAGGTCCGCCCCCGCCAGATTGGCGTGGGAAAGGTTGGCGCCCGACAGGTTCGCCTCAAGCAGGTTCGCCCCTTCGAGGACCGCGCCCGCCAGGTCCGCCATCACGAGCTGGATCTGGAACATCACCGCCCGGTCCATCTGGGCGCCCCTAAGGATGGCGCCGGACAGGTTCGCCCCCCGAAGGTCGACGCGGCGGAGGTCCGCCCCTTCCAGCACCGCGCGTTCGCCACGATGGCCCAGCGTGCGGATCCAGCGTTCGTGGCCGAGGATCGCACGATGAAGCTCGCCGCCCAGCGTGTCGACATTCTTCGCGAACTGCGCGCCGCCGGTATCGGCCGACGCGAGGTCGCAGCCGGCGAGATCGACGCCGATCAGATCCGCGCCCCGGAACGAGCATCCGGCGACCTGCGCCCCGCGCAGGCGCGCTCCGCCCAGCCGCGCGCCGGCCAGATTGGCCTTGGTCAGGTTGGCTTCGGTCAAATCGGCGTTCTGGAGGTTGCTGTCCGACAGATCGGCGTCGCGAAGGTCGGCGCGCCGCAGGATCGCGCCGGAAAGGTCGGTCTGGGAGATCACCGACCGCGCCAGCTTCGTCCCGCTCAGTTCCGCCCGCGCCAGGATCGCGCGGCGGATCACGATGCGGGAACTGTCCAGTTCATGGACGTTGACCTGGCCGTTGCGGGTCCCGGTCAGCAGCGTGCCGTCCCGAAGGTCGGCCCGGCGGAGATTGGCGTCGATGAAGGTCGCGCCGTGCAGGCGCGCGCCCCGCATGTCCGATTCCGAAAGGTCCGCGCGATCGAGCGAGCATTCGGTGAAGTCGACGGCGAAAAGGTCCGCGCCGCGCAGCTTCGCCCCGTCCAGCCGCGCGCCGTTCAGCTTCGCGCCGGCGATCTTCGCGCCGCGCAGGTCGATGCCGGAAAGATCGCGCCCGCTGAGGTCGGCGAGGGTGAAATCGGCGCGAACGCCGCCGCGCCGTCCGGCGAGCCATTGCGCGTGCCGTTCGACGATCTGGCTCAATTCGCTGTCGTTCATGCCGAAATGCCAGTCCCGCTACGATGCCTGTGGAGGGACTGTTTCCGCCTTTGACGCCGGCGGGAGGAAGGCCCCCGACGATGGTCGCGCCATACTGGTTACGGAACAATTAAGCGCGAACTGGCATTCCCGAAATCGCGGACTAAGAGTATTATCAGGAAGAATTGGGCGTCGTGCGGTTCGGTGAACGGCGGCGCCGGGTAGGGGGTCAGGATGACGTTTGGTCGCGCTGTTATTGCGGTTGTTCTCGTGCTGGGAGGAAGTCCGGTTTTCGCCGCGCCGGAAGTCCGCTCCCTCCCGGCGACGCCGCTTGCCGCCGAAATCGCGGAGCGGCTGGCCGGTCCCGGCGATGTCCCCGGCGATGTCGTCGTGGCTGAGCGCACGCTGGACGGCGGTTCTCTCCGCACTCTCTATGAATCCAGGAACTACAGCCCCTTGTGGCTTGCCGACGGGGCGCTGACCGCCGATGCGCGGTCGCTTGTCGACCTGTTCGGCCGGGCGAAGGGGGAGGGGCTGGAGCCGCACGATTATTATGTCGCGGAACTGGCCGGGCCGCTGGCTTCGACATCGGCGGCGGAAGCCGAACTGCTGATGAGCGCGGCCGTCATGCGGTTCGCCACCGACATCCAGGCCGGCCGGTTCGATCCGGGCCGGCTGGGCGAGGATGTCGATTATGAGCGGAAGGACGTTCCCGGACCGGCTTTCGCGCTGATCGCCGCCGCGTCGCCGGAACCGGCGCGCTACCTGACCGGGCTGGCGCCGGACAGCCCGGCCTATGACGATCTTCGCGGCATCCTGGCGGAATACCGTGCCCTCGCCGCCGCCGGCGGCTGGCCCGCCGTGCCCGACGGGCCGACGCTGGAGCCGGGCGACATCGACGGGGCGCAGACGATCGCGCTCCGCCGCCGCCTCGCCGTGACCGGGGAGTACGTCTCCACGCTGGTCGGCCCTCCGGCGCCCGCCTACGATCCGGCGCTTGTCGAGGCTGTACAGCGCTTCCAGTCCCGCCACGGGCTGGAGACGGACGGCGTCGTGGGCCCGAGGACGCGCCGGGCGCTGAACGTGACGGCGGAACAGCGGATCGACCAGATCGTCGCCACCATGGAGCGCTGGCGCTGGCTGCCGGACGATCTGGGCGACAGGTTCATCATGGTGAACCTTCCGGGCTATCAACTGCGCATCGTCGATGAGGGCCGGCCGGTGCGCGATATGGACGTGATCGTCGGGCTGGCCGACCGGCAGACGCCGCTTTTCTCCAGCAGGCTGACCTGGCTTGAATTCAATCCGACATGGACGATGCCGACCTCCATCGCCATCAAGGACTATCTGCCCAAGCTGCTGGATGACCCGACCTACCTCCGCAGCCACGGCTTCAGGATGTTCGCCGGCTGGCACAACGACGCCGCTGAGATCGAGGCGGCGTATCTGGATTGGGAGGCGATCGGGGAGGGCATCAAATATTTCCGCATCCGTCAGGAGCCGGGGCCGTCCAACGCGCTGGGCAAGGTCAAGTTCATGATGGCCAACAGCTTCTCCGTCTACCTGCACGACACGCCGTCGCGGGGCCTGTTCTCGCGGTCCCGCCGCGCCTTCAGCTCGGGCTGTGTGCGGGTGCAGGACCCGATCTGGCTGGCCGACTATCTTCTGTCCGACACCGCCCGCTGGACCGGCTCCTTCCGGGCCGAGGTGATGGGAGGGTGGGAGACGACGCGCATCAATCTCGACAACCCCATGCCGGTGCATCTCGCCTACTGGACGGCGTTCCGGGGGGATGACGGGCGAATCAATTTCCGCGAGGACATTTATGGCCTCGATTCGGCGACGCAGACGGTGCTGGCGGAGGTGCGGCCGAATTCCGCGCAGATCGCGCTGCTGGATTAGCGGCGGTAATCAGCGGCCCTGTGCGAGCCCAATCGCGCATCAGCCTTCGATCTTCCGCAACGCTGAGCCTTTGTGCGCGGCGATGTGATCGGTCTTGTCGCTCTTGATTTCATATTGCGGCTCGTCGGCCGAGGCGTGGCGCTTATGTCCCTTGTAGTCGAAATCGCGCGTGTGGATTTTGGCGATCGTCCCGCTAACCCGCCCGGCCTCCGAATTCCAGCTGACGTGATCGCCGATCCTGAACCGATGGGCCATTCTTCATCTCCTGAATTCCGGTCTGCCGGGCGTTGAGGCGGCTTGGCTATTCCAGGTGCGACTTGATGAACCAGAGGTCCTTGTCGAGTTCGCGCGAATAGGCGGTGAAGATGTCGGCGGTATCGGCATCGCCGGCCTCGTCGGCGGTGTCGATGGCCTCGCGGGCGGCCTTGGCTGCGGCGGCATAGCGTTCGGCCAGCGCCTTCAAGTGGTCGGGCACCTTGCGGATGTCGGTGGGATAGGCGGGCAGCGACGTGGCCTTGTTGACCACCTGCGCCGTGCCCAGGGCAATGCCGTCGAGCTGGGCGGCGCGCTCAGCGATGGTGTCGACATGGGCGTCGAGTTGGGTGCGGAAGAGGTCGAGCATTTCATGGACGGCGATGAATTGCGGGCCCTTGAGGTTCCAGTGCGCCTGCTTGGTCACGAGCGCCAGGTCGATGGCCTCGGCCAGGCGCGCATTGAGCAGGTCGACCATGGCCGTTTTGGTGTTGGACTTGAGATCGATGGACGGAGCTTTCATGGGAAATCCTTATTACGCTGTGAGACTGTAAGAACCCGACGATGGTAGCGCCGGTTCCCGACAGCAGAAGGGGCGCGGCCATGCGACGCGTCCTGGCCCTGGCCATCGGGATGGCGAATCTCCTTCACCGGCCTCGAATCAGATTTCGCCTCGAAAGAGGAAATCCCCGCCCGGGTCAGACTCTCATGCCGCCGATATCAGGCACTGATCCGATCTCTCAAGCGACCCCGATTTAAGCCCGCCCCTTCAATCCGTTAAGCAAGAAATCTTAGCGGATGCAAGGGGTTGCCTTAACCTTCGGTTAATAACGATTCTCAAATTTAGGGTTGCGTCGCCCCGTTTTGTCTTGCAAGAACAGCCCCGTTGATACGGCCCAACGCCGGGCATCAGATCACCGGCGACGGCGAAGAGGGACTGGCAAGAAAAAAGGGGTAACGGCGTTGTTGGATAGACGCAGCCTGATTCGATTCGGCGCATTCGCTTCCCTGGCCGCTCTGGCGGCGCCGAAATCGCTCCTCGCCTCCACCGGAGGCTCCCGCACCATCTCCCTCTACAACACGCACAGCCTGGAAACGCTCACCACCGAATATTGGGTGGACGGGTGGTACCATCCCGACGCGATCGTCAGCCTGAACCAGATCCTCCGGGACTGGCGGACGGACGAGGTGACGGAGATCGATTTCGGCCTCCTCGACCTTATCTGGCAGGTCCAGCAGCGGATGGACGTTTCCGAACCGATCCACATCATCTGCGGCTACCGCTCGCCCAAGACCAACGCCAGGCTGGCGCGCACCAACCAGGGCGTGGCGCGGAACAGCTATCACATCCGCGGCCAGGCGGTGGATATCCGGGTTCCGGGGCGCGATCTCCGCGGCCTGCGCGAAACCGCGGTCGCGCTCGACGTTGGCGGCGTCGGCTACTATCCCCGTTCGGATTTCGTGCATATCGACACCGGCCCCGTCCGGACCTGGTGATCTTTCCCGGATGACCTTCTCGGGCTGATCGCCTTCAGGCGATCGCCACCCGCTGGTTCGCCTCGGCCGTCTCCGGCGTCGCAATGATGCGGTGGCGGGGCAGGTGGATCGTCACAAGGGTTCCCACGCCTTTCTCGCTGGCGATCTCCAGCGTGCCGCCATGCATTTCGACCAGCGACTTGGCGAGCGGCAGGCCCAGTCCCGTTCCCTCATAGCGGCGGCTCCAGCCGCTCTCGATCTGGCCGAAGGGCGTCAGCGCCGTCTGGATATCCTCCGGCGCGATGCCGATGCCGGTGTCCCGCACCGCGACGGCGATCCCGCCGGCATTGTCGTACCGCGCGGAGATCGATACCGCGCCACCGCGCGGGGTGAACTTCACGGCGTTGGAAAGCAGGTTCAGCAATACCTGTCGAAGCGCCCGGCGGTCGGCGAAGATCCTCTCGATCGACGGTTCCCGCTCCACGGTGATGGCGACGCCGCCCTTGTCGGCCTTGTCCCGGACCAGCCGCACGGTTTCGGCCATCAGATGCGCGACGGCAACCACCTCTTCGACAAGCTCCAGCTTCCCGGCCTCCACCTTGGCGAGATCGAGAAGGTCGTTGATCAGGGACAGCAGGTGCGCGCCGCTCTGATGGATGTCGGATGCATATTCCGCATACCGCTCCGCGCCGATCTTCCCGAACATCTCGTCCTTCAGGATCTCCGAGAAACCGATGATGGCGTTGAGCGGCGTGCGCAGCTCGTGGCTCATCTGGGCAAGGAACAGGGTCTTCGCCCGGTTCGCCTCCTCGGCCTCCTCCTTCGCCGCGCGAAGGATGGTCTCGACCTTGTGACGCTCGCTCAGATAATGCGCGATGAAGGCGATGGCCCCTACGGCGATGACCCCGATCAGCGCCAGCAGGCCGACCATGCTGTCGCGAAACCGGTCCAGCTTCCGCTCCTGCGCCGACAGCAGCACATGCGCCGTCTCAAGCGACTCGTTCATGAGGTCGCGTATCGAGGCGCCGGTGTCCCGCGCGCGGCGGTCGACCAGGTCGAGGACGATGGGCGATGTCGGCGGCAGGCCGTTCAGCCCCTCCGTCAGCCATCTCTCGATGTCCAAGAGGGCGGGATTGACCAGCGCGTGCATGGCCGACGCCCCGACCAGATTGTCGAAATTGTAGGTCCCCCGCATCTCCGCCACCCGGACCTTCACGGAGGTCAGCAGGGCCAGCGCTTCGTCGATCGCTTCGGGCGTCGGGTTGTCGCGGATTTCGGCGGTGTTCAGCAGAAGTTCGGTGAACCCCTGGCTGACCACCACCATGTCGCGTTCCTGCAGCAGCACCTGCACGGGCAGGCCCTTGCGCACGCCGATCAGCGTGGTGTTGGTGTAGACGGCAAGGCCCGTGGCGCTGATGATCACCGCCAGGGCCAGGACGACCGGGGCCGCCACCCGCCATGACCGGAACATTCCGGCTATCTGCCTGAAGTTGCCCATCAGCCACCCGCGACCATGTTTGCTGAAAAACGATGTCACGGCAGAAGGCCGACTTCGCGGTAAAATCGTTCCGATCCGGGGTGTAAGGGGATGGCGATGCCGTTCAGCGCATTGGTCAGCAGGACCTGCCGACCGCGCGGATGGCCCGCGTCCAGCTTCTCCCTGACCGTGTCGGACCACAGCGCCCGGGTCAGCCGGTAGATGGTCTCCTCATCCGCGTCGGCCGTGGTGACGAACTGGGCTCCGACCCCGATCGTCTCGACCGCCCCGACGCCCTCATAGGTCCCTTCCGGTATAATTACCGGAGAATAAAAGGAATATTCGTCAAGCAGTTGATCTATCTCTTCCCCGGCGACTGACACCAGCGACAGGCGTCCGGCCTCGGCGAACGGCTCCAGCGTGCCGACCGGGGTGCCGGCGACGATGAAGAAGGCGTCCAGCCGGCCCTCCTCGATCCGCGCCAGCCCCAGATCGGGTTTCATGTATTCCGGAACGATGTCCGCTTCGGAAAGGTCATGAGCGGCTAGCACCATTCTGGCATCGATCAGCGTGCCGGAGCCCTGTTCGTCCAGCGAAACGCGCCGGCCTTCCAGGTCTTCGATCGTTTCGATCCCCGACGATATGTCGGTCACCAGATGAAGCGTTTCGGGATAGAGGTTGGCGATCGCGCGGAGATCCGTCCTCGGCGGTTGGCCTTCGAAGATCTCGGTCCCCTCATAGGCCCATGCCACGACGTTGGCCTGGGCGAAGCCGCCTTCGATCAGCCCGGAGGCCAACCCCTCGATATTGGCGGTGGAGCCGTTGGACACCTGGGCCGCGGCGATGATCGGCCGCTCGCTGGCCAGCGTCTCCTCGGCGATGCCTTCGGCGATCAGCGTGGCGATCGGATAATAGGTGCCGCCCACGCCGCCGGTGCCGATGCGGAAGAAAACCGGGTCCGCCGCCCGGACGGGCAGGGCGGCAACCGTGACCGCCAGGGTCGCCGCGGCGAACGTCCGCCCGCCCGACCGCCGCGCTTCGTTCCATTCCGCCGAAAGGAGATGCCGCCACATGCCCGTGATTAGGCGACTGGAATGGTTAAGGAGCCGCTAATCTTAACTTTCGCCGAGGCGGTCAGAACTGATCCTCGGCCAGCGCCATGATGGTGCGGGGGCCGTCGATGATCGGCGTCAGCAGGCCGCGCGCCTGAGGCAGGATCTGGTCGGCGTAATGCTGCGCGGTCACCAGCTTGGCCTCCAGGAAGGACGGATCGCCTTCGCCATCCTCCAGGGCTTCCGCCGCGGCCAGGGCGGAACGCGCCATCATGTAGCCGCCGGCGACGATGCCGAACATCCTGAGATAGGGCGTCGCTACCGCGGCGACGGATATCTGGTCCGTCACCACCGTCCGCAGGATGTGGTCGGTGGCCTCGTTCAGCGTCTTGACCGCTTCGGCCAGCCGACGGCGGATCGCGGTCAGCCGGTCCCCCGATTCCTCCACCAGAAGCTCGTCGAAATTGTTCATCTCGCCGATGAACGCCTTGGCGGCAGCGCCGCCGTCGCGGGCGACCTTGCGGAACATCAGGTCGTTGGCCTGGATGCCGTTCGTGCCTTCGTAGATCGGTGCGATGCGGGCGTCCCTGAAATGCTGGGCCGCGCCCGTCTCCTCGATATATCCCATCCCGCCATGGATCTGGACGCCGGCGGAGGACACCTCGCAGCCGACATCGGTGGACCACGCCTTCACCACCGGCGTCAGCAGGTCGACCAGCGCCTGCGCGCGCCGCCTCTCGCCCGCGTCGGGGTGTCTGCGCGCCCGGTCCAGCGCGGCGGCGGCATGGTAGGTGAGGGCGCGGGCGGCTTCCGTCTGCGCCTTCATGTCCATCAGCATCCGGCGCACGTCGGGGTGCTGGATGATCCGCGCGCCTTCCTTGCCGGTTGCCATGTCGCGGCCCTGGATCCGGTCACGGGCGTAGCCGCGCGCCTGCTGATAGGCCCGTTCGGCGATGGCCACGCCCTGCAGGCCGACGGAGAGGCGGGCGTTGTTCATCATCGTGAACATGTATTCGATGCCGCGATTCTCCTCGCCCACCAGATAGCCGGTTGCGCCGCCATTGTCGCCGAACGCCATCACGCAGGTCGGGCTGGCATGGATGCCCAGCTTGTGCTCCAGCCCGGCGCAGCGCAGATCGTTCCGCGCGCCCGGCGTTCCGTCCTCGGCGACCAGCAGCTTCGGCACGATGAACAGGCTGATCCCCTTGATCCCGTCCGGCGCGCCGGGGGTCCGGGCCAGGACCATGTGGATGATGTTCTCCGTCAGGTCGTGCTCGCCATAGGTGATGAAGATTTTCTGGCCGACGATCCTGTAGCTGCCGTCATCCTGCCGGGTGGCCTTCGTTCTCACCGCCCCGACATCCGATCCCGCCTGCGGCTCCGTCAGGTTCATTGTCCCGGTCCATTCGCCGGAGATCAGCTTCTCCAGATATGTCCGCTGCTGTTCCGGCGTGCCATGGGCCTCCAGAAGTTCCACCGCGCTCTGGTTCAGGGTCGGGCACAGGCCGAACGCCATGTTCGCCGAATGCCACATCTCCTGGATCGCCATGCCCACCGTCCAGGGCAGTCCCTGGCCGCCATGGTCGGGGGAGAAGGGGACGGAGTTCCAGCCGCCTTCGCGATAGGCGGCGTAAGCTTCCTTGAACCCCTTCGGCGTCCGGACGATCCCGTTCTCCAGCACCGATCGTTCCCGATCCCCGGAATGGTTGAGCGGCGCCAGCACGCCCGACGCCAGCTTCCCCGCCTCCTCCAGGATCGCATCCACAAGTTCCGGCGTCGCTTCCTCATATCCCGGCAGTTCGGCCAGCCGGTCCAGCCCGACCAGACGGCTCAGCACGAAGCGCATCTCCTGGATGGGGGCGGCGTAGGAGGTCATGGGGCAGTTTCCTTTGGCGGACGGACGGCGAGAATGTTTGACGCTTACGTAAACGTCAATGAACGAGAAGCCTCAGGCGCGGATGATCAAAGACTCGTCCCGCCATCACATCATTCCGGCCCCCGTAGCGTCGACTCTCTTGACTATACCGACCAGACGGTATAGTTATTCGTCATGGCAAGGTCGGACACCAAGATTCGCATCCTCGAAGCGGCGGAGCAGATCGTGCTGACGCGCGGCGTCGCCCGGTTGACGCTCGACGCGGTGGCCGCGGCGGCGGGCCTCAGCAAGGGTGGGCTGATCTATCACTATGACAGCAAGGAAGCCCTGATCGCGGCGATGATGGACCGGCTGGTCGCGTCGTTCGAGGCGCGGGTGGAGTGCTGGCGGCGGGAGGATGGCGGTCCCGGAAGCTGGACGCGCGGCTATGTCAGGGCGTCGCTGCCGGAGCCGGGATCGACCGACGACGGGATTGCCGCGCGGGAAGCGGCGCTGATCGCCGCCATGGGCAACGATCCGGCCCAGGTCGCGCCCTACGCCGCCCGGCAGGAGGCGTGGGCGGAGGCGCTGCGGACGGACGGGATCGATCCGCTGCGCGCGATGCTGGTCCGGCTCGCCGCGGACGGAATCTGGATGAATGAGGCGCTGGGCGTGCATCCGGCGCCGACCGAGGAACGACGCCGGATCGTCGATGCCCTGCTGGCGATGACGCGCGATCCGGCGGCTTGAGAGAGAGACAGAGGAGAAAAGAAATGGCGTGGTTTGTCCTGTTCGTCGCCGGCCTGTTCGAGGTGGGCTGGGCGGTCGGCCTGAAATACACCGAAGGCTTCACCCGGCTGTGGCCGAGCGTCTGGACGGTTGGGGCCATGGCAATCAGCCTGGGGCTCCTCGGCTGGTCGCTGAAGACCCTGCCGCTCGGCACCGCCTACGCCATCTGGACCGGCGTCGGGGCCGTCGGCACCGCGATCTTCGGCATCGCGATCCTCGGCGAATCCAGCGATCTCGGCCGGATCTTCTGCATCAGCCTGATCGTCGCCGGCATCATCGGGCTGAAGCTCGTCTCCTCGCACTAATGCCAACTCCCCATCATATCCCGTCGCCTCTGCCGGCCAAATCGTCGGAGTAGAAGCCGGTTACCTCCATTGGGCTGTCCGATAGAGGCGGTCATGGCGCCGGTCGGCGTGTCTTAATATTGCTAATAATATTGTCGTGCGCGAACCACCCGTCTCCACAAAACTGTCATAAGGAAATTCGCTAAATTAGCCCATAAAATTTTTTGTATAGTGGGGGGTGTACTTGGTGATAGTATACGCAATGGTGATCGAGTAACTGGAGGCTGATATGGTGCGTGGAATTGATGTTAAAATAACAAAAAACGCAGTCCGCGATAAGCGAGGGAAGTTCGTTTCGCTCGCCGAGAGCCGCACCGTATCAGCGATCAAAGCGATCCGAGTAATCGGGAAGCTCGGAAATCACTCGCATTACGAGTATACTGAGGCTGATGTGCGAAAGATCGCCGCCGCGCTGACCAGAGAGATTGATGCCATGAAGACGCGCATGCTGTCGCGTGGTGGCAAGGAAGAGGTCGAATTCAAACTGTGAGGTCGTAATGACGAGGCTGACAAACCAGGCATTGTGTGAAGCTCTCCTTCGGGCTGACACTGAGGAGGAGGTGATCAGTCTTCTGAGCGAGCAAGGATACTGGACGGACGCGACGGCCTGGCGTCACTACGGCGACGTCGAAAACAATTGGGGCCAGAGCGGCAACCAGCAAAGCTTGGCTGAAGCCGCCCTCGCCGAGAAGGTTGTGAATTCGGTTGACGCGACGTTAATTGGAAAGTGTCGACAGGCTGGTATCGACCCGGAGAGTAGCGAGGCTCCGCAGAGCATCCGGGCCGCCGTTTCCAAATTCTACGATGTGGGCAGCGATAAGATGGCGTCCGGCGGTAAAATCCTTGACTGGACGCCGGACAAACGTCGTGAAGTGGCGGAAACTATCACGCTTTCCGCGACGGGCGCTTCTCGACAGATGTCGCTCACCATTTCCGATATGGGCGAAGGTCAGATGCCTGATCGCGTGCCTGAAACGATCTTGTCGCTCAATCGCAGCAATAAAATGCGGATTCCGTTTGTGCAGGGCCAATTCAACCAAGGTGGCACTGGCGCGCTGCGCTTTGCGGGCAAGAATAACCTTCAACTCGTGGTGAGCAGACGCAATCCGGCTTTTGTTGGAGCGAATGCATCGGCGCGGGATCATGAATGGGGGTTTACGTTGGTCCGTCGGGAGCGGCCGAGTCAAACCAACAGCCGCAACTCGATTTATACGTTCCTGGCACCGATCGACGTCCGCAAAGGTCGCGACGGTGTCATCCTCACCTTTGCCGCTGAGGACTTCGGAATCTTTCCGAATCAGGACTCGGCCTATGGCCGACAAGCCCCACACGGCACAGCAATTAAGCTGTATGAGTATAATTTCATTGGTGAGCGATCGAACATACTGCGCGGCAAGAGTCTGTTCTCGCGGCTCGATCTTCTCCTTCCGAGGATCGCACTTCCGGTCCGCGTCTACGAGATGCGTCCCCGCCGCAACGGCCACTTGCTACCCGTAGGCAGCCGCGAGACTACTCTCGATGGCCTTGTGCGGCGACTGGGCGAATCAAGCAATCTCGAGCCGGGTTTCCCAGTGCATGTGCCATTTTCACCGATGGGTGAGCGGCTGACAGCCAGTGTCTATGCAGGGCGCAAGGCCGGTTCCTCTCCTGAAGAAGACGATGATGGCGACAGTGATGATTCGCGTCGCAAGGTGGGTGGGCTCAAGCGGTACCGCAAGCGTGAAGGCGTTATTTTCACGCGCAACGGCCAGACCCAGGGCACCCTTCCAAAAGAGTTCTTTCAGCGTCCCGGCGTTAAGATGAAGCCGATTGCGGAGGATTTGCTAGTGTTCGTCGACTGTGACGGGCTGAGCGCGGATACTCGCGAGGATTTGTTCATGGCGAGCCGGGATCGGTTGGTTGACGGTACCTTCAAGGCCGCGGTTGTGCGCGAGCTGGAGATTGCGCTCGCGAATTGCGACGAATTGAAGGAATTGCGCAACCAACGACAGCAACAAGAACTCGAAGACAAGATTAAGGATGACAAGCCGCTCAGCCAGGTTCTCGAGAGTCTGATTGATAAGTCGCCCAATCTGCGGCAACTGCTGCGGTTGGGAACACGCATCCAAACACCTCTCCGCATTGTGCCGAATGAGGTCGATACGTCCAAGCCTCCCAAGCTAGAGGCGTATCCGACCTATTTTACGCTGCGGGGGGCGAAGGACGAACAGCCGTTCAAGAAGAGTTGCCCGATTAATCAACGCTCTCGCTTCACGTTCGATACTGATGTGCGAGATGACTACTTCGTACGCGACGAGCGCGAGCGCGGCAGTTTCACCTGCCTCTCAGCTGATGGTTCCCCGATCTCCTTCGCGGGACCCAATTTGCGATCGGGCGTAGCGACCATCACGGTGTCATTGCCCGACGAAGTGCGGGTAGGGGACGTGTTTCGCTTGATCTTCACGGTGAAGGACGAATTTCGCGAGTTCATCAATGAGGCGGAGATTCGGGTAATGCCTCCTGCTGAGAAAGCTGAGCCGCGGACATCTCGTCCCCGCAAGGAGGGCGAGAAGCGCGAGGGCGAAGGCCCGGATGGCCCCTCTGGTCTCAACCCGCCGCTTATCGAGAAGATCTATCAGGATGACTGGGCCGAAAAGGGCTTTGACGAGAGCACCGCAATGCACGTGCAGAGTGCCGGATATGATGAGGATGGCAAAGAAATCCGCATGTTTCTTGTGAACATGGACAATGCTTCGCTGCTTCACGAGGCGGTGCAGAAAAAAATGCACGTTGAACTCGCGCGCAATCAATTCCTCTACGCAAACGTGCTGTTCGGGTTGGCCTTATTGCTCGACGAATCGAAGCGGTCGCATGCAACGCTTGGCGAGGGGCCGACGGAAATGGAGCCGGAAACGGTTGAGCATCTCATCGCGCGTACGACCAAGGCTTTGGCACCATTCATGCTCGCGATCGCCTCTCTTGGTGCTTTCGATCTCATCGATGGCATGGAAGTAGACGGACTAGAAGACGTGGCCTGATCAGCAATTGCGTAGCCGATGGAAGAGTACGACCTCTCGCGCTCCTCCGGTCTGCCCGCGGCTGGTGGCATGCCATTTGCGGTTCGGGACGGCGCGCCAAAGCCGGCCGTCTTCTCCGCCGCGCAGCGTCGAGAGCCCGAACTCTTCCCAGCCCGCGTCGGAGGCCACGGAGAGATAGCGGGCTAATTGCCACTCGGGATTAGCAAATGCCACGATCTGAACCAACGTCGTGTTGCGATCCGCGATCGCGTGGAGTGACCGCAGCCCGGCACCGAGTTGTTCAAAATAGACTGGGAGTTCACGGGCTTTACGGCCGCCCATTGTGTAAAAGGATTCCCCCGACCCATCCAACGCCTTGGCAATGAAGAAGGGCGCTGGCGACTCCTTGCGCCCGTCGACTTGCCAACGATGATAAAGGACGTGAACGCCTGGGTAAGGCGGGCTTGTGACTATGAGGCGCGGCGCACCCGCTTGTGTCACTCGGGAGTCAGTCTCCAAGCCGATGATCGAACGATTGATTACCTGAGGACTATGTCGCCCATGAGCGGAACTGGCCGCATCGAGCGCGGCAGCGCCGTCGGCGATCAGGACTGCGCTCGCTTCGAGCGCCCGCCGAAAACTAATTGTTGATGGAAGTTGCTTCCGCCCATCCAATGCCCAATGCGCGGTGCGCAGGACTGCACAACGGGCTAAGCTTTCGAGGGTGGAATCATTGAACTGTTCGATGGCGGCCACCGCCTGCGCGATCGCCTTACGCAACCGCCAACGCTTGTCACTGCCAAGGTTTCGAAAGTAGCCGAGTTGCGCCCAATTCTCGAAGACCGGCTCGGGCCGGTGCATGTTGATCTGGCCCGCCACAGCCGTTGCCAGGGAGATGAATCGTTCCGCATCCACAGGACTCAGCGTCAGCAGCTTCGTCTGAGAGACGAATGTGGCTAATGTGCTGATGTCGCTGCCAATCGACTTTCGGCCGCGCGCGAAGGCCTCAACGAGCGTCGTGCCGCCACCGACATAGGGATCAAGGACAAGGTCGCCAGGACTGGTAAAGGTCTCGATCGCTTGACCGATGAGGATGGGCGAAAATCGAGCCGGATAATGGTAGTGGCGATGGGTGAGCCCATTGACAGCGCTGGGATCACGAGCGCTGTTGATCAAGGACAATTGCTCTTTCGCGTCTAGTTCGAGCCACCGGGAGGGTACGCGGCTGTTCGTCCGGAACCCTAGTGGGCAGCATTCAACGGGCGACGGCGCAGCGCTGGTGGAAATTTCACTCCGCATGCGATTGGCCCTCAAGCTTGATATCGCGCTCAATGGCGTCCGTCATATAGCGGAGCAGCTGTAGCGCGACGCTTGGCACGTCACGAGTACCTTGTATCTTTTTTGTATCTTTTCTCTGCGAGCTTGGGCCGTCTGAAAGGGTTGGCTTAAGTTTTCTCCACAGATCGTATCGCACGGCAGGAGTTGCGCCCCCCTGTTGCTTAAGTATGCGGCTAATCCTCAATCGACTTGTACCTAGCCGCCGAGCGGCTTCTGACTGATTGCCGCCGGCGCTCTGAACAACGGCTTCAACAGCTTGCAGCAAGGCGTTATCGGGTTCGACTTTCGGCATGATGTATCATGTGTATCAGTTTATATGATAAAGTGCAACAAACGATACATTCAAGTACGATGGGTGAATAAGTGCAGTGTCCTGATCCAATCCTGGGCATCCAGCCGCAACGATCACGCACGACCCGTCTGGAGCAATTCTGTTTGGGTCAAAGCGGCCCAATCCATGGCTTTTAACCATCGCGAGCATTCTGCGTGGCGGTAGAAAAAGACTCGTGCGCCACTCCGATTTCACGAGTGCGCGAAGGCCTATTTCGCGATGATGACCGTGCAGGGCGAAAGGCTGGCCACCTTATAGCTGACGCTGCCCAGCATATGGCCCTCGATGTCGGTGAGGCCGCGCGCGCCCATCACGATGGCGTCGACGCCATTCCGTTGGGCGTAGGAGACGATGGTCAACGACGGCTTGCCTTCCTTGAATGCCGTCCTGACCTGCTTCAGGCCCCGCTTCTCCGCCGCGGCGCACACCTCGTTGACCACCTTCTCGGTGGCCTCGTCGATGTCGTAGAGCGCCTCGCCCGTCAGATGCTCGGTCTTGAGGTATTCCCGCAGCCGTTCGGGAACCGGGAACTTCCGCGCCACGTGAAGCAGCGTTATCTTCGCCTGGAAGGTGATCGCCAGATCGACGGCCATCTCGGCCCCCCGCCAGGAATGGTTCGATCCGTCGACCGCCGATAGAATATGCTTGAACATGCCGCCCCCCGTTCGATGTCTGCGGGTCATTAGACCCGAAACCGTCGGCCGGCGGCAAATCCGTTAACCGCCGGGCTCCGGCAGCCGTTCGAAAAAGGACGCACGTCGGGGCCGGGCGATCCCATATGGACTCTATAGACAAGAAGAATAGGGAGGCCCGTGATGAGCCGCGCCTTTGTGAACGAAGACTCGGTTCCTTCCGCCGGCGAGGAGCAGTTGGACCTGCCGCAGAGTTCGCACCCCAACTACGTGACGCCGCGCGGCCTGCGCCTGTTGCGCGAAAGGCTGGAAAGCCTGCGCGCGGAACGCGACCGTCTGGCGGGCGCTGACGGCGATGCGGCGGGACAGGATCTCGACCGCCAGACGCCCATGGCGCATCTCGATCGTGAAATCCGGTATTTCGAACAGCGGCTCGACCGGGCGATCCTCATCGATCCGGAGACGCATGAGGCCGGAACGGTGGCCTTCGGCGCGTCCGTGGAGGTCGAGGATGATGAAGGCGGACGCCGGCGCTACGTCATCGTCGGTGAGGATGAGGCCGACGCCCATAACGGCGTCATCAGCTATGTCTCGCCGCTGGCGAAGGCGCTTCTGGGCGCCAAGGTCGGCGAGGTCGTCACCTGGCAGCGTCCGGCCGGTCCCGTCGATCTGGAGGTCGTTTCCGTCGACTATAAATCCGACGAAGGCTGACGCCGCGCCTTCAGCACCTTTCCGGGGTTCATCAGCTCCTCCGGGTCCAGGCAATCCTTGATCCGCCGCATCAGATCCAGCGCGACCGCATCCTTTCGCAGGGGCAACTCATCCCGCTTCATGATGCCGATACCGTGTTCCGCGCTGATAGACCCGTCCAGTTCGGCCGCGATGTCGTGGACGATCCGGCTCGCCTCGTCCCAACGATCCAGATAGGCCTGCCGGTCCATGCCCACGGGCTGGGAGAGGTTGAAGTGGATGTTGCCGTCGCCGACATGGCCGAAGGCGCAGGGCCGGATGCCCGGCAGCCACGCCTCCACCGCCCGGGTCGCCTGATCGATGAAATCCGGCACGCGCGATACCGGAACCGATACGTCGTGCTTGATCGATCCGCCTTCCGACAATTGCCCCTCGACCACCGCCTCGCGCAACCGCCACAGCCGCTGCTCCTGGTCGCGATTGGCAGCGATCACCGCATCCTGGATGATCTCACGCTCTAGCGCCGTCCCCAGCATCGTCTCCATCGTCTCGCGCAGCCGGCCATCGTCGATGGGCGAGGCAAGCTCGATCAGGACGTACCAGGGATACCGGTCGCCCATCGGGTCGGAGACGCCATGGACATGCTGGACGGCGAAATCCACCCCCGTCCTGCCCATCAGCTCGAAAGCCGAAACCGTGTCGCCGCTGTCAGAGCGCGCATTGGAGAGCAACCGGAGCGCGGATTGGGGATCGGCCAGGCCGACCAGCGCGGTTTCGACCTGCCGGGGCTTCGGGAACAGCTTCAGAACGGCGGCCGTGATGATGCCCAGCGTGCCTTCGGCCCCGATGAACAGCTGCTTCAGATCATAGCCGGTATTGTCCTTCCGCAACCGCCGGAGGCCGTTCCACACCCGGCCGTCGGGCAGAACGACCTCCAGCCCCAGCGTCAGGTCCCGCGCGTTGCCGTAGCGCAGGACGCCGGTGCCGCCGGCGTTGGAGGACAGATTGCCGCCGATCCGGCAGGACCCTTCGGCGCCCAGCGACAGCGGGAACAGCCGGTCGGCGTCGTCCGCCGCCTCCTGCACCCGTTGCAGGATGACACCTGCCTCCACCGTGATGGTGTTGTCCAGAGGGTCGATGTCGCGGATCCGGTCCAGCCGGTCGGTCGACAGGACGATCTCGCTCTCAGCCGTCACCGTCCCGCCGACAAGACCGGTGTTCCCGCCCTGCGGAACGACCGGCAGACCCGCCTCGGCGCAGATCCTCACTACCTCAGCGACCTGTCCGACCGTCGCCGGCCGGGCGACGAAGCGCGTCAGCCCGCGATACTTCCCCCGCCGCTCCTCGCGATAGGGCTCCAGGTCGGCCTCGTCCTCGACCCATCCTTTTGGGCCCAGCGCCTGCTTCAGCCGGTCGATCGCCCCGCTCATGCGCCGGGCCTCGGCGCGGCGGCGCGGCGCAGTCGGTCGTTGATCGCCATGCCCAGCCCTTCCTCCGGGATTGGGGCGACGGCGATCGTCGTGGCGCCCGTGCGGTCCAGCGCGCGCAGATGGGCGAACAGATTGGCTGCCGCTTCGGCCAGATCGCCGGTTTCGCTCAAATTCAACATCCTCTCTCCCTTGCGAAGGTCGGGGCCAAAGGTCAGCAGCGCCTCCCCGGCCTCGACCGTCTGCGCATTCAGCCGCACGCCGGCGCGGGGCGCGTAGTGGCTGCTCAACTGTCCGGGAGACAGCGGCCGTTCGGGATCGGCGTCGGGCAGCCGCACCGGCCCGATCAGCGCCTTGATCTCCTCCCTGGTCGCTCCGCCGGGGCGAAGCAGGGCAGGGGCGTCGCCGGTCAAATCCAGGACCGTGCTCTCCAGCCCGATCTCGCAGCGCCCCGCCGCCAGGATCAGTGGGATGCGGCCGCCGAGAGACTCCTGCACATGCGCCGCTGTCGTCGGGCTGACCGCGCCGGAGCGGTTTGCGCTGGGCGCGGCGACGGGCCGCCCCGTCGCCGCCAGCAGCCGGTGCGCCGTCGGGTGGGCCGGCATCCGGACGGCGACGCTGTCCAGCCCGGCGGAGACCAGCAGCGACAGGCCCGAATCGGGCCGGCGCGGCAGCACCAGCGTCAGCGGGCCGGGCCAGCATGTTTCCGCCAGCAGGTCGGCCCGCTCGTCGAAGACCACCAGCCGCCGCGCCATTTCGGCATCGGCGCAATGGACGATCAGCGGGTTGAACTGGGGCCGTCCCTTGGTCTCGAAGATGGCGGCGACGGCGCGGTCGTCGGTGGCGTCGGCGCCCAGCCCGTAGACCGTCTCGGTCGGGAAGGCGACCAGTTCGCCGCCGCGCAGCAGGGCGGCCGCCCGCTCTACCCCGGCGGGGCTGTCGGCGACGATGTCGGTCTGTCGGGACATTCTCGTATCCATGACTGCGCTATGTAGCGCGTCCGGCCGGCAGCGTCGAAGCTTCTGAACGCCGTGGCCGCGACATTTTGCCGGTCGGGCACTACCCTTTCGCGCCCGCTCCGGCTATGACGGCGGCAGAATGATTGAGGCGATGGAAAGATGGATGCTCTGATCGAAGGTTATCGCCGGTTCCGCACCGGCGCCTGGCCAAAGCACAAGGAGCTTTACGACACGCTGGCTGCGCACGGCCAGTCGCCGAGGGCTCTGGTCATCGCGTGCTCGGATTCCCGCGTCGATCCGCAGCTTATCTTCGATGCCGGCCCGGGCGAGCTGTTCGTCGTCAGGAACGTGGCGAGCCTGGTGCCGCCCTACATGCCCGATTCCGAATATCACGGCACCAGCGCGGCGATCGAATTCGCCGTCCGGGCGCTGGAGGTGGAACGGATCGTCGTCATGGGCCATGCGCAGTGCGGCGGCGTCAATGCGCTGCTGAACGGCACGCCGGCCCATCTGGGCGACTTCATCGAGAACTGGATGCGGATGGCCGCCCGGGCGCGGGAGCGGGTGGTGGCCGCGACGGAGGATCCGGTCGAACGCCAGCGCCTCGGGGAATTCGAAACCGTGAAGGTGTCGCTGGAAAACCTCATGACCTTCCCCTGGATCAGGGAAAGGGTGGAGGCGGGGAAATTAACCCTCCATGGCAGCTATTTCGGCGTCGCCAAGGGAAGGCTCTGGGTGCTCGGTCCCGACGGCGCATTCGCGCCGGTCGATTGAGTCGTCAGTTCAGCAGCCATATGGCGGCGTTGAGGATGGCGGCGTAGGCGACCCAGGCGGCGTAGGGCGCGAACAGGATCGCCGCCATCCGGTCCAGCGGCTGGAAGAGCGCGATGCACCGGAGGATGGCGTAGAGCAGGATGGCGATCTCGATCGCCGCCGCGCCGATCGCCTGCGCGCCGAAGAACAGCATCGACCAGGCCAGGTTCAGCGAAAGCTGCATCGCGTAATGGATCAGCGCGCGCGTCCGCCGCTCAGACCGGGGCAGCCGCCAGATACGCCAGCCGGCTACAGCGATCATCAGGTAGAGCACGGCCCAGACCGGCCCGAACAGCCAATCAGGCGGCGTGAAGAAGGGTTTCTCCAACTCCTGGTACCACCCGCCGACCGAGGTGGCCGTTACCGCCCCGCCGATTGCCGACACCAAGAGGCACAACGCCACGAACGCCGCCAGGGCCAGAAGGTCCCGAATCCGTAAAATCGTGCGACGGCGTGTCTCAGGCATCGTGGTCGTCCTCCAGTACTTGCCTTGAGGAGCGGAGCTGTTCAGCCTGATGGGATGAAACCGCCCCGAACTCCCTGGCTGCCAGGCTTCCCGGATATCGTGATTCATACGACCGAGGAGACAAGGAACGCGCATCCTGCCTATGTGTATGGAAAGGCTGGTGCCCCCGAAGCCGCAACAACATTGGTGGCGGACCTCATCGATGAATCGGCGCTTGAAAGAACGCGAGCGATTGCCGACGGGTTCAATCCCATCCTCGTACCTGCCTCTGCCTTCGAGAAATATGGCTTCAACGCAATCCCGGACGCATTGGCTCACGAACTCGCTGACCGCCTTGATCTGGAGTTTGACCCAGGGGAGATTTAGGGAAACGTCGTTTCCCACACACGATCAAATCGGTTCCACCGGCTGGCAAATGCAGCGATTTTCAATGGTGCTGTACGATACGGGCGCAACTGCTTAATCGTTGACGATCATGTCGGAATGGGAGGTACTGTCGCGAGCTTGAAGGGCCATATAGAAGTCAACGGTGGAAAGGTGATTGGTTGCACCACGTTGACCGAAAGTCAGGGAAGCCGGTGGATTGCTCTCCCGGAGGAAATCCTTCAAGAGCTGAGGGCGAAACATGAAGAACTCGACGACTACTGGAAAGAAGCATTCGGCTATGGCCTCGAATGCCTCACTCGACCAGAGGCGGGTTATCTATTCAGAACCCCGACTTTTGTCCGAATCCGAGATCAAATCGCTAAAGCAGCAAAAGCGGATGGTGGCTGAGGCGCACCGGAGGCGGTGCACTGCGGCTTGAGTTGAACGAACTGCCCGCTCTTGCACCGTTCTGCAGCTACTTGAATAGCGAGCTTTCTGCGATATCCAATACTTTAGGAAAATGGTGGGCGCGACAGGGATTGAACCTGTGACCCCTGCCGTGTGAAGGCAGTGCTCTCCCGCTGAGCTACGCGCCCGACCTGAAAGCCATGTCGGCTGACGGGGGAGCGCCTAATTACGTCCGGTCCCGGAGGCTGTCAAGCATATGACCTCGCGTCGTCAACTTCTGGTTCATCAATCGGTGTTATCCAGCGGCTGATATCGTCGCAACCAGCGCGAAGAACTGGAGCTTGATAACCCCCGTGTCGATTGTCGGAAAGCTGACAGCCCAGCTTGACGAGCTGAAGCGCAAGATCGCCGATTCAAGGGCCGTCCGGCATGAGCGGCAGGGCGCTGCGCTTGAGCTGCTGACCGCGCTGGAGCGGAAATTCACCGCCCAGCGGCAGGAACTGGGCGATCTGCGCCGCCAGGTCCAGCGGCTGGAGAGCGAGCGCGCGGCGATCTTCCAGCAGGTCGGCCAACTCGTCGCCGCCGTGGAGGCTACCATCGACGATCGCGACCAGCTTCTGGACGCCGTGGAAGCCTGGGCCTCGACCGAGATGCCGGAGACGCCGAAGGCCGCCCCGGCTCCCGAGCCAGACCCGGCTCCGGCGAGCCGTCCACCGACGCCGGTCCCCGAATCCGCCCCGGCCGTGTCGGCTCAGTCGCCCCGCCCGGCCGAACGCATCCTGCGCCATCGCGTCGACGGATCGGTCGAGATCGCTCCCGCGCCGCTTGGGCCGCGACCGGGTGACGGGCCGGAAATCCGCCGCGTCTATGAAGAATATCAGCGCCGGTCGCCGCAGCGTTAACCGCTGAAACCTTCTGCAACAGTCGGTAACAGGCCGAAACAAAAGTTGACTTGGGCGCGGCCGTCCGGCTGTGGCACAAGGACGCCGATGATTTCCCGGCAATGCAACCGCGCCTGTTTCCGATGACCGCCCGTTTCCGATGACCAAACGACCGCTCGCCTGCCTCGTCCTTGCCGCCGGCAAGGGCACCCGCATGAAGTCCGACCTGCCGAAGGTGCTCCACCCCGTGGCCGGCCGGCCGATGGTGGCGCATGTCGTTGCGGCGCTGGAGGCGTTGCGGCCGGAACGGATCGGCATCGTCGTCGGCCCCGGCATGGAGGATGTTGCCCGCGCCGTCGCGCCGCACCGGCCGGTGGTCCAGGAAAGCCAGCTCGGCACCGGCGACGCCGTCCGAAGCGCGCTGCCGCTGATCGAGGGGTTCGAGGGCGACGTGCTGGTCGTCTTCGGCGACACGCCGCTGGTTTCTCCCGGAACGCTGGGCGAACTGGCGGCGGCCCTGCACGGCCCCGGCGATCCGGCGGTCGCGGTGCTGGGCATGCGGCCGGACGATCCGGGGCAGTATGGCCGGCTGGTGCTGGGCGGCGACGGGACGCTGGACGCGATCGTGGAATACTGGGAAGCCGACGAGGTCCAGAAATCGATCACCCTCTGCAATGGCGGGCTGATGGCGTTCGACGGCAGGCGTCTGCCCGAACTGCTGGCCGCGCTCACCGACGACAACGCCAAGGGCGAATTCTACCTGACCGACGCCGTCGCCCACGCCCGGTTGCGCGACTGGACCTGCGCGGTGGTGGAAGGCGACCCGCATGAAATCATGGGCGTCAATTCCCGCGTCGACCTGGCGGCGGTCGAAGGTATCTTCCAGCGCCGGTTCCGCGCCCGCGCGATGGCCGAGGGCGTGACGCTCCAGGATCCCGACAGCGTCTGGTTCTCCGCCGACACGAAGCTGGGGCGCGACGTGACGATCGGCCCGTCGGTGCTGTTCGGTCCCGGCGCGGTGGTGGAGGATGGCGTGGCGATCCGCGGCTTCTGCCATATCGAGGGCGCGACGATCCGGTCCGGCGCGATCGTCGGGCCGTTCGCCCGGCTGCGGCCGGGGGCCGATATCGGCGCGGAAGCGCATATCGGCAATTTCGTCGAGGTGAAGAACGCCACCTTGGGCGCGGGCGCCAAGGCCAACCACCTGGCCTATCTGGGCGACGCCGATGTCGGGGCGGGCGCGAATATCGGCGCGGGGACCATCACCTGCAACTATGACGGATTCTTCAAGCACCGGACGGTGATCGGGGAGGGGGCCTTCATCGGTTCCAATACCGCGTTGGTCGCGCCGGTCACGGTGGGCGACCGCGCCACGATCGGCGCGGGGTCGGTCATCGCGGCGGACGTTGCGGAGGATTCGCTGGCGATCGAACGGGCGGAACGGACCGACAAGCCCGGCTGGTCGGCCCGCTTCCGCGCGACCAAGGCCGCAGAGAAGGCTGCCGAAAAGGCGGCGTCGAAGAAGACACCGGACCCGAAAGGTTAGGGAAGGCCATGTGCGGCATCATCGGAATCCTGTCGGAAACGCCCGTCGCGCCGAGGTTGGTCGACGCGCTGAAACGGCTGGAATATCGCGGCTACGATTCCGCCGGCATCGCGACCCTGGTCAACGGCCATATCGACCGCAGGCGGGCGGAGGGCAAGCTGGTCAATCTCGAGGCCCGGCTGGCGTCGGAGCCGCTGGCCGGCGACGTGGGGATCGGCCATACGCGCTGGGCCACCCATGGCCGTCCGAACGAGACCAACGCCCACCCCCACGCGACCGCCCGCGTCGCGCTGGTCCATAACGGGATCATCGAGAATTTCCGTGAATTGCGGGAGGAGCTGGAGGCGCGGGGCCACCGTTTCGAGACGGAGACCGACAGCGAGGTCGTCGCCCATCTGGTGACGGATTTCCTCGACCGCCAGATGACGCCGAAGGAAGCCGCCGCCGCCACGCTGAAGCGGCTGGAGGGGGCCTTCGCGCTCGCGATGATCTTCACCGGGGAGCACGACCTGATGATCGGGGCCCGGCGCGGCTCCCCGCTTGCGGTCGGCCATGGCGACGGGGAGATGTTCCTGGGCTCCGACGCCATCGCGCTCGCCCCCTACACCAACCGCATCTGCTATCTGGAGGAAGGCGACTGGGTAGCGGTCTCGCGCGGCGACGCCGTGATTCACGATGCCGACGACCGTCCCGTCACCCGCCCGGTCAAGCAGACGACCCTGTCTGGCGCGCTGATCGGCAAGGGCGACCATCGCCATTTCATGTTGAAGGAGATCCATGAGCAGCCGGGCGTCATCGGCGACACGCTGACCACCTACGTCAATCCGCTGACCCGCTCGGTGACGCTGCCCGACCTGCCGTTCGACCTCGCCTCGGTTGGCAAGGTGACGGCCGTCGCCTGCGGCACCGCCTATCTGGCGGCGATGGTCGCGAAATACTGGCTTGAGCAGACCGCCCGCCTGCCGGTCGAAATCGACGTGGCCTCGGAATTCCGGTACCGCGAGGCGCCGATGCCGAAGGACGGGGTGGCGCTGTTCGTTTCCCAGTCGGGGGAGACGGCGGACACGCTCGCGGCATTGCGTTACGCCCGGTCGCAGGGTCAGCGCATCGTCTCCGTCGTCAACGTGCCGGAAAGCTCCATCGCGCGGGACAGCGACGTGGTGCTGCAGACACTTGCGGGACCGGAAATCGGGGTCGCCTCGACCAAGGCCTTCACGACCCAGCTTACCGTCCTGGCCGTCTTCGCCATCGCCTGCGCCCGCGCGCGGGGCGAGATCACGGCCGAGCGGGAGGCGCAGCTGGTGACGGCGCTGACCGAGATTCCGGCCCGCATCGCCGATGTGCTTGCCCATGCTGGCGCGATCGAGGCTATGGCGGAGAAGGTGGCCGAGGCGCGGGACGTGCTCTATCTGGGGCGCGGCACCGCTTATCCGCTGGCGCTGGAGGGGGCGCTGAAGCTGAAGGAAATCTCCTACATCCATGCCGAAGGCTACGCGGCGGGGGAGATGAAGCACGGGCCGATCGCCCTGATCGACGAGACGGTGCCCGTCATCGTGCTCGCCCCCCGCGACGCCGTCTTCGACAAGACCGTCTCCAACGTCCAGGAGGTCATGGCGCGGGGCGGCAAGGTGATCCTCTTCTCAGACGCTTCCGGCGTGGCGGCGGTCGGCGGCGGCGCGACGGCCGATCTGGCCCTGCCGACGGTCGACCCCTTCGTCGCCCCGATTCTCTACGCCCTGCCGGTCCAGCTCCTGGCCTATTACACGGCTGTCCTGAAGGGGACGGATGTCGACCAGCCGCGCAATTTGGCGAAAAGCGTCACGGTCGAATGACCGGCTGGCGGCAGAGGAAGTCCAGCGCGCCTTGGAGGATATAGGCAGCGGCGGCCGTGTCGATCTGCTTGGATCGTTTCTTCCGGCTCATGTCGGCGGTGATCATGGCCCGCTCGACCGCCATCGTTGACATGCGCTCGTCCCAGAAGGCGATCTCGATCTCCCTAAGCTCCAGCAGATTGCGCGCGAACTGCCGGGTGGACTGGGCGCGTGGACCCTCCGACCCGTCCATGTTGACCGGCAGGCCCAGGATCAGCCCGCCGACCTCGCGCGTATCGACATAGCCGAACAGTTCCCGCGCGTCGGCCGTGAACTTCGTCCGGCGGATCGTCCCGATCGGCGAGGCGATGGAGAAGCCGGCGTCGGAGATGGCGACGCCGATCGTCTTCTCCCCCAGGTCGAGGCCCAGGAGACGGCGGCCGGCGGGGATGTTTTCCCGCAGGTGCTCAATGTTGCGGACAGCCATGTCGGGTGCTACCTTCCGCGCCGTTTTTCGGCCTCAACTCAACGATCTTCCGATGGTCTCGCGTGGGGGAAATCCCGCGCGCGCCGTTCCGGACGGAGACACCTAGCATCATGTCGCTCGACAAGGCCACCGTGGCGAAGATCGCCCACCTGGCCCGCATCAGAATGCCCGATGAGGATTTGGATCCGATGGCCAGTGAGCTGTCGAACATCCTTCAGTTCGTGGAGCAGCTTTCGGAAGTCGACACCAATGGCGTCGCCCCGATGACCAGCGTCGCGGCGCAAGGGCTGCGGCGGCGGGAGGACCTGGTGACGGACGGCGGGATTCAGGAGAAGGTGCTGGCGAACGCGCCGGAGAAGGCGAGCGGATTCTACGCCGTGCCGAAGGTGGTCGAGTGATGTCCGAACTGACGAATCTAACCCTGGCCGACGCGCGGGATAAGCTGGCGGCCAAAGAGATTACCTCCGTCGAACTGACGGAGGCCCATGTCGCGGCGGTGGAGGCCGGACGGTCGCTGAACGCCTTCGTGACGGAGACGCCGGAAAAGGCGCTGGAGATGGCCGAGGCATCGGACGCTCGGCGCCCCAAAGGCGAAGCCGGCGCCATGGAAGGGCTGCCGATCGCGATCAAGGATCTGTTCTGCACCGAAGGCGTCCAGACGACGGCTGGCAGCCACATATTGGAAGGTTTCAAGCCGACCTATGAATCGACCGTTACCGCCAATCTGTGGCGCGACGGCGCGGTGATGCTGGGCAAGCTGAACATGGACGAGTTCGCCATGGGCTCGGCCAACATCACGTCGCATTTCGGCGCGGTGAAGAACCCGTGGAAGCGGTCCGACGGGTCGAACGCGGAACTGGTGCCCGGCGGCTCTTCGGGCGGGTCGGCCTCGGCCGTCGCCGCGCGGATGGCGCTGGCCGCGACCGGCACGGACACCGGCGGCTCCATCCGGCAGCCCGCCAGCTTCTGCGGCATCGTCGGGATCAAGCCGACCTACGGCCGCTGCTCGCGCTGGGGCGTCGTCGCCTTCGCCTCCTCGCTGGACCAGGCGGGGCCGATGACCCGCACCGTCCGCGACGCCGCGATCATGTTGGGATCGATGGCCGGCTTCGATCCGAAGGATTCGACCTCCGTCGACAGGGAGGTGCCGGATTTCGAGGCGGCGCTGACCGGCGACGTGCGGGGGCTGAAGGTCGGCATCCCGCGCGAGTACCGCATCGACGGCATGCCGGCGGAGATCGACCGTGTCTGGCAACAGGGGATCGACTGGCTGAAGGATGCGGGGGCGGAGATCGTGGACGTCTCCCTGCCGCACACGCGCTACGCGTTGCCGGCCTACTACATCGTCGCGCCGGCGGAGGCGTCCTCCAACCTCGCCCGCTATGACGGCGTCCGCTACGGCCTGCGGGTGCCGGGCAAGACGCTGAACGAGATGTATGAGAACACGCGGGCCGAGGGCTTCGGGCAGGAAGTCAAGCGCCGGGTCATGATCGGGACCTATGTGCTGTCCGCCGGCTATTATGACGCCTATTACCTGAAGGCCCAGAAGGTCCGGACGCTGATCGCGAAGGATTTCGAGGAAGCTTATCGGCAGTGCGACGTGGTGCTGACGCCGACCGCGCCCTCGACCGCCTTCGCCATCGGGGAGAAGCAGGATGACCCGATCGCGATGTATCTGAACGACGTGTTCACCGTGCCGGCCAGCATGGCCGGGTTGCCCGGCATCTCCGTGCCGGCGGGGCTTGGCGATGACGGCCTGCCGCTTGGCCTGCAACTCATCGGCCGGCCGTTCGATGAGGAGACGGTGCTGAAGGTCGCGGGCGTCATGGAAACCGCCGCGGGCTTCACCGCGCGGCCGGCGGCGCTTGCTGCGGAACCGGCGTAGGATTGGGGACGGGAAGAAAGATCATGGCGACGCAGCCGGTCATTGAAGGCAGCAGGGGCGAGTGGGAGATGGTGATCGGGCTGGAGGTCCACGCCCAGATCATCTCCAACGCCAAACTTTTCTCCGGCGCGGCGACCGATTTCGGCGCCGAGCCGAACAGCCAGGTCAGCCTGGTCGACGCCGCGATGCCGGGAATGCTGCCGGTCATCAACGAGAAGTGCGTTGAGCAGGCGGTCCGCACCGGTCTGGGCCTGAAAGCCCAGATCAACAAGGTCTCGGTCTTCGACCGGAAGAACTATTTCTACGCCGACCTGCCCCAGGGCTATCAGATCAGCCAGTACCTGCATCCGATCGTGGGCAAAGGGGAGATCATCCTGGACCTGCCGGACGGCGTCTCCCGCACGGTCGGCATCACCCGGCTGCATATGGAGCAGGACGCCGGCAAGTCGCTGCACGACCAGCACCCGTCCTTGACCTATGTCGACCTCAACCGGTCCGGCGTCGCGCTGATGGAGATCGTGTCGGAACCGGACATGCGCGGGCCGGAGGACGCGGCGGCTTACTTGCGCAAGATGCGGGCGATCCTCCGCTATCTCGGCGCCTGCGACGGCAACATGGAGGAAGGCTCCATGCGCTGCGACGTCAACGTCTCGGTCCGCCCCGTCGGCTCCAACGAATTCGGCACGCGGACGGAGACGAAGAACGTCAACTCCATCCGCCATGTCATGCAGGCGATCGAGTATGAGGCCCGCCGCCAGGTCGAATTGCTGGAGGAGGGCGGGGAAATCGTCCAGGAAACCCGCCTCTGGGATCCCGGCAAGGGCGCGACCCGGTCCATGCGCAGCAAGGAAGACGCGCACGACTACCGCTACTTCCCCGACCCCGACCTGCTGCCTCTGGAACTGACAGACGATTATATCGAGGCCATCCGCAAGACGCTGCCGGAACTCCCCGACGAGAAGAAGCAGCGCTTCATGGATCAGCACGGGCTCAGCCTCTACGATGCCGGCGTTCTGGTGGCGGAGCGGGCGCGGGCCGATTTCTATGAGGCGGCGGCCAAGGGCCGTGACCCGAAGCTGGCGGCCAACTGGGTCATCACCGAACTGTTCGGCGCGCTGAACAAGGGCGGCCACGACATCGACGAAAGTCCCATCTCCGCCGACCAGCTCGGCGGCCTCATCGACTTGATCGCCGACGACACCATCTCCGGCCGCATCGCCAAGGATGTGTTCGCGGAGATGCTGGCGACCGGCAGGGACGCCGGCGTGATCGTGGAGGAGAAGGGGCTGCGCCAGGTGACCGACACCGGCGCCATCGAAGCCTCGATCGACGAGGTGCTGGCCCGCAACGCCGACAAGGTCGAGGAATATCGCGGCGGCAAGGACAAGCTGTTCGGCTTCTTCGTCGGCCAGACGATGAAGGCGACCCAGGGCAAGGCCAACCCGGCGCTGGTGAACCAGATCCTCAAGAAGAAGCTGGACGGTTGAGAATGGCGGAACATCGGCCGGAGACGCTGGCGGCCCGCGCGGACGGGTATGTCTGCCGGGAGACCGGGGCGGTGACTCCGCCGATCCACCCCAGCAGCACATACGCGCGCGACGAGCAGTACGAGAAGATCGGCGGCCATCGCGGCTACAGCCGTGACGACAACCCCACCTACGACGTCGCCGAACAGCTTTTGGCGAAGCTGGAAGGCGGGGCGGCGGCGAAGCTGTTCGCCTCCGGCATGGCGGCGATCGCGTCGGTCTTCCAGGCGCTGTCGCCGGGCGACCATGTGGTGGTCGGCCGCGACATGTATTTCGGCACGTCGAAATATCTGCGGGAGATCGCGATCCCCTGGGGGCTGGAGATCGAATTCGTCGATACGGCCGATCTGGAAGCGGTCGAACGCGTGGTCCGTCCGGGCGCGACGAAGCTGGTTTATATCGAGACGCCGGCCAACCCGACCTGGAAGATCACCGACATCGCGGCCGTCGCCGCCATTGCCCATGCCGCCGGCGCGGCCCTGGCGGCGGACAGCACCACGGCGTCTCCGGTCATCACCCGGCCGATCGAACATGGCGCGGACCTCGTTATCCATTCGGCGACCAAATACCTCAACGGTCATAGCGACGTTCTGGCCGGCGCGGTGGTCGCCGCGCGCGAGGACGCGCTGTGGGAGCGTATCGGCAAGTGCCGTTTCCTAGCCGGCGGCATCCTGGGGCCCTTCGAGGCGTGGCTGCTGCTGCGCGGGATGCGGACTCTCTATGTCCGGGTCCGCCACGCCAGCGACAGCGCCATGCGCATCGCCCGACATTTCGAAGGACACAAGGCGGTGGCGCAGGTCTGCTATCCCGGCCTGCCGGAATTCCCCGGCCACGATATCGCTGCCCGTCAGATGACCGGCGGCTTCGGCGGAATGCTGTCGCTGCGCCTGGCCGGTGGCGGCGAGGCGGCGGTCGCCATGATCAGGAAGGTGAAGCTGTTCGTCCGCGCCACCTCTCTCGGCGGCGTCGAAAGCCTGATCGAACACCGCGCCACGATCGAGGGCGAGGACAGCGACGTGCCGGCGGACCTGCTGCGCCTCTCCGTCGGGCTGGAGGCGGTGGAGGATCTGATCGCCGATCTCGAGCAGGCCCTCTAGCCTCTAGGCTGTCTTCGTCGTCCGTCCGCGAAGGGGCGGCGCGAAGATGACCAGGTTCCCCAGCAGGATCAGCGGCAGCCCGGCGATGGCGGCCGGCGTCCAGACATAGCCCTCCAGCAGGGTCGACACGGTCAGCGCCACCACCGGGAACAGCACCGTCGCATAGGCGGCGCGATCCGCGCCGATCCTGCCGACCAGCGTCAGGTAGGCCAGGAAGGCCAGCACTGATCCGGGTATGGCTAGGTAGAGCAAGCTGAGGATATAGGCCGGCGTTAGCTCGATCCCGAAGCCTCCGCCGCGCACCAGCGCCAGCAGGGTCAGGAAGGCGGCTCCCCAGCTCATCCCGCGCGCCACCACGTTCGGCAAATCCAGCCCGCCGCGCGTCGCGCGCAGTGACACCAGATTGCCCAGCGAGAAGACGAAGGTGCCGCCCAGCGCCAGGGCGATCCCCAGCGGTACTGTCGCCGCCATCTCCATCTCTGCGAAATCCGCCCCGAATAGCAGCGCGATGCCGGCGATCCCCAGCGCCGCGCCCGCCAGCATCCGCGCTGTCGGCCGCTTGCCCAGGAACGCCCATTGGTTGAAGGCGTTGAAGACCGTGGCGGCGGAGAACAGGACGGAGACGATGCCGCTGGCGATGTACTGCGTCGCCTCGTAGACCAGCACGAAATTGAGGCCGAACAGGCTGACGCCCATCAGCGCGAACCAGAGATGCTGGGCCGGCCGCGCCCGTTTCAGCCGCCCTGTCGCCGCCAGCCACGCCCACATGACCAGCGCGGCCACGATGAAGCGATAGCAGATGGACGCTTCCATCGGCACCGGGCCGATCTGCAGCTTGATGGCGTACCAGGTGAAGCCCCAGGCGAAGACGAGGCCCGCGAAAAGAACAGGAGTCATGGCGACCGACCTTTAGTGACGTTGGGCGCGGTTATCGCCTCCGCGGCCGGTCCCTGTCTGTCCGTTTCTTGCGCGGCTTGTCATGATCTTGCTGAAAACACGCCCGCGCGTCTTGCTCCGGCAGCCGTCGGATGTTTTCCTGACGCTGGTCAATCGGCATATCTATTGGGATGAACGCGCCCCTCCTTCACGGCTACACCGTCTTCGACCAGCTTCGGCGGGAAGGCGTGCCCCTGCGCGCCTTTGCCCATCTGGGCGACGCGGTGGCCGCTGCGCTGTGGGACCGGGACGAGGTCGTGCAGACCAGCTATCGCGATCCCGGCCACCATACGCTCAGCCTCTATGTCGAAGGGGGCTACGGCATCAGGCGGCGGCGCGACGACGGAATCCTGGGCAGCGAGGGCGCCGGCAGCATCTGCCTGATGCCGTCCGATCTGACCACCCATTGGGATGTCAGCGGCCCAGTGCGGCTGTTCCATCTCTACATTCCGCGCGCCGCCTTCAACCGCGTGGTGGTCGAGGCGCTGGACGCCGACCCCGCCACGGTCGCACTGCGCGACGCCACCTATTTCCACGATTCCTACATGGAGACGGCGATCCGCGGGACGGTGCTGCCGCTGAACTGGGACGAACCGGCCGACCGGCTGGCGGTCAGCCATGCCAGCCAGATGCTGCTGACCTATCTCGCGTCGCGCTTCACCGACAGGGGAGGGCGGACACTCGCCGTCCGGGGTGGCCTGTCGCCCACCGCCCTGCGCCGCGTCGTCGATTTCATGGACGCCAATCTTGATCAGCCTCTGGCGATCGGCGATCTGGCGGCGGTCGCCGGCCTCAGCGCCTATCACTTCGCCCGGATGTTCAAGCGGTCGACGGGTGAAAGCCCGCATGGCTTCGTGCTGCGCCGGCGGGTCGAAAGGGCGAAAAGGCTGATCGAAACCGGCCGCGACTCCCTGGCGGACATCGCCGTTTCCTGCGGCTTCAGCGGGCAGAGCCACTTCACGGCCCGCTTCCGTCAGGTTGCCGGGGTCACGCCGGGCCAGTATCTGCGGGCATCGGGCGCTTCCTCGCGCCCTGAGCGGTGATCACGAGCCGGGGCGTTCTACCTGGGGAAGAAGCGCCGCGAGGAAGCCGATCGCGGGCAGGAAGGCGCAGACCTGGTAGACGAACTCGATGCTCGTCCAGTCCGCGAGCACGCCGAGAAGCGCCGCGCCCAGCCCGCCCAGGCCGAAGGCGAGGCCGAAGAACATGCCGGAGATCATGCCCACGCGCCCCGGCACCAGCTCCTGCGCATAGACGACGATGGCCGAGAAAGCCGATGAAATCACCAGCCCGATCACGACGCTGAGCGCAATCGTCGCCGGCAGGCCGACATAGGGCAGGACCAGCGAGAAGGGCAGCACGCCGGCGATCGACCCCCAGATCACGGCCTTGCGGCCGATCCTGTCGCCGACGGGACCGCCGATGAGCGTGCCGGCCGCGACCGCCGCCAGGAAGACGAAGAGGTAGATCTGCGACTGCGCCTCGGACACGGCGAAGCGATGCATCAGATAGAAGACGTAATAGCTCGTGAAGCTCGCGAGATAGAACCATTTCGACAGGATCAGGCAGAACAGGACGCCCAGCGCGCCGCCCACTTGCCGGCGGGTCAGGTCGATGCCGGCGCTGGCCCGGCCGCGCCCCGCCGACCGGGTGTGCCTGTTGCGGCTGTACCAGTTGCCGACCCAGGTCAGGATGATGATCCCGCCCAGCGCGGCGATGGCGAACCAGGCCAGGCTCTCCTGCCCCCGAGGGAGGACGAAGAACGCGATCAGCAGCGGGCCGAGCGAGGAGCCGACATTGCCGCCGACCTGGAAGATGGATTGCGCCAGCCCGTGCGCTCCGCCGGAGGCGAAACGGGCAAGGCGCGAGGATTCCGGATGGAAGATCGATGAACCGACGCCCAGCAGCGCGCCGCCCGCCAGCAACTCCCCGTAGGACGAAGCGAAGGCGAGAACGAGGAGGCCGAGGAGCGACGACGCCATGCCCACAGGCAGTGAATAGGGTTGAGGCCTGCGGTCCGTATAGATGCCGACAAGCGGCTGAAGCAGCGAGGCGACGAGCTGATAGGTCAGCGTCAGCAGCCCGATCTGCGCGAAGCTCAAATCGAACTCGCTCTTGAAGATCGGATAGGCGGCGATGACCAGCGACTGCATCATGTCGTTGAGCAGATGGCAGAAGCTGGCCGCGCCGAGGACGGTGAACGCAGTCGCGTCGGCCTTCGGCCGATCGATGACGACTTCACTCACTGGACTGATCTCCTTGGAACCGGTCGAGGCGACGCCCTTGTCGCGCCGGGCATCAAGCACTCATGGACAGGATTTTGCCACCGACGTAGGGTCATTCACTTACGAGAGTGGGCCAATGAGCGTTCTTGATCTCGCCGAACCGACCTTCCGCGACGACGACATACCGCGTCCCGTCGTTGCGAAAGGCTTCGACTATCCCGACGGCCACGTCACCAGGCCGCACTGGCACCGGCGCGGCCAGCTCCTCTATTGTTCGACCGGCGTGGTCATGGTCACCACCCCGGCCGGCGCCTGGATGATGCCTCCGCAGCGCGGCATGTGGATTCCGCCGGAAACCGTCCACGATGTAAGGATGCTGGGCCCGGTCAGGATGCAGAGCCTCTATCTTGAGCCGGCGGCGGCCCGAGGCATGCCGGAGCGATGCGAGGTGGTTGGCATCCCGCCGCTGATGCGGTCGCTCCTCGCCGCCGCCGTGACGCTGCCTAGTGAGTATGATTACGACGGGCGCGACGGCGCGCTGATGACGCTGATCCAGCATGAGATACAGCTCCTGCCGCCGCTCCCGCTGTCGCTGCCCCTGCCGTCCCATGAGGTTCTCGCCGACCGCTGCCGCGCGTTCGTCCTCAGCCCGACATCGCACGACACGATCGACGATTGGGGCCGGGGCCTCGGCATGTCGCGCCGGACCTTCACACGCCTGTTCCGTCGCGAGACGGGGTTGAGTTTCGTGGAATGGCGGCAACAGGCCTGCCTGATGGCGGCGTTGCCGCGACTGGCCGCGGGCGAGCGCGTGACGATTGTCGCGATCGATCTGGGCTACAACAACCCGGCGGCGTTCACGGCGATGTTCAAGCGGGCGCTCGGATCATCGCCGCGATCCTATTTCGAACAGCACAGATGAGGCGCTAGTTGGCGATCTGCATCTTCGGGGGACGGCCGCGACGGCGGCGGGTCTCCGAAGCCAGCGCGATAACCGCGCCGTCGCCCCGTCCTTCGCCGGAAACGCCGCGCAGTTCCTTCAGGCAGCGCTGAAGGTTGAAGACTTCCCGCCGGTCCTCCCGGTCCCAGACATCCATGCAGCTCAGCTTGATCTCAACCAGGTCGATCAGCGTCTCGAGCGTGGGCTTCGACAGGGTCATCATCGCTTATCCTCATGGGTCCGATGGTGGTGCATCCGCGATCGGAGAGTGAGGTCGTCAGGGTTAAGCAAGTGCTAACGGAAATGCTTAAATCGCCAATGCGCGAAATATTTTGGTCTCATTGGATCGATGATTAACCACGAACATGAAGAAGCCCGCTCCCTGGTCGGAGGGAGCGGGCTTCATGGCTAAGCTGTCGATGGCAAGGGGGGTGGGAGGCAGGGGCCTTCACCATCAACGGCCGCCATTGGCTATTCTGCCCACCATAACTGTGCCGCTTCGGCACTTGTTCCAAGCGATAATGCGCGGGGACCTTTTTTGTCACCGGGCTTGCGAAAAAGGATAAGGGTCAGGTGAGGACAGCGCCGTTCTCCAGCGCCTCGAGTTGCCGCTCCACCCGCCGCGGCGGCGGCCCGGCATGCAGGAAATGCTTCTCGAAATCAGCCGTCTTTTCCAGCGCCGCGAGATCCGGGATGACGATGCGTCCGCCATCCAGCTCGATCAGCCCCTCCTGGCGAAGACGCCGGAGGGTCCGGTTCACATGGACGATGCTGAGGCCCAGCACGTCTGCCAGCACCTCCTGCGTGACCGGCAGTTTGAACGACTTGCCGGGCGCCGACTTGACGGTGCGCAGGCGGTAGAGAAGTTCCAGGAACAGATGGGCCATGCGCTCATAGGCCGACCTGCGGCCGATGCTGGCGACCCGTTCGGCGATGATCGATTCCTCCCGCGTGGTGCACCACGACAGGGCGGCCGCCAGGCGCGGGAATTGGGCGAACAGTTCGATGATCCGGTCCGGCTCGAAATGTGCGGCCTTCACTTTTGTCAGGGCGGAGACGGAATGGTCGCTCTGGGCGAAGAGCAGGCTCTGGACGCCGACGAAATCGCCCGGCAGCACGAAATTGATGATCTGGCGGCGGCCGTCCGACAGATCGCGGTGCCGGATCGCCCAGCCTTCCGTGACGATCATGACCTTGGCTATGGGTTCGCCTTCCCTCATCAGTTCGACGCCGGGACGGCAATCCACCCTTGTCCTCTGAAGGTCCGCCAGCAGGCTCTTTTCAGCCTCCGACAGCGGGAGGAACACCTGCAGCTTCAGTTCCAGCGGGCCGTCCGGGAAACTCGTCAGGCGGCTGACGGGGGCGTTCTTGTCCATGGTCTTCTCGTTCGACCGGCCTTCCAACGACTCCATGCTATTTCGACCGCCGGAGGAGACAAGAACGACCATGGATCGAACCTCAAAAAAATGGGACCGCGTCCTTGCACCGGCGCGGCCCCAAAAGTGTGCAGGGAGGCTAAGGGAAGCCAGTGCCGTATTGGCACCATATTCAGAACACCAGGAAGCCGGACTGGTTCCCCTGCGCTTTTCATGAAACCTTCCCGGTTTTAGTACGTTTGGGATTAAGTGCTTGCTCCAGAAGAGAATTGGCGTTTGAAGGTTCCAGGAGCGCCTGACGGATTTCGGGTCGAACAGAAGCGGGAAAATGGCGCATGGATGGCGTCGACGCCAAGGCTGGATGGGGAAGAGGGCTCCAGGAGATATCCATGAAGCGCCGGAAAGCCGGACGTCCCAAAAATGATCTCGCTTCCGTACGGGCGCGCTCCGGGCGTGTCCCTGGGCGCGTCGTTGATTTTGAGGCGGCGCGGGAACAGCGGAAAACCGGCAGTTTCGACCTCTGGCTCGACTACCGGCTGAAGGAGATGTACGGCGCGGTGGTCGAGGAGCCGCTGCCCGACGATTTGAAGGCACTTGTGGATAAGCTGACGGAGGACCACTCTTCTAGAGAAGAAGGCGACGACGAAGACCGCTGAGAAACCCGTCTGCTGGACGGGATAAGAATGACGCTTGGAGGCAACAGATGACCCAGAGCTTTAATGATGAGTTGATCGGCACGATCCCTCATCTCCGCTCGTTCGCCCGGTCGCTTGCCGGCGATGCCGATGTGGCGGACGATCTGGTCCAGGATGCCGCGACCCGGGCGCTCGCCGCCCAGCGGCAGTTCACGCCGGGCACCAATTTCAAGGCCTGGATTTTCACCATCCTCCGCAATCTGCACGTCAACAACCTCCGTCGGCGGAAGTTCCGCGCCGAACCGCTGGAAGCCGTTTCGCCTGAGATGTGGTCCGTCCTGCCCCGCCAGGACGCGCAGCTTGAGATGGACGATTTCCGGCGCGCGCTGGCCCGCCTGTCGCCCGAACAGCGGGAGGTCCTGATCCTCGTCGGCGCCAGCGGCTTCAGCTACGAGGACGCGGCCCAGATTTGCGAATGCGCCGTCGGCACGGTCAAGAGCCGCCTCTCCCGCGCCCGCCGCGACCTGTTCAAGATCCTGTCGGGCGACCAGTTGAGCCGCCGGGAGGTCACCCCCCAACGCCCGCTGGAGACCCCGAGGCTATCCGCCCGGTCGACGGCGGCTACCCGCAAGGCAACTGGCTGACCTTCTTCTTGGTCATGCTGGAAATTGGTCCAGCATGTCTTTGTTTTTGTTGGTCATTCCGGACTTGATCCGGAATCCATAGGCCCTCGCCAGATTCGACATCGTATGGATGCCGGATCAAGTCTCATAGGCGCTAACTTTGAGGCGCGGACCCAACTTCGCCCTCTCCTGCGAAGCGGGGGAGGGATCGACGTATACGTCGATCCCGCGCCGTAGGCGTGGGGAGGGTGGGGGTGTTCGGGGTACCAGCGCCGCCGTCGGCTTCAAAACCCTCACCCTCCCACCGCTTCGCGGCGGGCCCCTCCCTCTCCCGCAGAGCAGGAGAGGGGAAAATTACGACCAAAGTTAGCGCCTATGGGATCAAGTCCGGCATGACGAACGGAGAAGAAGCCTCCTCACCTTGAGCTTGTCGAAAGGTGTTGGGCACACATGGTTCGACAGGCTCACCATGAGGAGGAGGGCGAGGTTTCCCTCACGCCCTTTCCCGGGTCGCCGTGAATCTCAAATCCGGCCATGTCTGCTGGATGTGGTTCAATTCCCAGTTGTTCCGCGCCATGAAGACCGGCGCGCCGTCGCGGTCCTCCGCGATGCTGCCCCGGTTGGCCTCGATCAGCCGGTCGATCTCGCCCTTGTCGCCGTCGATCCATCGCGCCGTGTCGTAGGGCGCGGCCTCGAAGCCGGCCTTCACGTTGTATTCGACCTCGATCCGCGTCGCCAGCACATCGAGCTGTAGCTGGCCGACAACCCCGACGATCCAGCTTGCGCCCAGGACGGGGCGGAAGACCTGGGTCACGCCTTCCTCGGCCAGATCCTCAAGAGCGCCCCGCAACTGCTTGCTTTTCATGGGGTCGTCCAGCCGCACCCGGCGCAGGATTTCCGGCGCGAAGTTCGGGATGCCGGTGAAGCGGATGTCCTCGCCCTCCGTCAGCGTGTCGCCGACCCGCAGCGTGCCATGGTTGGGCACGCCGATGATGTCGCCCGGAAAGGCCTCCTCCGCCAGTTCCCGGCTCTGCGCGAAGAACAGGATCGGGTTGTAGACCGCCAGGCTCTTGCCTGTGCGGGACTGGCGCAGCTTCATGCCGCGCCGGAACTTGCCGGAACAGATGCGCATGAACGCCACCCGGTCGCGGTGGTTCTTGTCCATGTTCGCCTGGACCTTGAAGACGAAGCCGGTGACCTTGTCCTCCTCCGGCGCGACGGTCCGGCCGTCCGCCGGCTGCGGCCTCGGCGACGGGGCGAAGCGGGCGAGGCCGTCCAGAACCTCCTTCACCCCGAAATCCCGCAACGCGCTGCCGAAATAGACCGGCGTCATATGGCCTTCCAGATAGCTCTCCTGGTCGAAGGGCGGGCAGGCGGCCTCGATCAGCTCGACATCCTCGGCCAGCTTGGCGCGCTGCTCGTCGCTCATCACCTTCGCCAGCCGCTCGTCGTCGACCCCCTTGCAGGCGATCGCCGTTTTCTTCGACCCCGCAGCGCCGCCGCCTTCCAGAAGCAGCATCTGGTTGTCCAACAGGTCGTAGCATCCCCGAAAGTCCGAGCCAGACCCGACAGGCCAGCTCACCGGGGCCACGTCCAGCGCCAGCGTGTCCGCGATCTCGTCCATCAGTTCAAACGGGTCGCGCGCCTCCCGGTCCATCTTGTTGATGAAGGTGATGATGGGCACGTCGCGCATCCGGCACACCTCGAACAGCTTCCGGGTCTGCGCCTCGATGCCCTTGGCCGCGTCGATCACCATGATCGCGCTGTCGACGGCGGTCAGCGTTCGGTAGGTGTCTTCGGAGAAATCCTCGTGGCCCGGCGTGTCCAGCAGGTTGAAGGTGATGTCCTCATAGTCGAAGGTCATCACCGAGGTGGTGACGGAGATGCCGCGATCCTGCTCGATCTTCATCCAGTCGGACCGGGCGCGGCGGCGCTCGCCGCGCGCCTTGACCTGGCCGGCGAGATGGATCGCCCCGCCCAGCAGCAGCAGCTTCTCCGTCAGCGTGGTCTTGCCGGCGTCGGGATGGGCGATGATCGCGAAGGTGCGGCGCGGCTGGATTGCGGGGACGGCCGCGCTGGCGGCGGTGGTGACGGACATGGGGGGAGGCTCCGGCTGATCGGCTTCTATCGAAATGCGGCTTTGAAAAAATTATTCTACATCAGTCTTCTGAATGTCTTTCCTGAAGCAGCGATCAAGCTTCCGCGGGCCGTCTTCGATCGCCCTTCAGCGCAAGCACGGAGTTGGCGACGATGGCCGACATCACGATCGACCCGCCGATCAGCGCGGCGTCGCCCGGTCTCTCGCCGATCGCCAGCCACACCCAGAGCGGGCCCAGCACCGTCTCGACCAGCGAGAAGAGCGCGACCTCCGCCGCCGGTACATAGCGCGTTCCCGACAGGAAAAGGAAGAGCGCCAGCGGCATCTGCACAAGGCCGGAGAAGGCGAGCCACCTCATGTCGTGCGCCGTCAGCCCCAGCGGCCCGGCGAAGGGCAGCACCATCGCCGCGCCGATGAAGCCCGACAGCGCCAGCGCCGGCAGCATGATCGGCGTCTTCGTCCGGCGCAGGATCACCAGATTGACCGCATGCAGGAAGGCGCATCCCACCGCCGTCAGGTCTCCCGACAGGGTGCCGCCGCCGATCGACCCGCCGAAGATGATCGCGATGCCCGCCAGCGCCAGCGCGATGGCGAACCAGGTCCGGCCGCGCACCGCCTCCCGCAGCACCAGCCAGCCCAGCACCGCGCCGAACAGCGGCATGGTCGCCAGGATCACCAGCACGTTGGCGACATGGGTCTGCGCGATGGCGGCGACGAAGCAGAGGTTGGCGCCGGCCAGCGCCAGTGCGGAAAGCCAGCCCATCCGCCCCATGCCGCGCCAGAGCGCGATCGGGTTCCGCCGCTCGGAAACCGCCAGGGCGAGGCTCAGGCTGATCCCCATGAACAGCGACCGCCAGAAGAGGATGTCCCACGTCCCGGCGTCCCCGATCGTCCGCAGGATCAGCCCGTCCGGGCTGATGACGACCATCCCGGTAAAGGACAGGAGAAGGCCTCTCGCATAGAGGGAGCCGGTGGATGTGGATCGGGCAGGCGACATGGCGGCGGACAATCGGCGCGGCGCGCCCGGCCGTCAAGGGCGGCCTCACATCGCGCTGTTGGGAAACCGCTCGACCGTCAGCGCGCCGGTTCCGGGAACGATGCCATATTCGATTTCCTCCGGGATCCAGCTCCTGTCGTCATACAGCAGGCGGGAGAAGCAGAAGGTGCCGGAATTCGCGGCGCAATAGCGTTCCAGGGCACGGTATCGCTTGTGCGCGCCGCGACCGCGATTCACGTCCGGCCGCTGCGGAAACAGGTTGACGTCCATGCCCCCGCCTTGCCGGTGGCTCATGATATGACCCTTGTCCGTTCGGCCGTCATAGAGGTCGGAAATCGACCCGCCGAGGAAGCCGCGCATCCGGGAAGAATCCCGTTTGGCGCTGTTTTTCTCCGACATCCCGAAGGCGGCGATGACGCGGTCATGGGCGATGTCGAACAGATATTCGAAACCGTGATCGACGAACTGGTAGATCGATGTCCTGCCGCTGGTCGTCTTCACATAATTGCCGATCCATGCTTCCGGAAGCGCGGTGGCGAGGTAGCTGACGAGATCGCCTCCCGACGCCTTCCGCACGATCGAGTTGTAGTCGATGTCGTGGCGGCTCATGGCGTCCCTCCCTCTCTCTTCCTTCCATCATACGCCCGCTGCCCCGAGCAGCCAAAATGCCGGCGTTTGCCCGGTAGAGGGCCGAACGGCTATAAAGCCGTCGCCCTGATCCACCCTCGGAAAGATGCCCCATGACCAATGTCCGGCAGTTCGATGCCATCATCATCGGCGCCGGCCATAACGGCCTGACCTGCGCCGGCTATCTGGCGCGCGCGGGACTGTCGGTGAAGGTGGTGGAGCGAAGGGGCGTGGTCGGCGGCGCGGCGGTGACGGAGGAATTCCATCCCGGCTTCCGCAATTCCGTCGCCTCCTACACGGTCAGCCTGCTGAACCCGAAGGTGATCGCCGATCTGGAACTCCACCGTCACGGGCTGAAGGTGGTCGAACGGCGGATGGCCAATTTCATGCCGCTGCCCGACGGCCGCTATCTGAAGGCGGGCGAAGGCGGGCTGACGGAATCGGAGGTCGCGAAATTCTCCGCCCGCGACGCCGAGGCGCTGCCCCGCTACAACCGGGCGCTGGACGACATCGCGGATGTGCTGCGCGGTCTGGTGCTGGAAACGCCGCCCAATGTCGTCGGCGGGCTGCCGGAGATGATCAAGGGGCTGAAGCTGGGCAATCGGCTGCGGAAGCTGGACCTCGTTCAGCAGCGCGACCTTCTGGATCTCTTCACCAAGAGCGCCGGCGACTATCTCGATAGCTGGTTCGAAAGCGATCCGATCAAGGCGCTTCTGGGATTCGACAGCGTGGTCGGCAATTTCGCCAGCCCCTATACCCCCGGCTCCGCCTATGTGCAGCTTCACCATGTGTTCGGGGAGGTGAACGGCAAGAAGGGCGTCTGGGGCCACGCGGTCGGCGGCATGGGCTCGATCACGGGAGCGATGCGCCGCTCCGCCGAAGCCCATGGCGCGTCCATCGACACCGACGCCCCGGTCCGGGAGGTGATGGTGGAGAAGGGCAGGGCGGTCGGGATCGTGCTGGAGGACGGGACCGCCATCCGCGCCGGGGCGGTGATCTCCAACCTCAACCCGGCGCTGCTCTACGGGCGTATGATCGATCCGGACCATCTGGATGCCGATTTCCGCCGCCGGATCGCCGGCTGGAAATCGAAGTCCGGCACCTTCCGCATGAACGTCGCCCTGTCGGAACTGCCGGATTTCTCCTGCCTTCCCGGCCGGGAAGCGGCCGACCATCACACGTCGGGGATCATCATTGCCCCGTCTCTCGCCTACATGGACCGCGCCTACCGGGATGCGCAGGATCGCGGCTGGTCGCGCCAGCCGGTGGTGGAGATGCTCATCCCCTCGACGCTGGACGACAGCCTGGCGCCGCCCGGCGCGCATGTCGCCAGCCTGTTCTGCCAGCAGTTCGACTACGATCTGCCGGGCGGCCGAAGCTGGGACGATTGCCGGGAGGAGGCGGCCGACCTCATCATCGACACGGTCGATTCCTACGCGCCCAACTTCAAGGCCAGCGTCCTCGGCCGGCAAATCAACAGCCCGCTGGATCTGGAGCGGACCTTCGGCCTGATCGGCGGCGACATCTTCCATGGCGCGCTGTCACTCGACCAGCTTTTCAGCGCCCGGCCGGTGCTGGGCCACGGCGACTATCGCGGGCCGCTGCCCGGCCTCTATATGTGCGGGTCCGGGACCCATCCGGGCGGCGGCGTCACCGGCGCGCCCGGCCACAACGCGGCGCGGGAAATCCTGGCCGATTTCAAACGCCGGAAATTGAAGCGGGCGGGCTAGCGGCCGATGATCGCGAGCCTCATGCTGCTGCTGGAGCGGCCATCCGTCCGCTGGCTGCTGCTTTTCGCCGTCACGGCGACGGCCCTGTCCTTCTTCGATTTCGGCGCGCCGCTGCCCGATATCGCGATCCCGATCGCGGCGGGGGCGGTTGTCGTCGCCAATTTCCGGCTTCTCGGCTTCCTCAAATTCCGGGCGCAGGTGGCGATCGTCTGGGCCGAACTGCTGGGCCTCTTCCTGCTGTTCTTCTACAGCTTCGATCTTTCCTACGATTACATACTGGAGCGCGGGCCGATCCTGCTGGGGCTGGAACTCGGCAACGGCTTCATCCAGGGCGCGGTCCTGACGCTCTATGTCTGTTTCATCTCCATCGCAATCTCCACCGTGATCGCGCTCGCCGCAGCGCTGGCGCGCCTGTCGAAAAGCGGCCCCGCCTTCGGCATCGCCAGCTTTTACATCTCCTTCTTCCGGGGCACGCCCCTCTTGCTCCAGGTGATGCTGATCTATCTGGGGCTGCCCCAGATCGGAATCGTCCTGGAGGCCATTCCCGCCGGGGTGATCGCGCTCAGCCTCTGCTACGGCGCCTATATGGCGGAGATATTCCGCGCCGGCATCCTGGCGGTCGGGGAAGGGCAGACCGAAGCGGCGCTGGCGCTCGGCCTCAGGCCCGGTCAGGTCATGCGGCTGGTCGTCCTGCCGCAGGCGATGCGCCTGATCGTCCCGCCCACTGGCAACCAGTTCATCTCCATGCTGAAGGATTCCTCGCTGGTCTCCATCATGGGCGTCTGGGAGTTGATGTACCTGGCGCGGACCCATGGCCGGGCGGAGTTCAAATATATGGAGATGCTGATCGCCGCGGCCCTGATCTACTGGGCCATGTCGATGGTCTTCGAATTGATCCAGGCGCGGATCGAAAAGCGGTTTGGCAAGGGGATCGCGGCCGGGTAAGAAAGCGTTATGGAATGACCCTGTCTAATGCCAGGGTGCTGAAAGGCGACCCTCGGGGCATGACCAACCTCAGAAATATCGCATTCGCGGCCCTGGCCGCGCTCCTTCCCCTGATCTCCGCGCCGGCGCAGGCCGACGCCGACCCGGCGGCCTGCCGCATGGCAATTCGCGCGGCCGAGGCGCGCTATGATCTGCCGCGCGACCTGCTGCTGGCGATGGGAATGGTCGAAAGCCGGCTCTATCCCTGGGCCCTGAACCTGGCCGGCGATTCCCGGATGCCCGGCAACATCGCGGAGGCGGAGCTTCTGCTGGTCGATGCGGGGGGCGAGCCGCGGACCGACATCATGGTCGGCTGCATGCAGATCCATACAGGCTGGCACCTCGCCGCCTTCGACAACCAGCCCCAGCGCCTCCTGGACCCGGCCACCAACGCCGACTATGCCGGCCATCTGCTGCGCACCCTCTATGACGAGGAGCAGAGCTGGACCCGCGCCGTCGGCCGCTACAACGCCGGCAGCGCCGGCGGCGGCGCCTACCACCGCTATATCTGCCTGGTTGAAGAGAAGCTCCGCGAGATCGACTCCGACGTCACGCTGGCCTGCAACCAGAGCTGATACCAACCACCCCTCACCCTCCCGTCCGCTTCGCGGCCGGGTCCCTCCCTCTCCCACAAGGGGCGAGGGTAAGTTGTTAGCCCTCTCCCTCGTGGGAGAGGGTTGGGTGAGGGGGCGTTGGTTCTTCCCTTACTCCGCGTCCGCCGCAACCTGCATGCGGACGATCCGGTCCGGCGTGCGGGGCGGTTCGCCGCGCTGGAGGCGGTCGACGAACTCCATGCCCTCGATCACCTGACCCCAGACGGTGTACTGGCCGTTCAGGAACGAGCCTTCGTCGAACATGATGAAGAACTGGCTGTTGGCGCTGTCCGGATCGGCGGTCCGGGCCATGCCGACGGTGCCGCGGACGAACGGTTCGCTGGAGAATTCGGCCGGCAGGTCGGGCAGGTCCGATCCGCCGGTGCCGGTGCCGGTCGGGTCGCCGGTCTGGGCCATGAAGCCGTCGATCACGCGGTGGAACACCACCCCGTCATAGAAGCCGGCGCGGGTCAGCTCCTTGATCCGCTCGACATGAAGCGGCGCCAGGTCGGGCCGGAGCTGGATGACGACGCGGCCATAGACCGTGTCCAGATAGATCTGGTTCTCCAGATCCTGCGCGGTGGCGGCGGTGGAAAGCGACATGGCGAGAACGAGACTCCCGATCAAAGTAAGCAGACGGCGCATGATGGCGAAAATCCCCTTGCGTGTTGGCTGAGGAAGCGGCGAACCAAGCACAGCCGCCCGCCTGCGTCCAGCCGCTTTGGCGCGATGCTTGCGCCCGATCGCTGCGTTCGCGCTATAAGGCGGGAGAGGCGATGAGAACGGAGCGGGACGGGACATGAAAGCGGCGATCTACGACCGGTTCGGCGAAACCCTGGAGGTCCGGGAGACCGCCGATCCGGCCTGCCCGGAGAACGGCGTCGTCGTGCGCGTGATGGCCTGTGGCGTCTGCCGGTCGGACTGGCACGCCTGGAAGGGCGCCGATCCCGACGTATCCGCCCCCCATGTGCCTGGCCATGAGTTCGCCGGATTGGTGGAGAGCGTGGGCGCTGCATGCCGGCGTTTCAGGCCCGGCGACAGGGTCACCGCGCCCTTCATCCTCGGCTGCGGCCATTGCCCGGATTGCCTTGGCGGCGACGCCACCATCTGCGCCGACCAGCATGTGCTGGGGTTCTCCGGCTGGGGCGCGTTCGCCGAACGGCTCGCCGTCCCCTCGGCCGATTTCAATCTGGTCCGCCTGCCCGAAACGATCGGCTTCGTGGAAGCGGCCGGCATGGGATGCAGGGTCACGACCGCCTTTCGCGGCCTGATAGACCGCGCGCGCCTCCAGCCCGGCGAATGGCTGGCGATCCATGGCTGCGGCGGCGTCGGGTTGTCGGCCGTCATGATCGGCGCGGCCGTGGGCGCGCGGATCCTGGCGATCGACGTCAATGACAAACCGCTGGCGATGGCCCGGTCGCTGGGCGCGACGGAGACGCTGAAGGTGGAGCCGGGGCAGGATGTAGGGCAGGCGGTGCGGGATTTGACGGGCGGCGGCGCCCATGTCTCGATCGATGCGCTGGGCGTCACGGAGACGTTTCACAACTCCATCCGGGGGCTGCGCAAGACCGGCCGCCACGTCCAGATCGGGATGCCGCTGGGCCGCCACGCCGAACCGTCGATCCCGCTGCTGAAACTGGTCTATTCCCGGCAGATCGCGATCATGGGGACGCGCGGCATCCCCGCCGGCCGGTTCCCGGCGCTGCTGGGCATGATCGAGGCCGGGCGGCTGGACCCGGCGCGGCTGGTCACGCGGACGATCGCGCTGGAAGAGGCGGGCGATGCGCTCGCCGCCATGGACCGCTATGCGGGCGCGGGCATCACCGTCATAGAGAGGTTCTGATCGTTGTTAGCCCTCTCCCCTCGTGGGAGAGGGCTGGGTGAGAGGGAGTTGGTTCCGGCCCCACCCCAAATTGGTCATTCTGGCAAAGGCCAGAATCCATGGGCCGACAACGTCGCACGGGCGATGAAGAACCGGGCGCAGTCACGTCCGCCAGTTGGCTCAGCCCGTCAGCGCCCCGGACGCCTCCTTCACCTTCAGCAGCGAGGAATCGGCCGCGCGGGTCGCCTCGGCGATCTCCTTCATGCCGTGGCTGATGACGTTCACACCTTCCGCGGCGGTCTGCATGTTGGCCGACATCTCCCGCGTGACGGTGTTCTGTTCCTCCGCGGCGTTGGCGATGATCGTGGAGATCTCGTTGATCTTCCTGATCGTCTCGCTGATCGCGCCGATGGCCGTCGCCGCGCCGTCGGTCGCGCTCTGGACCTGGCCGATCTGGCCGGATATCTCCTCCGTCGCCTTGGCGGTCTGGGTGGCGAGGCTCTTGACCTCGCTGGCCACGACCGCGAAGCCTTTTCCGGCTTCCCCTGCCCGCGCCGCCTCGATCGTGGCGTTCAGCGCCAGCAGGTTGGTCTGGTTGGCGATGTCGCTGATCAGCTTGACCACGTCGCCGATCCGGTTGGTCGCCTCCACCAGCCCGCCGACGATTTCGCTGGTCCGGCCGGCTTCCTCCACGCCCTGGCTGGAGATGCGGGAAGCGTCGACCGTCTGGCGGCTGATCTCCGCGACGGAGGCGGCCAGTTCCTCTGCTCCCGACGCGACCGCCTGGACCTTTGAGGATGTCTGCACCGAAGCGGAGGCCGCGCCGGCCGCCTGTTCGTTGGCCCGGGAGACGGCCTGGGTGATCTCCTCCAGACTGACGCCGACGCTTCGCCCCGCCTTCTCCCGGTTCATCCGCTCGCGGACCTGGGCGGTCACGTCGGTCGCGAATTTCACCACCTTGAACGGAACGCCGGAGGGGTCGAGGATCGGGTTGTAGGACGCCTGGATCCAGATCTCCCTGCCGTTCTTGCCGACCCGCCTGTATTCCGCCGCCTGGTATTCCCCGCGTCCCAGCGCCTCCCAGAATGCAGCGTATTCCGCGCTCGTCCGGTCGGCTTCCTCCACGAACATGCTGTGATGGCGGTTCTGGATTTCGTCCAGCCTGTAGCCGACGGCGTTCAGGAAGTTCTCGTTGGCGGTGATGATCGTGCCGTCCAGGTTGAAATGGATCACCGCCTGGGACTTGCTTATGGCCTCGATCTGGCCCTCATGGTCGGCCGCCGTCAGCTTGCCGGCGGTCACGTCGCTGGCGAACTTGATGACCTTGCAGGGCCGGCCCCTGCGGTCGAGGATGGGGTTGTATGACGCCCGGATCCAGATCGGCTTGCCGTTCTTCCCGATGCGCTTGTATTCCGCGCTCTGATACTCGCCGCGTCCCAGCGCCGACCAGAATTCCTTGTATTCGGCGCTTTCCTTGACCCCCGGCTCCACGAACATGCTGTGATGCCGGCCCTTTATCTCGGCCAGCTTGTATCCCACAGCGTCCAGGAACTGCTGGTTGGCGGTGAGGATCCGGCCGTCCAGCGTGAACTCGATGATCGCCTGCGACCGATCCAGCGCCGCCAGCTTCGCCTTCAATTCCTGCGATGAAGAATTGCCGAGCATCTCCCGTCCCCCGACGTGGCTAACAAAACATCCTTTGGTTGTATTAGAACATACATTTCAGAGTCGTTAACGTTGCCATCCGCGCAATAATCCGGAGGCGTAATTGCGCTTCGGGGAAATGAACCGACAATATCTCCCGTCACGGTGGATCAACGCTGCCGCTTTCGAGGGAGAGAAGGATGCGACTGGGAAAGCTTGCCGGGACGGGGTTCGTTGCGCTCATGCCTATGTTGATCGCGGTTCCGGTCTCGGCGCAGGAGAATGCGCTGGAGCGCGGGCGCTATCTCGTGACAATCATGGATTGCGGCGGCTGCCACACCAGAGGGGTGATGACGGGGAAACCCGATCCGGACCTCTATCTGGCCGGCTCCGAGGTGGGATTCCACCTGCCGGGGCTGGGCTACTTCTACCCGCCGAACCTGACTCCCGACCCTGAAACCGGTCTCGGCGACTGGAGCGCGGACGACATCGTGCTGGCCCTGCGGACGGGGGAGCGGCCGGACGGCCGCATCCTGGCGCCGATCATGCCGTCGCACGCCTATGCCGCGCTGACCGACGACGACGCCTATGCGATCGCCGGCTTCCTGAAGAGCATGACGCCCGCGCCCTTCGAGGGGGAGCCCCAGCCGGCGGGCGACGGCGAAGCGCCGCCGTCGCCCTACCTTGAGGTGCTCATGCCGTGAGGATGGCCCGTCTCAGGCCGCCTTGGCGGCGAGAGCCTTCGTCTGCACCCGGCCGAGGATCGCCAGCGTCGCGGCGATGAGCACGATGCCGCTGGCCAGGAAAACGGTCCCGACGCCGCTTGCGTCGAAGATCAGGCCGCCCACGGCCGCGCCGGTGGCGATGGCGAGGTTGATCGCCGCCACCAGAAGGCCGCCCGCGCTTTCGGCTTCATCGGGCACGGCGCGCGTGATCCAGGTGGACCAGCCGACCGGCACCGCGCCGAAGGCCAGGCCCCAGGCCACCACCATGGCCGCGTCCAGGAAGAGGGTTCCGCCGATGGCGGAGAGCGCCAGCGCCAGCGTGCCCATGATGAGCGGCATGATCGCGAGCGTCAGCCTCAACGACCGTTCCAGCAGGAACCCGCCCAGATAGTTGCCCAGCAGGTTCGCTATTCCGAAGCCCAGAAGGATGGTGGAGACGCCCGTCACCCCGACGCCGGTCACAGTCTCCAGGAACGGCCTTATGTAGGTGAAGAAGGCGAAATGGCCGGTGAAGACCATGAGGATCGCCAGCATCGCGTATCCCACGGCCCGGCGGGACAGCACCTCGACCAGGGAGCCGAGCCGCGCCCGGCCCCTCGGCGGCAGCGAGGGCAGGGTGGCGAACTGGACGATCAGCGTCAGCACGCCCAGCCCGGCCGCCGCCAGGAAGACTGTGCGCCATCCGGCCAGGTCGCCCAGATAGCTGCCCACCGGGGCGGCGAAGATCGTGGCGGCCGAAACGCCGGACAGCATGATCGACAGCGCGCGCGGCACGTTGCGTTCGGGCACCAGGCGCATCACCGTCGCCGCCGAAAGGGTCCAGAACCCGCCCAGCGCGACGCCCAGCAGGATGCGCCCGGCCAGCAGAAGCGGCAGGTTCGGGGCCGCCGCCACCAGCAGGTTCGACAGGATGAGCAGGACCGAAAAGCCCAGCAGCACGTAGCGGCGGTCGATGCGCCTTGTGATGGTGGCGATCAGCAGGCTGGTGACAAGCGCGACCGCCGCGGTGGCGGTCACCGCCTGTCCGGCCATCCCCTCCGTCACGCCCAGCTCCGCCGCCATGGGCGTCAGCAGGCTGGCCGGCAGGAATTCCGCGCCGACCAGCCCGAACACGCCGAGGCCCATGGCGACCACGGCTCCCCAGGCGGGCGCGGCCTCTGAAACGCGGCCTCCCTCCGTTTCAAGAGCGTCTTGCATTCTCGGGGGTATCCTTTGGTGTCGAATAGGGATGCTTGCAGATGGGTGGCGATTCCGGACGATCCATGCCATCTTCTCCGGAATGATTGATCGAAACTCCGAAACGCACATCAACGGAGCCAACGCTGGCGATCCTGTCAGCACGCTGCTGATGGGCATGCGCCTTCGCGGCGCAAGCTACGGCAAGCTCCGCATGGCCCCGCCCTTCGGCATCCGCTTCCCGGCGGCCGCGGAAGCGCGCTTCCATTTCGTCGCAGCCGGAGCGGTCCATCTTCAGGAGCCGGGGGGCGAGGGGAGGGAACTGTGTTGCGGCGACGCCGTCCTGCTGCCGCGCGGCGACGATCATTCGCTGGTTTCGGCTCCCGGCGTCCCGGTGCGTCCCGTTGGCAGCCTGGAGGCGGTGCCGCTCTGCACGAATGTCTGCGCCGTCAGCGATTATCCCGAACAGACGTCCCGCACCGGCGACGCGCTGATCTTCACCGGCCGGATGCAGTTCGAGCTGGACACCCTTCACCCGCTGGTCGGCCTTATGCCACGGGTGATGTCCGTCGGCGCGCTCTTGGGCCGGGAGCCGGAGATCATGACGCTGCTGGCGGCGATGGAACGGGAGATGGCGGCGGAGCGCGCGGGCTCGGCCGGCATACTGGCGCGGCTGGCGGATGTCGTCGCCGCGACCATCGTCAGGGGCTGGGTGGAATGCGGCTGCGGAAACGCGGCGGGCTGGGTGGAGGCGCTGCGCGACCCTCAGCTCGGCCGTGTCCTGGCGGCGCTGCACCGCGATCCGGGCCGCGACTGGACGGTGTCGGAAATGGCGGCGGAGATGGGGCGTTCGCGATCCGTCTTCGCCGAACGGTTTGTGACGGCGACCGGCATGACGCCCCTGCGCTACGTGGCCGTCTTGCGCATGCGCCTCGCCGCCCAATGGATCGGCCGCGACCGGATGGCGATCGACACGGTCGCCAGACGCCTCGGCTACGGCTCCCAGGCCGCCTTCGCCCGCGCCTACAAGCGGGTGACCGGCCAATCGCCCGGTCGGGCGCGGCGGGCCGGCCGGCCATCCGAAGCACCGGCGGCCGTCAGCCTCTAGATTCGCCTCACGCCCTGGCGGAAGCCGACGCCGCCCGTTCATCCGACCGGCCGCGACGGCGCGCGGCGGAGCGGCGGCGGTTGCGGGACGCCTTCTTCGGCGCCGCCTTCGTCCCGGCGACGACCGTGCCGGCATCCTCCGTCCGGCCGGCGTCGGGGGAAGGCGCGGTCTTCGGCGCCATCAGCGCCTTCGGCCAGGGCACCAGCCCCTTGTCGCTGTCGGCCAGAAGCGCCGTCTCCATGATTCCCATGGTCCCGATGCGCCCGTCGGCGATGCGCATCATCAGCCCGTCATGGGGAATCCAGGCCTGCCGCGCGCCGCTGGCGCGGGCCAGCGCGCCATGGACCTTCATCAGCTCCGGCGTGCCATGGACAGGGATGGCGATTTTGGGCCGGACCAGCGCGTACATCTCCCGCAGCTCGTCCCGCTTCGGGTGGCCGGACACATGGACCGGGGCTTCCTTGGGCGTGACGATCTCCGCGCCTCGGCGGCGCAGATGATCCTGGACCTCCGCGATCTCCTGCTCGTTGCCGGGGATTTCGCGGGCGGAGAAGATGACGGTGTCGCCGTGCTGGATGTCGAGCGTCCGGTGCGCACCATGGGCGAGACGCGACATGGCGGAGCGTTCCTCCCCCTGCGTTCCGGTGCAGACCAGCAGGATCTCCGACCGTTTCAGCCTCTTGGCGTCTTCGTCGTTGAGGAAGCCGGGCACGCCCTTCAGCAGCCCGTTGGCGCGCGCCGCTTCCTCCATCCGCCACAGCGAACGGCCCGAGAGGACGACCTTGCGCCCCGTCGCCTTCGCCGCCTGCGCGATCGATTTCAGGCGCGCGACGTTGGAGGCGAAGCAGGCGATGGCGACCATCCCCTTGCGCGACGCGATGGCGGCCCGCAGCCCGTCCCTGGCGCTGGCCTCGGATCCCGAGCGCCCCTCCGTCAGCGCGTTGGTGCTGTCGCAGACCATGGCGAGGACGCCCTTGTCGCCCAGCCGCCTCAGCGCCGCCCGGTCCGGACCGTTGCCGATCTGCGGATCGTCGTCGAACTTGAAGTCGCCGGTGTGCAGGACCGTGCCGGCCTTTGTCCGGATCGACAGCGCCATCGGCTCGGGGATCGAATGGGTCACCTCGATCGCGCCCACGGTGAAGGGGCCGATCCGGGTTTCCCCGCCGATCTCCATCTCCCGCAGCGTCACCCAGTCCAGCTTCCGGGTTTCCCGGAACCGGCCGCGCAGCAGCGTCGCCGCGAAGGGGGTGGCGTAGATGGGGCAGTCGATCCGGGGCCACAGATGATGGATCGCGCCGATATGGTCCTCGTGGGCGTGGGTCACCACCAGCCCGACCACATCCTGCAGCCGTTCCTCGATGAATTCGGGGTCGGCCATCACGGCGTTGACGCCGGGATGCAGCTTCTGGTCCACGAAGGCGACGCCGGCATCGACGATCAGCCATTTTCCGTCATGGCCGTAGAGCGTCATGTTCATGCCGATGGCCCCGCAGCCGCCCAGCGGCAGGATCAGGATCTCGTCATTCTTCGGTTTGATGGGGCTCCCGGCCGTGATGATGGCGGGGGTTTGGCGGCCCGCGCGGCCGTTCCTGGCGCGGCGAACCGTCGTTTCGGGCGCTTCATGGCGGCCCGTGATGTCTGCTTTCATTCCTGCTCTTGATTGTCGGCGCAGGCGTGTCCGGGCGCATCCCCTCGGGGGTGCGTCTCCTGGCTTCCACGGTCATGTCGCCGAGGGTGGTGCGGCACCGTTCGCGCCGCCGGATATGGGACGACTCGCGTCCCTCAATGAAACTCACAAGCGTTCATATAGGGCGGTGTTGGCCGCAATGCCAGGAAATTCGATGATTGTTCGATTTATGATTCGATGATTTGCGGCAGAAAGCACGGAAGCTACGGTTTCCTTACGCATAACTATGTAGTGGTGCTTCTTCGGGTCTGTGATGACCATGGTGCCTATTCCAGACTTTAAACAACTTCATAACTGCTGCGGCCCACTTCTTCTTTTCTGAAGTGGAAAGCGATCCATAATTGAAATAGGTGAGATTGCGGCTCTCGATTCTCTCAACCTTCTCAATGACGTTCAGGACGGTTTCGGCATCAGCTTGATATTGCTCTGGGAAATCATCTATCCGAAGGCAATGGACGCATGAATAAGCTTCTTTAATACGTTCTTTCATTGGAGCCCCACTAATGGCGAGGGCCGCGACAGCACCTTCAAGACGACTACCTAGGCTGTTATCGGTTGCCCACTCTTCCGTTGTCCGCGACATGTTTTGACCCCAATCAGTTCAACTGGCTGTTGGTAGCTGGTATAGCTTATCCCCGTCATCCCCATCTTTTTATAGAAGAAAAGAAGAAGGGCCGCCCCATGCGGAGCGGCCCTTCCCTTGTCCAACCGCGGCCCTTGGCGGACCGCGATGCGTCGCGTCACGCGGCGCGGGTCCCGATAGAGGTGGAGACCCAGGTCACGGCGACCGACGGCCGCGGCTCTCGACAATCAGACACTGGATCACCTCCTTTCCGTTGTTGACGACTAGGATTGATTATGGGGGCGAGAGGCTGCCGCCGCAAGGGATGGGCGCAGGGATGAAACCTGAGGCCGTTAATCCAGGCGCTCCGCGATCCAGAGCTTGATGAGCGCCTGTCGCGTGACGCCGAGCCGTTGTGCCTGCCGATCAAGACCGGTCACCACCCATGCGGGGAAATCCACATTGACCCGCTTCGTCGTGATATTGGGTCGGCGCGCCTTCGACCAGTCCACCTGATCGCTCATATCCTCGCCCTTGTCGAATTTTCGGTCGAAATCAACTGCCTTCATAATGCTCTATCTCCCGCTTTCTGGCGCGTCGAACTGAGATAATCCGCAGACGGTTCCTTCGCCAGGTGCAGACGGCAGACCAGTGCTTACCGTCGATCAGGCCAATCACGAGGAAACGTGGTTCGTCGTCAGTGCGAGCCGGGGCTTCCAGCAAGTCAGGATCGTCCCAAAGGGTCTGAGCCTCTTCGAAATCGATGCCGTGCTTGGCCTTGTTCGACGCGCTTTTGGCGACATCAAAATCGAACTCCATATGGATGATTATGGCCCCGAAATCATACCTTTTCTATACCTTTATCGAGAAGCGATACTGCTGACGATAAATCCCCCACCCTCCCGAAGAACGTCCCGAAGGGCGGCAGGGTCAGGCGGCCGTCCCGCAGGGTCGAGGCGATGCCGGGGGCGGGCAGGGGCGTCCAGTCGCCGGCCTCGATCGTCGTCTCGGCATTGGCGATGTTGAAGGCGCAGACCAGCCGTTCATCCTCCCGCGACCGTTCGAAGGCGAAGACCGGGTCGGTCGTCTCCAGGATCGCGATGTCGCCCGCCAGCAACGCCGGTCGGGCCTTGCGCCAGGCCAGGAAGCGGCGGCAGAAATTCAGCGGCGATTCCGCGTCCGCCTCCTGCCGGTCCACCGCCAGCGGCCGATGGTCCTCGGCAAGGGGCAGCCAGGGCGTCCCTTCGGTGAACCCGCCGGCCGGCGCGTCCGATTGCCAGGGCATCGGCGTCCGGCAGCCGTCCCGGCCCTTGAAGCGGGGCCAGAACTCGATCCCCCAGGGGTCGCGCAGATCCTCGAACGCGATGTCGGCTTCCGTCAGCCCAAGTTCCTCCCCCTGATAGAGGCAGGCCCCGCCGCGCAGGGAGAAGAGGCAGGCCATCAGCAGCTTTGCCAGCGCCCGGTCGTCGCTGGCCAAGGGCGTCAGCCGGCGCCAGCGGCTGACCGCCCGCATCACGTCATGATTGCCGAAGGCATAGGTGATCCAGCCATCCTCCAGCGCGTGCTCGGTGCGGGAGACGACGGAGGTCAGGTGCGCCCGGTCGAACGCTTCATGCGTGAACTGGAAATTGTAGCAGCTGTGCAGCGCGCCGCTGCCCTTCGTGTATTTGGCTGAGACGGCGATCGTGTCGACATCCGCGATCTCGCCCATCAGGAACCTGTCGGGATAGCGATCGACCAGGCTCCGCAGCTCCGCAAACCGCTCCATGATCTCCGGCCGGTCGCGGCTGTGGCGATGCTCTTGGTAAGTGAAGGGGTTGTCGGGCGTGCCGGCCACGTCGGACTGGCCGCCCGCCGGAAGGGGCGGGTTGTCGCGCAGCGCCTGGTCGTGGACCATGGTCGTGATGGCGTCCAGCCGCAGCCCGTCGACCCCGCGGTCCAGCCAGAACCGGACCTCGCCCATCATCGCCCTGACGACTTCCGGATTGTGCCAGTTCAGGTTCGGCTGGCTCTTGAGGAAATGGCGCAGATAGTACTGCCGCCGCCGGGATTCCCACTGCCAGGCCGGGCCGCCGAACACCGACAGCCAGTTGTTGGGCGGTGTGCCGTCCGGCTTCGGGTCCGCCCAGACATACCAGTCGGCCTTCGAATTGTCCCGGCTCACGCGGCTTTCCTCGAACCAGGCGTGCCGGTCCGACGAATGGGCCAGCACCATGTCGATGATCAGCTTCAGACCATGGTCGTGCGCCGCCTCGATCAGCCGGTCGGCGTCGGAATCCTGGCCGAACATCGGATCGACCGCCCGATAGTCGGAGACGTCGTAGCCGTAATCCTTCATCGGCGATTTGAAGAAGGGCGAAACCCACAGCGCGTCCACGCCCAGCGACGCGATATAGCCCATCTTCTCGACGATTCCGGCAAGATCGCCGATGCCGTCGCCATCGGTGTCCAGGAAGCTGCGGGGATAGACCTGATAGATGATTGCGCCGCGCCACCAGGGGGAAGTCATGGGCTTTGAATCCTCCGGTCAGTCGGAAACAATCAGCGCGGCGGGGAAGGGGAGTCGGCGGGCGGCGGGGGCTCGTCCTCGCCGTCCTCATCCTCGATCTCGTCCAGGATCGCCTCGTTCAGCGCATCGGGCTGGATCGCGCCCTTCTCCGCCGTCTCCCGCATCTGGCGCTGATAGCGCAACTGGCTGATCGGCAGGGTGCAGAGATAAAGCAGCGCCAGGATCGTCAGGGTCTGCCAGGGCGCGCTGAACAGGGCCGCGATCAGGAGGCCCAGCCCGACCATGACGAAGATCAGATGGCGTTCCGGGATGCGCACCTTCTTCAGGGAGAAGGTCGACAGGTTCGACACCATCAGCAGGCCGACCACGACCGTCCACAGGGCGACCAGCACGGGATAGCCGCTGATGCCGGGGCCGGTCTGGAAGTCGATCATCATCGGCAGCAGCGCCAGCCCGGCGCCGGCGGGGGAGGGGACGCCGGTGAAATAGGTCGCCGCCCACGCCGGCTTGTCGTCGGCTTCCTTGGCGACGTTGAAGCGGGCCAGCCGCATGGCCGCGCAGATGGCGAAGGCCAGCGTCACCAGCCAGCCCAGGCTTCCGGCGTTCTCTCCCGTCCAGAGATAAAGCAGCAGCGCCGGCGCGACGCCGAAGCAGACGAAGTCCGACAGGCTGTCCAACTGCGCGCCCAGCGGCGAGGACGCCTTCAGAAGCCGCGCCAGCCCGCCATCCATCACGTCAAGTATGGCCGCGACCAGGATCGCGATCACCGCCAGTTCCCACCGGTCCTGGATCGCGAACCTGATCGATGTCAGGCCCGACACCAGCGCGAAGATCGTCAGCAGGTTGGGCAGCAGCCGGTTGATCGACAGGCCTCTGAGCCGGGGACGACGACGGCGGCGTGGCTCCTGCATCAGCGCGCGGCCCCCAGCCTCGTCGGCTCCGCGCTCTCAAGATCGGCCAGCACGGTTTCGCCGGCGACCGTCTTCTGGCCCACGATCACCATCGGCGCCGCGCCGTCCGGCAGGTAGACGTCCAGCCGGCTGCCGAACCGGATCAGCCCGAACCGCTCCCCGGCGACGACGCTCTGGCCTTCCCGCAGCTCGTTGATGATGCGCCGGGCGACCAGCCCCGCGATCTGCACGAAGACGATGCGCTTGCCCTCCGGCAGCGTCATGGCGACCGACGACCGCTCGTTGAACTCGCTCGCCTTGTCCAGGCTGGCGTTGAAGAACTTGCCGGGCCGGTAGGAGACCTTGTCGATCACGCCATAGGCCGGAACGCGGTTCACATGCACGTCGAAGACGTTCAGGAAGACGCTGACCCGCATCAGCTCCGCGTCGCCCAGCCCCAGCTCGGCCGGCGGCACGGCGGGTTCGATCATCTGCACGGTGCCGTCGGCGGGGGAGACGATCAGGCCCGGCCGTGTCGGCGTCACCCGGTCCGGATCGCGGAAGAAATAGACGCACCACCCGGTCGCCAGCAGGCCCAGCCAGAACAGCGGCTCCCAGAAGGTGCCCAGCAGCACGGCGACCAGGAAGAAGACGGCGATGAACGGATAGCCGGCCCGGTTTATCGGGACGATCACCGTATCGAGTGCGGAAGGCTTCTTTTGCGACATGCCGGTCTTCTGAACCAAACGCCGGAGGGAATCAACGCTGGGAACTCAAACGCCCGACATGCCGCAGGGTTGCGTGGGGTCCCCCTGTTGGTCATTCCCGACCTGATCGGGAATCCATGGGCCATGGCCGCGTCACCGTTGGCGAAGAACCGGGCGCGGTCCAACCCGGCATCGACGCCACATGGATGCTGGATCAAGTCCAGCATGACATTGTTTTGTTGGCCATTCCGGACTTGATCCGGAATCCATGGGCCATGGCCGCTTCACCGGCGGCGGACTTCCGGAAGGATTCCTCACCTTGAGCCTGTCGAAAGGTGCGGGGCACACATGGTTCGACGGGCTCACCATGAGGGATAGGGGCGAGAGCTTCTCCCTTAGGTCATTCCGGACTTGATCCGGAATCCATAGGCCCTCGCCGCTTCGCTGATGGCGAAGGACCGGGTGCGACTTCGCCCGCTGCCGACACCGCATGGATGCTGGATCAAGTCCAGCATGACTTTGTTTTTTATGGGCTATTTCCGAGTTGAGACCGGCCCCGTCGCCCGCCGGCCTCGGGCGACAGCGCGCCGATGATCCCGCAGTCCGACACCGCGCCGTGCCGGCATTGGGAGATCATGCTGTCCAGCTCCGCCCCCAGCGCCTTCAGATCGGCGATCTTGCGCTTCACCTCGCCCAGATGACCGCGCGCGATCTCGTCGATCTCCGCGCAGGGGCGCTCCCGGTCGTCGGACAGGCGCAGCATCTCGCGGATATCCTCCAGCGGGAAGCCCAGATCGCGGCTGCGGCGAATGAAGCTCAGCCGGTCGCGGTGCGCCGGGCTGTAGGCGCGGTAGCCCGAACCGGTGCGCGCCGGCGCGGGCAGCAGGCCGATGCGTTCGTAATATCTGATGGTTTCGACCTTGCAGCCCGTCGCCTTCGCCAGCGCGCCGATGCTGAAGACAGCTTCCTCTCCGGCCATTGAATTTCCCCGTTGACCCTGTAGCGGCTACAGGGTCCATCCTGCCTCCAACGCTCCGGAATCGCGAGGATGTTCTGTCGTGGGAACCCATTGCTGCCATCATGTCGAGCCCCCGGCGGGGGACGCCGATCGCAATTATCGACGCGTCCTCTGGGCCGCGCTGGCGATCAACGCCGCCATGTTCGGGACGGAACTTGCGGCCGGCCTTGCCGCCGGATCGGTCGCCCTCCAGGCCGACGCGCTGGATTTCCTGGGCGACGCCGCCAACTACGCCATCAGCCTCTTCGTGCTGGGAATGTCGCTGCGCTGGCGCGCGGCGGCCGGCATGGCCAAGGGGCTGTCCATGGGCGCGTTCGGCATCTGGGTGATCGCCGCAACGGCGCACGGATTGACGTCCGGCGGCGTGCCGGAAGCCGGGATCATGGGAATTGTCGGCGTCCTAGCCTTCGCCGCCAACGTCGGCGTGGCGGTGATGCTCTTCCGCTTCCGCGGCGGCGACAGCAACCGCCGGTCGGTCTGGCTGTGCAGCCGTAACGACGCCATCGGCAATCTGGCCGTCGTCATCGCCGCGTCGGGCGTGTTCGCCACCGGCAGCGCCTGGCCCGACCTTCTGGTCGCTTCGGTCATGGCGACCCTGGCGCTGACGGCGGCCGTCCAGGTGCTGCGCCAAGCGGCGGGCGAACTGCGCGTCCGGCCGGCGGAGGCGGACTGACCTGCTATGCCTCATTTGGGAAACTTCAATGCGGCTCGGATCGGTCGTAGAGTGGGAATTCGTACGCGTGGATCGGATCGGCCTGCCAATGTTGCGCTGTCGCTGGTCGGGCTTCGGTCGATGTGAAGAAGCTCACTGCGACAGGACGCCGGATTCGCGCTATGAAAAACCGCTCGACAGAGGCGTCATCGCCGAAGCGCGGGATCGAAACCAAACCGCGCGACCCGGACATCGTGCGGCCGGCGTCGGTTCAGGCCGTCGGCATCGGCGCGTCGGCGGGCGACATCACACAAATGGCGGACGAGGCGCGCATCCTGTCGGAAGCCATCGTCGAGACGATCCGGCAGCCCTTGCTGGTTCTGGACGGGCATCTGCGCGTCCAATCGGCCAATCGCGCCTTCTATAGGCAGTTTCATGTCGGCCGGCAGGCAACCGAAGGCCGGCTTGTCTATGAACTCGGCAATGGACAGTGGGACATTCCGGCACTGCGAGGACTGCTGGACGAAGTGCTCTCGAAGAACCAGACCATCGCCGATTTCGAGGTCGAGCATGACTTTCATGATATCGGCGACCGCTGCATGCTGCTCAACGCCACGAAGCTCGTTCGTGGAGGCGGGCGCGAGATTCTGATACTGCTCGCCATCGAGGACATTACCGAGCGCAGGAAGGCCGAAGCCGCGCTTCGGCAAAGCGAGCAACGGCTGAGCAGTCGTCTCGCGGCGATCGTGGAATCTTCCGACGACGCCATCGTCAGCAAGAACCTCGAAGGCGTTATCGCCAGTTGGAACAGAGGCGCCGAGCGGCTGTTCGGCTATAAAGGCCAAGAGATCGTCGGCAAATCCATCCTCACCCTGATTCCGCCCGATCGCCATGACGAGGAAACTCATATCCTCGATCGTATTCGCCGGGGCGAACACATCGAACATTATGAGACCATCCGGCTGCGCAAGGACGGGAGCCAGATCTGGGTTTCCTTGACCATATCGCCGCTGAGGGATGCCAACGGCAAAATCGTCGGCGCGTCGAAGATCGCGCGCGACATGACCGAACGGCGGCGCGCGGACGTACATCGAAGAATCCTGATCCGCGAACTCAACCATCGCGTCAAGAATACGCTGGCGGTGATCCAGTCCATCGCCTCCCAGACCCTGGGGCACGCAGCGACAATCGAGGATGCGCGCGCGGCGTTCGAATCGCGGCTGATCAACCTGGCGAAGGCGCATGACCTGCTCACCCGCGAGAACTGGACGGGCGCGAACCTCGCCGACCTGGTTTCGGATACGGTCGAGCCGCTTTCGGGCGGGGAGGACCGCTTCCGGATCGAAGGCCCGGCGGTTCAACTCGTTCCGGCCTCTGCGCTGGCGATCTCCATGGCTCTGCATGAACTGTCCACCAACGCCGCGAAATACGGCGCGCTCTCCCGCGAGGACGGCAAGGTCGAACTTCGCTGGAAGATTGAAAGCAACGGCGAGGCCCCCCGTTTGAAGCTGCGCTGGGAGGAGAGCGGGGGACCGAAGGTCGTTGAACCGAAACGAAAAGGCTTCGGCTCCCGCCTGATCGAACGGGCGCTGGCGGCGGAACTTGGCGGCGAGGTGCGCGTTTCCTACGAACCGGCCGGTGTTGTCTGCACGATCGATGCGCCTTTGCCCGTCGGAAATTCGGGGGGGGGCGAGTGGCCGAGGGGAGAGCAGTACGGGTTCTGATCGTCGAGGATGAATTTCTGGTCGCCATGCATCTGGAGGCCCTTCTGGGCGAGATGGGATATCAGGTGATCGGACCCGCCACCCGCATCGGCGAAGCGATCGGACTTGCCCGCGAAAAGGACATCGACTTCGCGGTGCTCGATATAAATCTGGCCGGAACGAAAACCTTTCCTGTCGCCGACATCCTGCGTCAGCGCGGCGTCCCTTTCATGTTCGCCAGCGGATACGGGTCCGAAGGGCTTATCGACGGATACCGCGACGAGGGCGTGTTGCAGAAACCCTACGACATCGCGCAGATAAGGGACGCGCTGGCGCGCATTTCATAGGAATCCCCGTTCGCGACTTCGTCGATCAGGACTTCAGCGCCGACAGCGGGAAGCGCGCGATCTCCTCCAGCAGTTCGATCAGCCGGCGCGCGGCGCGGTCGACCAGCATCCGGCCGCGCTCCTCGTCTGAATCGCGAGCGTCGCCGACCGCGCCGGACGGGTTCAGATCCTGGGTCTGCCAGCCGAACGACACCGACCCCAGCGCCCGAAGATGCCGGTATTCCGCCGCCAGCGAAGCGTCGAGCGACGGGAAATCCTTCAGCCTGTCCCGCCGCACCAGTTCGGGGCGGAGATGCAGCATGACCGATGTTTCGACCGCGCCGCCATGGATGCCGTGCGCTATCTCCTCCGCCGGGAACAGCCCTTCCGCCAGATCGGCCGCGAACCAGTGGGCGGTGGCGACGAACAGCCCGCGCCGGGCGCGAAGGTCCGTCGCGGTCGATTCAAGCGCCGGCGGGTTGCCGCCATGGCTGTTGAAGAAGAGGAATTTCCGCACCCCCGCCGCGGCCGCGCTTTCCACGATCATGGCCAGCGCCGCCCCCAATATGCCGGGATGGAGGGAGAGGGTGCCCGCGAAGGCGGAATGCTCCCCGCTGCTGCCGATCGCCTGCGTCGGCAGGACAAGGGCGGGCAGGTCGTCGGCCGCCAGCGCCATGGCGCGGTCGATGATTCCGGCATTGATGTCGGCATCGACCGACAGCGGCAGATGGGGTCCATGCTGCTCGATCGCCGCGACCGGCAGCACCGCCACCGTCCGTTCCGGGTCCAGGCCGGCGAAATCCTCCGTCGTCAGATCCTGCCAGCGGCGCATGGGAGCCGGCTCCTAGCTGTCGTAGGTGATGAGCGTCTCGACCGGCACGTCCAGCCGCGACCTTCCGTTCAGGAACGAGAGTTCGATGATGCAGGCTGCGCCGCGCACGTCGGCCCCGACCTCGCGCAGCAGGTCGACCGAAGCGGCCAACGTGCCGCCGGTCGCCAGCAGATCGTCCAGCACCACCACCCTCTGCCCTTTCTTCACCGCGCCCGCCTGGATCTCGATGGCGTCCGATCCGTACTCCAGGTCGTAGGTATGGGTGACGGTCTCGCCCGGCAGCTTGCCCTTCTTGCGCGCCATCACGAACCCCAGCCCCAGCTCCAGCGCCAGGGGCGCGGCAGTCAGGAAGCCCCTGGATTCGATGCCCACCAGGATCTCCGGCTCCATCGGCTTCACCGCCTCGGCCAGCCGCCGTACCGTCTCCCGCCACGCCGCCGGGTGGGCCAGAAGGGTGGAAATGTCGTAGAAAAGGATTCCCGGTTTAGGAAAATCGGGAACGTGGCGGATGTGGGACTTCAAATCCATGGATCGGTTCCGGTGACGGCGCGTTGGAAAAAGCTGTGACAGAAATGGCCCGGAGAGCAGGTGGGAGCGTCGGTGGCGCATCGTAACGTCATAGCCGCAAATGGCAATTCGGCGATGCCGGGGGATGCGGCCACGCTGACCGTCGACCGCGCGGGCGACGGGACCGTGCTCCGCGCCGTCGGCGACTGGGACATCGGCGCGGCCGCCCGGCTTGAGGCGGAACTGGATTCCGTGCCGGCGACGGGCGGTGAGCAGGTCACGCTGGACCTTTCCGGCCTCACGGCGATCGACACCGCGGGCGCGTGGCTGCTGCACCGGGCGCGGGAAAGACTGGTGGCGGCCGGCGCTTCGGTAAGCATCGTCGACCCGCCGCCCGACCTTGCCGGGCTGATGGCGGCCGTCGATGAGGCCGCGCCCCAGCCGCCCCCCGCGCCGTCCGGGCCGGGGGAGGGGCCTGTCATCCGCTTCGTCGGCGGCGTCGGCCGGGCGACGGTCGATTTCGGGCGGGAATCGCTCGCGCTCCTGAACTTCCTCGGCATGCTGGTCATCCGGCTGGGCGGGGCCATCGCCCATCCGCGCCGCCTGCGCGCCACCAGCATCGTCCACCATATGGAGGCGACGGGGCTTGCCGCCATGCCGATCGTCGGCCTTCTGTCCTTCCTGATCGGCGTCGTGCTGGCCTATCAGGGGGCGGACCAGCTCCGCCAGTTCGGCGCGGAGATATACGTGGTGAACCTGCTGGGCATCTCCGTCCTGCGCGAACTGGGCGCGCTGATAACGGCGATCATCGTCGCCGGCCGGTCGGGCTCGGCCTTCACCGCGCAGATCGGCACGATGAAGGTGAACCAGGAAGTCGACGCGATGCGGACCCTGGGACTGGACCCCGTCGACATCCTGACCCTGCCGCGCGTCATCGCGCTGATGGTTACGCTGCCGCTCCTGGTCTTCTACGCCGACATCGTCGCCCTCTTCGGCGGCGCGGTGATGAGCTGGGCCGCGCTGGGGATCACCTTCCCGCAATTCATGGGTCAGCTACAGTCGGCGGTCGACCTGTCGCAGTTCTGGATCGGAATGGTGAAGGCCCCCGTCTTCGCCTTCACCATCGCCATGGTCGGCTGCTATCAGGGGCTGAAGGTCGGCGGCAGCGCGGAAAGCGTGGGCCGGCTGACCACCACCGCCGTCGTCCAGTCGATCTTTCTGGTGATCGTGCTGGACGCGATCTTCTCGATCATCTTCGCGACGATGGGGGTCTGAGGGCTTGACCGGAGCGACCGCCATCATGGACCGGCCGGAGACGGAGGACGAGGAGATCGTCATCCGCATCACCGGCCTGTCGACCCGCTTCGGCCCCCAGGTGATCCATGAAGGGCTGGACCTCGCGGTGCGCCGCGGGGAGGTGCTGGGCATCGTCGGCGGGTCGGGCACCGGCAAGTCCGTGCTGCTGCGGGAGATCATCGGGCTCCACAAGCCGGCATCCGGCCGGATCGAGATATTCGGCCGGGACACGGCCGAGCTGACGCCGGCGGAGCGGCGGCGGATGCAGAGCCGCTGGGGCGTGCTTTTCCAGGACGGCGCGCTCTTCTCCTCCATGACGGTGGAGGAGAACGTGATGACGCCGCTGAAGGAACATACCGACCTTCCCCGCGACCTGATTTCGGAGATCGCGCGGGTGAAGATCGCGATGGCGGGCCTGCCGCCGGTCGCGGCCGGCAAGCTGCCGTCGGAGCTGTCCGGCGGCATGCGCAAACGCGCCGGCCTCGCCCGGGCGCTTGCGCTGGACCCGGCGCTGCTTTTCCTGGACGAGCCGACGGCCGGGCTGGACCCGATCGGCGCGGCCTCGTTCGACGAGTTGATCGCCGGATTGCAACGCAGCCTTAATCTCACCGTTTGCATGGTGACGCACGATCTGGACAGCCTGTCCGCTATCTGCGACCGCATCGCCGTGCTGGTGGACCGGAGGATCATCGTGGACACGATGGAGAATCTGATGGCGCTGGATCATCCCTGGATCAGGGAATATTTCCACGGCCCCCGCGGCCGCGCCGCCGCCCGTGCCGCTGATCACGCCGCCGCCGAGCGGAAGGAGCGGAACTGATGGAGACCCGCGCCTCCTACATCACCGTCGGCAGCTTCGTCCTGGCGCTCATCGCCGGGCTCGTGCTGTTCGTCGTCTGGCTCGGCCGCATCAGCTTCGAGGAGCCGGGCGACCGCTACCTGATCTATTTCACCGGCTCCGTGACCGGCCTCCAGCAGGGCTCGACGGTCCAGGTGCGCGGCATCCCGGTCGGACAGGTGGTCGATCTTGGCTTCGATTCCACGGATATCGGCCAGATTCGCGTGATGATCGAGGTCCAGCCCGACACGCCGATCCGCCAGGACAGCGTGGCGTCGCTGGCCACCCAGGGCATCGCCGGCGTTCCCTTCGTCCAGATCACAGGCGGTTCGGCAGATGCCGCACCTCTGGTCGCCAGCGACGGGCAGGAGTACCCCGTCATCGAATCGCGGCCCTCGACGCTCCAGGCGGTGCTGGAGACCTTCCCCGCCACGATGCAGCAGTTCGCCGATGTGATGGACCGGATCAACGAGCTGATGTCGGATGAGAACCAGCAGATGATCGCCCGGACTCTCGCCAACGTTCAGGATCTGACCGCCTCACTCGCAGACAGCGTTGAGCATGCCGACGCGCTGATCGTGAACGCCGACGGGATGGTGGAGGAACTGCGCATCGACATGGCCCGCATCAGCGACGATCTGGACCGGACCCTGGCGACGGTGGAGGAGGGGGTGGCGCAGGCGTCGGCCGATTTCTCCGCCACCACGCAGGAATATCGCGAGCTGGCGCAGACCTTCGGCCATGCGGCCGAGCAGCTTGACGCCGTCATCACCGCGGCCCGGCCGGGGCTGACGGAATTTTCTCAGACCGGGCTGGTGGAATTCACCATCATGGTCGCGGAGCTGCGAAGCCTCGCCAACACGCTGGCGCGGGTCGCCGAGCGAATCGAGCGCGATCCGCGCACCTTCCTTTTCGGAACCACGAATCAGGGCGTTCCCACCCAATGAGCCAACAAATCCTCTTTCGCCGGCGATCGGTCCTCCGCATGACCGCCGCCGGACTGGCCGCGGGCGCGACCGCGGGGTGCGCCGCCATCTCCATCGTGCCGGAGCCGCCCCAGCTCTACACGCTGACGCCCAAGAGCACCTTCGACCCCGGCCTGCCGGCGGTGGACTGGCAGCTTCTGGTGGAGCCGCCGGTGGCGGCGGCGGGGCTCGATACCGTGCGGATCGCGCTCAGCCCAACGCCGACGACGGTGGATTACTACGCCTCGGTCGCCTGGACCGACCGGGCACCGGCGATGGTCCAGCGCCTGCTGGTCGAAAGCTTCGAGAATTCCGGCAAGATCGTCGGCGTCAGCCGCGACGCGATCGGCCTGCGGTCGGATTATGTGCTGAGCGGCGACCTCCGCGAATTCCAGGCGGAGGAATGGAACGGGGCCGGCACCCGCGCGCGGGTCCGCTTCAACGCCAAGCTGATCACGATGCCGGAACGCCAGATCGTCGCCAGCGAGACCTTCGAATTCGTGGAGCCGGCGACCGGCGCGGGCTTCGAAGGCGTCATCGCGGCCTTCGACCAGGCGCTGGGCAAGACGATGCGCCGGGTGGTGGAATGGACGCTGGTCCAGGGGGAACGACACAGGAATGGCGCGGCCGGCTCATCTTGAGAAACAAAAGAGATAATTGCTCTCCAACCGGGTTCGATTAATCACCCTTTAACCCCTCCGGCGTCACGCTGCATGGCGGCCCCTGACGAGGCCGTTTCCTGCTGGCGTGCCCTTAAGATTGAGGACTCATGACCGCGAGCCTTTCCCACGCCGACGTCGCAAAGCTCGTCTCCAACCCCTCGGCGGAATCCCGCGCGGAGACCGTGGCGAAGGTGGCCACCCACATCTCCACGGAAAGCCTGTCCCAGGAAGAGCGGAAGCTGGCCGAAGACATCGTCCGCGCCATGGTGCGCGACGCGTCCGCGCTGGTGCGGGAGGCGCTGTCCGCCAATCTGAAGACCGCTAAGAACCTGCCGCGGGACCTTGTCCTGACCCTCGCCAACGACATCGACAGCGTCGCCGCGCCGATTCTCGAATTCTCCGACCTCCTGTCCGTCCCCGACCTGGTCGATCTGGTCCGCAACGGGCATGAGGCCAGGCAGATCGCCATCGCACGGCGCAAGGAGGTGCCGGCGGAGCTTGCCGACGCCCTGATCGAAACCGACAACGCCCATGTCGTCGGAACGCTTGTCGGCAACAATGGCGCGACGCTGTCCGAAGCGGGACTCAACCGCATCGTCGACCGGTTCGGCGACATGCCGGCAATACAGGAACCGCTGGTCAAGCGCGACAGGCTGCCGATCGCCGTGGCCGAAAGGCTGGTCGCGCGGCTGTCCGATCATCTGCGCGACTATCTGGTCGCCCACCATGATCTGACGATCGATTCGGCCAGCGAACTGATCCTGAAGGCCCGCGAAAGAGCGACCGTCAACCTGATCGGCGAAGGCAAGGGGACGGCCGATGTGGAGAGGCTGGCCCGGCAGCTTTACGCCAACGGCCGGCTGACGCCGTCGCTGGTGCTGCGCGCGCTCTGCGCCGGAGACGTGCTGTTCTTCGAGGTCGCGATCTCGACCATGGCGAAGGTCAAGCTGCCGAACGCCCGCCGGCTGATCCACGACCCGGGCATGCTGGGGCTCCAGTCCCTGTGCTCGCGCGCCGGCCTCCCGCCCTCGCTGCAGGGCGCCATCCGGATGGCGCTCGATGTCGCGCAGCAGACCGATTTCGGCGGCGCGGACTATGACCGGGAGATCTACAGCCGCACGATGATCGAACGCATCCTCACCCAGTGCGACAGCATGCGATCGGAAGACGCCGACTACCTGCTCCGCCGCCTGGACGACCTGGCCTCCGCCCACGCCTGAACGCAATTGTCGTCATGCCGGACTTGATCCCATAGGCGCTAACCTTGATCGTAATTTCCCCTCTCCTGCTTCGCGGGAGAGGGTGAGGGTGGGGTCCAACCCGGATAGATAGGTGACAGTTTAGCCCGGCGACATGGGTGACAGGTCTCAGAGTGGTTGCAGGAGGTGCGGCCATGCCCTGGAGAGAGACCTGTGTGATGGATCAGCGGCTGAGA